>DATMAZ010000062.1:0-77722 GCA_035559675.1 Candidatus Limnocylindria bacterium
TCGGTCACGCCGAGCGCCTCGCGGAGCGCCTGCGCCGGCGTGCGACCCCGCAGCCGGTAGCCCTGATGGCTGCGGTCGAGGTTGGAGTACGCGAGAAACGCGTCGAGGTCGCGCTGGATCTCCGCGATCTCGAGATACCACGTCGTGCGCCCGCGCACGCGGAAGCACTCGTCGAGCAGCGTCCGGTTCATCCGCTCGACGAAGCCGTTCGTCCGCGGTGAGCGGACCCGGGTGGTGCGATGCTCGATGCCTTCCATGGCCAAGAGTAGCTCGTAGGGATGCGGCTCTTCCCGGCCACAGAATTCGCGGCCGTTGTCCGTGAGGATGGCTCCGACCGGCACGCCGAGTTGCTCATCGAAGGGCAGCACGCGGTCGTACAAGAGCTCGCACGCCGTCACCGGCATCTTGGAGCTGTAGACCTTCGCGAAGGCGAGCGAGCAGAACACGTCGACGACGACCTGGACGTAGACCTTGCCGACGCCCTTGAGCGTGCCCCAGTAGAACGTGTCCTGATTGAGCAGTTCGCCCGGCCGGCTGGCCTCCACGTGCCGGCAGCGGAAATCGACGCTGTGCCGCTCCAAGAACGCGAGCTGCGTCGCGGACAGCACGATCGTATCGTCCTGCGCGGTCTGCTCGAGGCGCAGCAGCCGCTTGGTGCGCGTCTCGAGGTCGTGGCGGAGCCAGACCCCGCGGACGCCGGACGCGCTCACGGTGACATCCTGGAGCCGCAGCTCATTGGCGACCCGCTGCGCCCCGTGGGTCGGATACGCGAGCGCGTAGTCGAGAATGCGGGCCTCGATCTCCGGGCTGACACGGTTCGGATGCGGGTGGCGCGGCCCGCGCTTGGCCTCGACGAGCGCCTGGACCCCGCCGACCTGAAAGGCGCGGCGGATCTCGGAGAACGAGTCCCGGTGGTAGCCCATGATCCGGCACGCCTTGGAGACGTTCTGGAGCTCCTCGGCGAGCTTGAGCAGGGACAGCTTCCTTCTGGTACTGTGCGACTGGGCGGTCATTCTCGATCCTCCATGGGTTGAGTGGGTGGTTTGGTCACTTCCCTCTCTACCCGAAGGACCGGGGGGACCGCCCGTCCTACGTCTGCAGCCGTCGGACGGGCGGCACTGTCGGAGAAACACTAAACGAACTCAGTCGTTCCGTCGCGGCGCCGAGCTCCCGCACGCGCTTCGCCGTCGCCGGTAGCGCGTTGCGCCAGGCCAGCAGCGCCCGGCGGCCGCGTCCGAGCGTCGCTTGGTCGCCTTCGTCGAAGCCGCGGATGATGTCGTCGTAGCCGCGACTCAGGACCTCCCACGCTTCGACGTACGAGGCATGGATGTCCGCGAGCTCGGCGCCGCGCGGTTTGTACGCTCGCAGCTTCTCCAGCTGCGCCTCGACTCTGGGCCGGCTCTCGACCACCTGACGGCGCACCTCCGCTTCGTCCGCGAACTCGGTCGCGAGTATCCGCCGGACGGCGCGACCGACTTCGGCTTCCTGCGGAGCCCAGAGGCTCAGCTGGTGCACGTAGCGCGACAGCTCGCGCGGGTCGACGTCGCTGGAAGCAGCGGTGCAGCCGACCACCGCCGCCAGCAGGAGAGACGAAAGGGCCGCGCGAATTTGCGCTCGCACTCCGCGCGAGATACCACGGCCGACCGATGGGCGCACCAGTGGTGGCGGCGCACAGGCGTCCGGTGTACGCGATGGCGCAGCGGGTGGCGGTGCTGGCCCTCGCGGGCCTTTTGGGATGCGGGCTCGGCGGCGGGACGATTCCGCTCGTGCCGGTTCCGGCCGAGGAGCCCGGCTTCAAAATGCTGCGGCCGGGAGCCCGGGCGCGGGCCTGCGGCGCGGTCGTGTGGCCATACGGCGACCGTGCGGGCGGCGACCTGCTGCAGGCGGCGGTCGCCGAGCTGGTGGCGCAGCACGACGAGGCCGACGTGGTACGGGACCTGCGCGTCTCGTGGCGCGGCGTGGATGTCTTGGTGGCGCAGATCGGGTGCGTCTGGGCACGCGGCGACGTCGGGCGTACGATTCCGACGGTGACACTGCCGCACCTGCACTAGGCACGAGAGGAGGAGACGATGAGACGAGTTGCGACGTTGGCGATGGCGATGATCCTGGCGCTCGGAGTGGGCCCGCAGGCGGTGCGGGCCGAAGATCCGGCGCCCACAACTGAAGGGAAGGGCAATCCAATGGTGGTACTGACGACGACGCTCGGCGACATCAAGATCGAGCTGCTTCCCGACAAGGCGCCGATCACGGTGAAGAACTTTCTCGACTACGTGCAGGCCGGCTACTACGACGGCACGGTGTTTCACCGGGTGATCCCCGGGTTCATGATCCAGGGCGGCGGCATGGACGCCGATCTGCGGGACAAGAGTGGTCAGCGCCCGCCGATCAAGAACGAATCCAGCAACGGACTGCCGAACACCGCAGGCTCGGTGGCCATGGCGCGCACGTCGGTACCGGACAGTGCGACGTCCCAGTTCTTCATCAACACCGTGGACAACGCCTTCCTGAACAAGGACAAGGCGCAGGACGGCGTCGGCTATGCGGTCTTCGGCAAGGTCGTCGAAGGCATGGACGTCGTGAAGAAGATCGAAGGCGTCAAGACGACGTCGAAAGGGCCGCACCAGAACGTTCCGGTCGAGGCGGTGGTGATCCAGTCGGCGAAAGTGGTGCGCGGCGCCGCGAAGTAGGGCGCGTCACGGCGGAAGGACGTCGCCGGCCTCCCCGTCGGGCCGGCGCGTCGCCGGCAGCGGATCGAGGGCGATGCTGCCTTCGTTGTTGCGTCCGGTGACGAAGTAGGCGACCAGCGGCGCCGGGAACGGCAGGCTCCACAGCGGGGCTCCGGAGACGTTCGCCGGCCGCACGACCCACGGACCGCCCAGGCCCCGTCCGATGGTCTTCTGGGCTCCGTCCACGTCCCCGCCGACGAGCAGCTGCTCCCAGCTCGAAACCAGGGCGGCGCTCGCGTAGGCGAGCTTGCAGAGCGGATACGGTACGAGACACTTGGACGTGATGTAGGCGGGGCTCAGCGGCACCAGGTTGGCGGTCACCGCCTGCTCGACCCGAAGCGCGCGGGTGAGCTTGCCGTCGTCGGCGGCTGCTGCGGTCACCCACAACGCGGCAACGAGCGCCGGGAGCATGATTCTTCGCAATCCGTGAGCCATGACCGCCCCTCCGGAAGCCCTCCTAGCGCGGTCCGGCTGCAGCGTTCAAGGTGCAACGCCCCGGCGCAGGGTTGGCGGCTTCGCTACCGGCGTTGTTCGATCTTCTTGCCGTAGGTGACTTCGCCCTTGTCCACGCGCAGTGAGAATCCACACTCGGGGTCGGTGCAGGCCCACGCCTTGAAGATGACGGCGGCGCCTTCCTGGCCGTAGTCCGACAGGGGGATGAGAACCCCTTCCTTGCACTTCTGGCACTTGGGTAGTTCCATCATCCACACCTCGTCATGCCGGCCCGGCCAGGCGCCCGCGTAGTTCCCGCGACGATACGCAAGGCATCAAGCGAGTTCAAGCTCTGGCGGGACGGCACTCGCCGGGGTACGTGGGAGTACCCCCGAGAGGAATCGAACCTCTACCCCAGGCTCCGGAGGCCTGTGTGATATCCATTTCACCACGGGGGCGCGTTTTCTTCGCCCGCTCGCGGCTATCACAAGCCCCGAGATCCGTCCACCGACGGGGCGGATCGGGAGGCGAGAATTAGCGCTCGAAGCGCGTCGTGTAACGCGCCATTCGTGGCCACGATGTCCCGGTAGGGGACCACGGGGCGGCTCCCGTCATAGCTGCTGACGCAGCCACCCGCTTCGGACACCAACAGCGAGCCGGCGGCGGTGTCCCAGGGCTGGAGTCCGGACTCCCAGTAGCCGTCGAATCGCCCGCAGGCGACGTAGGCGAGATCGAGCGCAGCGGCGCCGGCCCGGCGAATGTCTTGCGTCCGGCGGAGCACGGCCTCGAAGGTCGGAACGTATTCCCCGGCCGCCTGTCGCCGATCGTAGGGGAACCCCGTCGCCACGAGGGCCACGTCCAGGGAGGCGGCCGTCGACACCGCAATCCGCTGCCCATTCAAGAAGGCCCCCGAGCCGCGCGTGGCATGAAACGTCTCGTGACGCATCGGATCGTGGACCACGGCGGCGACCAGCTGTCCCTCGGCCGCCAAGGCGATGGACACGGCGAAGTGGGGGACGCCATGGACGAAGTTGGTCGTGCCGTCGAGCGGATCGACGTACCAGACGTAGTCGGTCCCTCCGGGGTGCTCGCCGGACTCCTCGGCGACCACGCGGTGCTCCGGAAATCGAGTTCGCAAGCCCTCCAGGATCACGGCCTCCGCTTCCCTGTCGGCGGCCGTCACGAGGTCCACGTCGCCCTTGTGCCGAACCTCCCGGACGCGACCGAAGTGCCGGCGCAGCACGTCGCCGGCGCGCCCGGCCGCCTCGCGCGCGACCGCCTCGAAGGTCGCCATGGGTTCCTTGTGCCACGCCCCTGGAGGCACGGCAAAGCATGCGGGCTTTCATTTGACAGGCCAGGAGGCGAAAACTACGATGCGTCGTTTCACGGGGAAAGGGAGCGAGCGAACGACACAGCCTTGGGCGGTCGCCAAGCTGGTAAGGCACCGGACTTTGGATCCGGCACCGAAGGTTCGAGTCCTTCCCGCCCAGTTCCATGATGACGACGGCGAACGGGAAATACGGTGAACGCTGATCTGATCCTCTTCGCGGGGAACTCGAATCGGCCGCTCGCCGAGGCGATCGGGCGGGAACTCGGCGTGCGTCTCGGGAGCGCCGAGATCGGGCGCTTCAGCGACGGCGAAGTCCAGGTCGAGATCACCGAGAACGTTCGCGGCCGGGACGTCTTCGTGATTCAGTCCACCTGCACCCCCACGAACGACAACATCATGGAGCTGCTCCTCATGCTAGACGCCTTCAAACGCGCGTCTGCCATGCGGATCACCGCCGTGGTTCCCTACTTCGGCTATGCCCGCCAGGACCGGAAGGTCGCGCCGCGGGTGCCGATCAGCGCCAAGCTGCTCGCCGACATCATCACCACCTCCGGGGCGTCGCGCGTGCTCACCGTCGATCTGCACGCCGGACAGATCCAGGGCTTCTTCAACATTCCCGTGGACAACGTCTACGCCACGCCGGTGCTCCTCCCCTATATCCGGGAGCGACTCGGCAAGACGGAATGTACCGTCATCGCCCCCGACGCCGGCGGCGTCGAACGCGCGCGCGCCTTTGCCAAGCGGCTGGACGCCAGCCTCGCCATCATCGACAAGCGCCGGGCGCGCCCGGGCGTGGTGGCGGACATGCAGATCATCGGCGACGTCGACGGTCGACCGGCCGTCATCATCGACGACATGGTCGACACGGCGGGAACGCTCTCTGCCGCTGCGCAGGCGGTGCGCGCCGCCGGGGCGCCGATGGTGCTGGCCTGCATCACGCACGCGGTGCTCTCCGGGCAGGCTGTCGAGCGGATCAGCGCCTCGCAGCTCGACGAGCTGGTGGTGACGGACACCATTCCGCTGCACGAGCAGGCGAAAACGTGCGATCGGATCCGGGTCCGCTCGGTGGCGCCGCTGTTGGCCGAGGCGATTCAACGAACGCACAACGAGGATTCGATCAGCTCGCTCTTCGTCTGAGGGCCATAGCATGGAAACAGTCGACATTACGGTGGAGCGGCGGACCGGGCGGGGCAAGGGCGCCGCACGGCGGCTTCGCGCCACGGGACGCGTCCCCGCGATCATCTACGGGCCGAAGCGCCAAGCGCTGGCGGTGAGCATCTCCGCGGCCGAATTCTCCCGGAAGATGGCCCATCTCGAGGGCACGCACCTCGTGCGGCTACTCAGCGCCGACAACGACCCCGATCTGCACGATCGGGTCGTGCTGGTGCGCGAAGCGCAAGAGCATCCCGTGACCGGCATGCTGCTGCATGCCGATTTCTACGAGGTCGATCTCACCGCGCGCATCGAGGTCGCCGTCCCGCTGCACTTCGTCGGCAGGGCCGCCGGGGTGGTGCTGGGCGGCATCCTGCAGCCGGTCATGCGCGAGCTGCCCGCTGAGTGCCTGCCCACCGAGATTCCGGAGTACATCGAGGTGGATGTCACCCCGCTCGGGATCCACGAGGCCATCCACGTGCGCGATCTGCGCCTCCCGGAGGGCGTGCGTGCGAAGGCCGAGCCGGGGCAGACGGTGGTCACGGTGATCGCGCCGACGGTGGAGGAGGCCCCCGCAGCCGCAGCAGCGGCGGTGGAAGCCGTCCCCGGCGAGGCGGCGCCTGCAGAGGCGGCCGCTGCGAAGAAGCCCGAAGGCGAAGCCTAGAGCAGGAAGGGCCCCATGCCGAATAGACGATACGAAACACTGATTCTCATTCATCCGGAGCAGGGCGAAGCCGGCTCGAAGGACGTCGTGACGCGCATCCGGCAGCTGGCGGAGAGCCAGGGGGCCGTCATCTCGCAGGTGCAGGAGTGGGGCGCGCGAGAGCTCGCGTACCCCATCCAGCGCCAGCGCCGCGCGTATCACGTGCTGTTCGAGTACCGCGCCACCCCCCAGGCCCTCGCCGAGATCGAGCGCAACCTCAAGCTGATGGAGCCGGTGTTGCGCTACCTCTCCGTGCGGCAGGCGGAGAATGCTCCGCCTGCCGCGCTGCGTCCGACCGCCGGGAGCGAGGCGCCGGTTGCCGAGAGTGCCGAGGCAGCCGACGAGGCCGGCCTGCTCGACGAAGGCGAGGCCGCCGGCATCGCCGAAGGGGAGGGTGCATAAATGGCGAAGCCGGAGCGGGTTGCTTCACGCCCGCCGCGCCGACGCGGCATGGGACGTCGCAAGGTGTGTCGGTTCTGTGCCGACAAGGGCATGCTGATCGATCACAAGGACGCTCGGCTGCTCGGCAGCTTTCTCACGGAGCGGGGCCGCATCATCCCCGCCCGGGTGACGGGGACGTGTGCCCGCCATCAGCGGCGTCTCACCAACGCGATCAAGCAGGCGCGCACGATGGCGCTGGTGCCGTTCCAGACGGTGTACCCGCAGTAGGCGGCGAGAAGGGGACAGGCCATGGCATCACGAGAGGTCATCCTACGCGAGGACGTGCCGAACCTCGGTCACACCGGGGACGTCGTGCGCGTCCGGCCCGGCTACGCCCGCAATTATCTGCTGCCTCGTGGCCTCGCGGTCGACGCGAGCCACCGCAATCTCCGCATGCTCGAGCACGAGAAGCGCGTGTTGGGCGCGAAGGCGGAACGGCAGCGTCAAGCGGCCGAAGGCATCAAGGCCAAGCTCGACGGGCTCCTCCTCACCGTTCGCGCCCGGGCGGGGGAGACCGGCCGGCTCTTCGGCTCGGTGACCAACATCGACATCGAGCGGCTCCTCGCCGAGCGCGGCTTCTCGATCGAGCGTCGCCGCATCCTGCTGCCCGATCCCATCAAAGACCTCGGAACCCACCCGGTCGTGGTGCAGATCGGCGGCGGCGTGCGGGCGACGATCCAGGTCACGGTCGAGGCCGAGGTCGAGACCGAGACGACGAGCGAATAGCGCAGGCCGGCTCGTCCGGCGACGCGCCAGGATGGTCGCACGGGAACAAATCGAGGCCCGCGAACGCGCCGTACTGGCTCCATACGCCGTGGGCAGCGCGGAGAGTCGCGGCCGCCGGCATCCCGAGGAGCAGCATCCCATCCGGACGTGCTTCCAGCGCGACCGGGATCGCATCATTCATTCGAGCGCCTTTCGCCGGCTCGAGTACAAGACCCAGGTTTTCGTCAACCACGAAGGCGACTACTACCGCACGCGGCTGACGCATACGATGGAGGCCGCGCAGATCACGCGCACCATTGCCCGCGTGCTCGGATTGAACGAGGACCTGGCCGAGGCCGTGGCGCTCGCGCACGATCTGGGCCACACGCCGTTCGGCCATGCCGGCGAGCGGACGCTCGATCGACTGATGGCCGCCCACGGCGGCTTCGAGCACAACGCTCAGAGCCTGCGCATCGTCGACGTGCTGGAGGAACGCTACCCCTCGTTTCGCGGGCTGAATCTCACCTGGGAGGTGCGGGAAGGCATCGTCAAGCACTCCTCGCGGTACGATCGCCCGCAGGTGGCGGAGTTCGACGCCACGCTGGCGCCGTGTCTCGAGGCGCAGATCGTCGACTTCGCCGACGAGGTGGCCTACACGGCGCACGACGTGGACGACGGCCTCAAGTCGGGGATGCTCGACCCCGACGAGCTGGAGAGCGTGAGCCTCTGGCGGCGCGCGATCGAGGAGGCCCGGCGCGCCGGACCGACCGCCTCGGTCGCGGTACATCGGTATCAAGCGGTGCGCCGGCTGATCGATTGGATGGTGACCGACCTCACGACCACGCTGCTCGCGCGTCTCGAGCGGGAAGGCATCGACAGCCTGGCCGCGGTGCGTGCGGTGAAGCCGCGCCTCGTGGAGTTCTCGCCCGCACTCGGGCCGCAGCACGCCGAGCTGAAGGCGTTCCTCTCCGACCGGCTGTACCACCATCATCGCGTGACCCGCATGACCCAGAAGGCCGACCGCATCATGACGGCGCTGTTCGAGGTCTACATGGCGGAGCCGCGCCAGCTGCCGCCGCACGTCACGCGGCGCGTCGCCGAGGATGGCGAGACGATGCCTCGCGTGATCGCCGATTACGTCGCCGGCATGACCGATCGATTCGCCCTCGAAGAATACAAGAAGCTGTTCGATCCGTACGAGCGCGTATGACCGTGCGCCGACGCGCGGCGTGGCTGGCGCTGGCACTCGCAGCGCTCGCCGCGCCGGCCGCGGCGAGCGGCCGGCCGTCCGTGGTGATCATCTTGATGGACACCACGCGCGCGGATCGCTTCGGCTCGTGGGGATCGGGAGTCGACACCACCCCCGTGCTCGATGCGTTTGCGGCCGAAGGCGCCCAGTTTCTGCGCCACTATGCCAACAGCCACGCCACGCGGCCGTCGCTGCCCCAGATCGTGAGCGGCCGGTACTTCCACCCGAGCATTCTCCGTCCGTTCGAGCCCGATTCGCACCCGCGGGACTATCCGTTCCTGCAGCCCGATCCCCAGGCCAGGCTGCTGACCGACCTGCTTCGCGACGCGGGCTACCGGCTCCTCGGCGTCACCGCGCATCCGTGGGTGGATCCGGCGAGCGCCATGGGACGCGCCTTCCACCACCTCGAGTACGTCGAGGCGCCTCCGAAGCGCGGCCACGCCGGCGCGGACGTCATCGTCGATCGGGCCATCGCGCTCTGGGAGTCGCGTCCGGCCGAGCAGCCGACGCTGCTCTACGTGCATCTGCTCGATACCCACACGCCTCGCTGGCTGCCCGGCGACGCCCCGCGCTTTCTCGCCCCCGAGGTGCCCTGGCAGGAGCGCTTCGGGCGGGACGGCGAGCCCCGGTTCGGGAAGGAGCGCCGCCGCTGGGACTTCACCGATGCGCGGGATTTCACCCCGGAGGACCGGCGCATCTACCGAGCGTTCTACGACTCGCTGCTGCACTACACCGACGCGCAGCTCGGCCGGTTGCTCGCCCGGCTGCGGCAGGACGACCCCACGCTCGCCCGGACGCTCGTCGTGATCTTGGCGGATCATGGCGAGCAGCTCGGCGAGGAGGGCCGCTTGAAGCACGGCGACAGCCTGATCGATGCCGTCCAGCACACGCCGCTCATCATCGTGGGGGCGGGGGTGACGCCGGGGCAGCGGGTGGAGACCTTCACCGAGAACGTGGACATCGCGCCCACGCTCGCCACCTTTCTCGCGCTCGACGTTCCCCGGGGCACGTTCGACGGACGCAACCTGCTCGGCCGCGATGGCTCGCTGAGCCCATCGATCTCGCGGCCCGCCGTCTACTATGCCTGGAGCGACTACCTGGCCGTGCGAACCGACCGGTGGTTGCTGCGCGTGGACCCGCCGGGCTCCCCGCGCTCTCGCTGTCGCGGGGGCGAGACGACGCTCTGGCGTCTCGGCCCCGACGGCACCCGGGTTTCCGTCCGCGACGATCAGCGTACCCGGGCGCTGCGCACGAAAATCGCCCGCCGCTTGGGGCCGGGCGCGGAGCGGCTGGAGGAGGGGCTGCGAACCCAACCCGCGGAGCCGTTCTTCATGCCGGTGGAGCACTGGCAGGTCGACAAGGTCGAGCAGATCACGTGCGTCCCCATCGACGGCGGCGTCCGCCCGGAGGATCTGGCGGGGTCGCGGTGGCTGCTGGTGCGTGACGGCTTGCTCGTCCTTCACGGGCAAGCCGATCCGCTGACTGTGACCGTGACGGTGCCGGACGGCATCTACGAGGTCGCGGCCGGCGTCCGGCCGCTCGGCTGGCTCTGGCGTGTTCCCGGTCTGTTCGACCGCGCCACCGAGGCGCTGCGGGACGACGACGCAGAGCGCTTCGTGGCGCTCGGCGAGGCGGTCGCGAGCGGCCGCCGGCTCCGCGTGACCGTTCCGCCGTCCGTCGGCGACGCCCAGCGGATCGTGAACCTGCGGCTCACGCCGCGCGGGGCGCCCGAGAAGGCGGCCCCGGCGGTCGACCGGGAGCACGAAGAGCGACTCCGTACGCTCGGCTACATCGAGTGAGCGGCGGCATCGTAGACCGCGAGCACCTCGGCGGCGATCGTCGGCCACGCCGGCATGTCGCGTGCCGCCTGCGCCGCGGCGGCGCCCAGACGGCGGGCGAGGCTCGCATCGTCGAGGAGCGCGTCGATCGCCGCGGCGAGCGCGGCCGGATCCTCCGGCGGCACCAGGTACCCGGTCTCGCCCGGGCGCAGCTCGGGCGGCAGGCCGGGAATGTCGCTCGCGATGAGCGGCGCGCCCGCCTGCATGGCCTCGATGGCGATCAGCGGGTTGCCCTCGAAGCGTGACGGCATCAGGACGAGGGCCGCGCCGCGGAGCAGCTGCCTCACGCGCGTGCGCGGCACGTCCCCGAGCAGCACGACGCGGTCCGGCGGGCCGAGGCGGGCGGCTCGTGCGGCCAGCGCCGCCCGGTCGGGACCGTCGCCGGCGATCACCAGCGGAACGGTGTGGCGGCACATCGCCAGCGCGTCGAGCAGGACGTCGAAGCCCTTTTGCGGCGCGAGCCGTCCGACGGCGAGGAGATAGGGCCCCTCGCGGCGCTCGGGCTCGACCGAGTCGAACTCGCCGGGATCGACCCCGTTGCGGATGACGACCACGCGCCCCGCCAACGCGGGACGCGTGCGCAGCGCGAAGTCGGCGACCGCCGGCGCGACCGCGATCACGCGCGACGCCGTGCCGAGAAGTCGGCGCGACCAGAACGGGCTCGGCGGACCGTCCGCCGTTCGCTCGGCGTTGTGCAAATGCAGCACGACCGGGGCCCGGCAGGCGGCCCGCGCGATCATCACCCACGGGGCGTAGAACTTCGAGCAGTGGACCGCGATCACGTCGGGGGCAAGCGCGCGGACGCGTGCCGCTAGGGCGCCGCCGCCACGGAGGAACCGCCGGATGAACCGCTTCGTCGCCCGGCGCCCCGCGCCGCGGTACGGGGCCGGCGCCATCGGCACGCGCCAGATCGGGATCGGACCGCCTCCCGTTGCGGGCTCGTCGGAGCTGGCGCGGCTCACCACGTCGACGCGGTGGCCGGCCGCGACGTGCTCCTGTGCGAGCCGCGCCACCACTTCGCGGACGCCGCCGGTGTCCTCGAAGTGCGGGCAGAGGACCGCAATCCTCACTCGAGGTAGCCCAGGGCCCGCAGCTGCTCTTCCACCTGCGACTGGTCCTCGGCGACGTCGAGCGCCGCGCGCTCGGGCGCGACGTCCTCCACGAGCTCGACGGTGGTCGCGGCGCGCGCTTCGGGCGTGAGCAGCTCGAGCAGCGGGGCCGCGTCCATGCCCGCCGGGACGCCGAGGCCGAGAAGACAGA
Organism: Candidatus Limnocylindria bacterium; assembly: GCA_035559675.1. Classification (GTDB taxonomy): domain Bacteria; phylum Desulfobacterota; class Binatia; order DP-6; family DP-6; genus DATMAZ01. The sequence goes on from DATMAZ010000062.1 coordinate 11,837, forward strand.
GGGTAGTGGGCGCAATCGCCTCGATGGGGGCGCTCTGCACGCGGCCACGCGCCGCGATGTCGGGGCCGACGGCGAGAAGCACCCCCGCCGTCTCGTGGGCGCCGCGGTATCCCGCCCCGTCGAACGGCGCCACCAGGCGGCCCGAGCTGAGCTCGCCGCGCAAGCCGAAGGTGAATCCATAGCGGGGCGCCGCCTCGAGCAGCACGTCCGGGGCGAGCGCCGTCGCTGGCCCCGAGTACATCTCTTCCCGCCGGACCACACGCGCGAACAGCGGGGCCCCGTCCTCGCGCAGCGCGCCGAGCTCGCGGATCAACTGGTCGCGCCGTCGCTCGTACTCCGGCCCGGGCTCGATCCAGCCGCGCGGCTGCCGGCCACGCACGTTCAGCCAGACGCCCGCGCTGCGCGTCTCCATCACTTCGCACCAGGCAGCGCTCGCCCCGAAGTTCACCAGGAGGTTCTCGACGGTCTTCCAGCGCTGCTTGTAGCGCCGCGGGAGCTGCTTCACGAGCCACCGGCGCGCCCGCCAGCTGCCGTGGCGGGCGAGCCATCCGTTTGCGGCCAGCCAATGGTTCACGTGAATCACGCGCTGCGGGCCCGGTCCGAAGCCGTGGTCCGAGACCACGAGCACCGTGGTGTCGGGGCCGGCCTCGGCGGCGAGCACGCCCGTCGCGCGATCGAGCACGCGATAGATGTCGCGCGCCTCGCGGGTGATCGTCTCGGCGAGCGCTGCCGGCACGCCCGCCGGCGGAGAGCCGACCAGGTAATCCCAGAAGAAGTGCTGGATGCGGTCGGGCTCGTAGAACACGACGGAGAGCAGCGCCCAGGGGTGCCGCCGCATGAGCGCGGTCGTGAGCTCGAGTCGCCGTTCGGCGTTGGCCCGGAGCAGGCGCAGATACTCCAGCGCGCGCTCGCCGTACTCCGGGGTGCTGACGCGGAGATCGCCCGGCGGCTTCACGTTGATGACGTAGTCGGCGCCCACCAGCTCGCGGTCGCTCTCGGGATGGATGATGCGCGGGTCGCCGGGCGGCGCGAACATGCAGGCCACCATGAACCCGTTCACCGCGCGCACCGGGTAGGACGGCGGCACGTTGATGGCGCCCACCGGGAGCCCCGCGTCGCCGACGATCTCCCAGAGCGTGCGGGCCTGGAGCAGGTTGGCCGATACGAGCGGCCCGCTCTCGTAGCGGGCGGCTGCGGTCTCGCGGAAGCTGTAGACGCCGTGCTTCCCGGGATTCTTCCCGGTCATGAAGGACGACCAGGCCGGCGGCGTGAGCGCGGGGAAGGTCGAGCGCAGCTCGCCGTAGGCGCCGCGCGCCATGAAGCTCGCGAGCGTCGGCAGATCGCCCTCGCGCGCCCACGGCTCGAGGAGGCGAAACGTCGCCCCGTCCCAGCCGATGATCAGAACGCGGCGGCGTACGCTGCCCATCGGTGGCGGCAAGACACCGTACGTACGGGGGGAAGTCAAGGCAGCCGCGACGCCGCCGCACGCGCAAACACGTCGAGATAGCGGCGGGCGATCCCCGGCCACGCAAATGCGTCGCGCGCCCGGCGGGCGCCGGCTTCGCCGAGCTGCTCCGCCCAGGCGGGAGCGACCAGCACCCGCTCCAGTGCGCGGGCCAGCAGCGGGGCGTCCTCGGGAGGAACGAGCAGGCCGGTCTCCTCGTCGACGACGGCGTCGGGGATGCCGTCCACGCGGCTCGCCACGACGGGACGGCCGCTCGCCATGGCCTCGAGACAGACCAGCGGCAGTCCTTCCCAGCGCGATGGTACGACGACGGCGCGCGCGCCACGATAGAGCGCCGCCATGCGCGTCTCGTCGACGGGTCCGAGAAAGCTCACGCGGCCCACGAGCTCGTGCTGCGCGACCAACGCCCGCAACGCGGCTTCCTCGGCGCCGTCACCGGCAAGCAGCACGTCGACCCGGCCACTGCGCACGGCATCGACCTCGGCCGCGGCGCGGATCAGCACGTCGAAGCCCTTCTGGCGCGTGAAGCGTCCGGCGGCGAGCAGGTAGGGGCGGGGGTGGGCAAAGGGCGGGGCGCCCGTGAAGCGGTCGACCGCAACGCCGTTCGGCACGACGGAGAGCCGGCCCGTGATCGCGGGGGCCAGCCGCGCGGCCTCACGGGCGAGCGACGTGGCACACGCCGTCACGGCCGCTGCCCGGAGCAGCAGGTGCCTGAACAGGCCGGGATGCGCCGCGAAACGGCCGTTCGGCTCGCCGCCCTGGAGGCTCACCACCACGGGCAGGCTGGAGGTCATGGCCAGCGCCACGGGGGCGTACGTCGAGATAGCGAGGTGGAAGAGCACGTCCGCCTCCTCGGCGCGGAGAAAGCCCCGGATGCGCGGCACGGTCTGCCACAGCGTCCGTGCGAGCCGCGCGTGGCGGGCCAGGTGTCCCCAGCGCCGCGGCAGCTGGTGCATCGGGATCGCAAGGCGAGGAATGCCCTTGGAGGCCTCGCTGGCTGCGGCGCCGGGGCGGCAGATCAGGCTCACGGAGTGCCCCGCGGCGCGGAACTCCCGGATGAGCGCGTCGGCGATGCGCCCGATGCCCCCGTATTCGCCGAAGCTGGGGCACAGGATCGCCGGTCTCAAGGTTTACATAACCTTTCTTATCAGACGTTACGGATACGGCGCCTTTTCAGCCCGCTGGCGGCTCCCCGCCGTCCGGAAGGCGGCTCTGCACGAAGGTCCGGGTCTGGGCATCCGGGTTCTCCGCGAGGACCTTCCGATACGCGTCTTGGGCCGCTGCCGTGTCGCCAGCCGCCTCGGACAGCCGCGCGTACGTCAGCAGCGCCTCGACTCGATACGGACCCGAACGCTCTGCGGCGCGCTCGGCTGTGGTTCGCGCACTGGCCGTGTCGCCGAGCTGTTCCTGGGCGTACGCCAGGTTCGTTTGCGCGAGTTGCTCCAAGGCCGCGTCCTCGTCGAAGCGCGCCAGGAAGTCCTGGTATGCAGCGGCGGCCCCGGCGGCGTCGCCGCTCTGGAGCAGCGCGTGCCCGCGGTACAGGACGGCAAGCCGGCCGAACGACGTCGATGCATACTCGCGAGCGACGGTCTCGAACTCCAGGGCCGCGGGCGCGTAGTCGCGGGCAGCGAACTTGCCGTGCGCCAGCTGGAAGCCTGCGCTGGCCGCTTCGGCCTGGCGAGCCGCGCGCCAGCTCATCACGCCCCCCACCAGCGCCAGCGCGAAGACGCCGGCACCCGCGGCCACGAGCGTCGTGCGATGCTGCTGGGCCCAGGCGGCCAGGCGGGTCGTCCAGACGACGAACTCGTCGGGATCCTTGAGAAATCGACGCTCCTCGGGCTTCACATCTTGTACTTGAAGTCGTCCGGCGACATCTTCTCGAGGATTTCGGCCCACTTGTCGCGCGACACGTTGGAGAGATTCTGGCCCTGCCGGTCCTCGGCCTGCTGGAGCACGCTGGACGCCTCGAGAACGGCGCGGGCCACGTAGATGGGGCTCTTGGTCCGGAGCGCGAGGCTGATGGCGTCGGATGGCCGCGCGTCGAATTCGATCTGTCGCTCGCCCACTCGCAGGCAGATGCGCGCGTAGTACGTGTTGTCCTTGAGCTCCGTCACCTCGACCCAGTCGACGTTGGCGCCGAGGTCGGTGATGATCGTGCGCATCAGATCGTGCGTCATGGGTCGCGACATCTTGATGCCTTCGATCTCGGTCGCCATGGAGGTGGCCTCGAGCAGCCCGATCCAGATCGGCAGGTTCAGCTTGTTGTCGGGATCGCGTAGCACGACGATCGGCGTCTTGGTCACCGGATCGAGCGTGAGGCCGCCCACCGTCATCAGGATGAAGTTTTCGCGGTTGGTCACTCGGCACCCTCTCTACGGAGGTGTCTGCATTGTGGAGGAGCGGCTCCAGGAGGTCAATCGCCGCCTCACGCCGTGACCAGGCGATCGATCACCCGATAGAGCTGGTTCAGATTGCGGCACTCCTCGACGAGCGTGCAAAATGGGGCGTAGCGGTCCATTTCGCTGTCCCCGAAGCCCCACGTCATCCGGTTCTCCGGGTTGAGCCAGACCACCTGCTTGGCGCGTTGCTGCACGTCCCGCAGCACCCACTCGTGCGGCAAGTTGTAATTGTTGCGCGCGTCGCCGAGGATCAGCACCGTCGTCCGCTTGTTCACCGCGCCGAGATAGTCGCGGTGGAAGGCGCGAAACGCCCGCCCGAAGTCCGAGTGCGAGTAGACGTTGATGATGCTCCCCTGCATGGCCAGGTCGAGCGCGCGGTTCACGTCGTGCTCCTTGAAGAGCGCGGTGACCTCGCCGATGTCCGCGACGAAGATGAAGCTGCGCACGCGGGAGTACAGGTCCTGCAACGAATAGACGAATTGCAGCATGAAGCGGGACACGTTGCGGACGGAATCCGACACGTCGCACAGGATCACCACCTGCGGGCGGTCCTTGCGCCGGCGGTCGAACACGATGTGGAACGGCGTGCCGCCGTACTGGAGGTTGCGGCGCAGCGTGGCGCTCGAGTCGAACGTGCCGCGGCGAGCCCGCCGCCGCCGGAGCGCCACCACGTTGCGCAGCCGCTGTGCCAGGCGCGTGACCGCCTCCTGCATGCGGCGCATCTCCTCCTCGGTGAGGTAGAAAAAGCTCTTGTCCGCCAGCGCCTGCAGGCTCTGGCGCTCGCGGCGGGTGACATCGCGGCGATCGAGCTCCTGGCGAACCGCGCCCTTCATCATGTCGAGGAGGTCCTGCAGGCGCCGATCGATGTAGTCGCGGAGCTGCGCCCCGTCGGGCCGCTCGTCGAGCGCCGCCAAGCCTCGCAGCCGGGCGAGCTCGTCCGCGACCCCGCCCGCGCCGAGCGCGTTCGCCAGTGCATGCGTGAAGCGACCCTCCTGGAAGCCGTGCTGGATTTCGTCGACCCCTGCCCGCTCGGCGGCCTCGCGCAACAGCCGCTCCAGCGTGCCGGAGTCGGCGCGCAGCAACGCCTTGGCGAGCGCGGAGAGCTCGATCCCCTGCTCCGCGGCCAGCGCCTCGAGCGCCTCGATTAGCCGCTGCAGCTCCTCGGGATCCATCCCGAGCGCCTCGGCCGTCGCCTGCGTCGCCGCCTTGATCGCTTCGCCGAGCCCGAGAAAGAACACATCGAACAAGGCGTCGAAGACGGGGACGTCGTTGGCCCGCTTCACGGTGGTCGCGCGCAAGGCGGCCCGAACCAGCTCCGGGTGCTCGAGCCCGACGGCTCCGAGCGCGCGCAGCCCGTCCATGGTTTCCGCCACGGAGACGCGCACGCCGTTCTCCCGCAGGAGCCGGCAGAACTCGACGACCTTGGCGTCCATCATGCGGGCGCCCTCAGTGCACGACGTCTTTGTCGGAACGCACCGCGCCGCTCGCCGCCTTGGCGCGCTGCAGCTCGACGAACTCGCGCAACTCCTGCTGCGCCTTGCGGATGTCGCCCTCGTACTTGAGGATGACCGAGAGGGTTTCCGCGACCATGGCGTCGTCCAATGCGGACACGTTGAGCAGCATGAGGGCGCGGGTCCAGTCGAGCGTCTCGCTGATGCTCGGCACCTTCTTGAGATCGAGCTTGCGTACGCGCTGGATGAGGCTCACGACCTGCTCCGCGAGCGCCCGCCCGACCTCCGGGACCTTCAGGGTCACGATGTCGAGCTCCTGCTGGCGGTCGGGAAAGTCGATGAACAAGTGGAGGCAGCGGCGCTTGAGCGCGTCGGACATTTCGCGGGCGTTGTTGCTGGTGAGCACCACCGTGGGATGGTGTCGCGCCCGCAGCGTGCCGAGCTCGGGAACGGTCACCTGGAAGTCCGAGAGCACCTCCAGCAAAAACGCCTCGAACTCCGCGTCGGCCTTGTCGATCTCGTCGATGAGCAGCACGCTCGCGTGATCGTCGGTGATGGCGCGCAGCAGCGGGCGCGGCAGCAGGAACCGCTCGCTGAAGAAGACGTCGTCCTCCCGGGCGATCCGCTCGACGGCCTCGTTCAGCGTCCGCGCGCCGGCCACGACCTCTCCGATCTTCTCCTTGAGGATCTGCGTGTAGAGCAGCTGCTTGGCGTACTCCCATTCGTAGAGGGCCTTGGCTTCGTCCAGCCCCTCGTAGCATTGCAGCCGCAGCAGCGGCTGCCCGAGCGCCGCGGCCAGGACCTTGGCCAGCTCGGTCTTGCCGACGCCCGCCGGGCCCTCGACCAGGATGGGCTTGCGTAGATGGCTGGCCAGATAGACGACGGTCGCGATCGTCCGGCTGGCGATGTATTGGTGCGCCGCGAAGCGCTGAATCACGTCGTCGATCGAGGCAAACATGGCGAGGGCGGCGCGACGACGCTAACACACGGGTAGTGGCCACACAACGCAACGCGGCGCCTGCCGCGCTCAGGCGATGGACCGGCCGCCGTCGACGTGGAAGACCGCGCCGGTGCTGAACGGCGCATCTGCGGCGAGGAACACGACGCAGGCCGCGACGTCTTCCGGACGACCGATGCGGGCGAGCGGCGTCGCGCGTACTACGCGTGCGGCCTCGTCGGTGGACATGTCCTCCGGCAGCAGCACGGGCCCCGGGGCGACCGCGTTGACGCGCACCTCGGGCGCCAGCTCGCGCGCCAGCGCCTTGGTGAGACCGACGAGCCCGGCCTTGGCCACGCAGTACGGCAGGTAGTCCCGGTACGGCCGCTCCGCCGCCCAGTCGACGATGTTCACGATGCAGCCTCGGCCGCTCGCCTGCATGTGACGCCCCAGCGCGACGCTCAGCAGGTAGGGCGCCTTGAGATTCACGTCCAGGCTGTGGTCCCAGGCATGCTCGTCGAGCGTGGCGAGCGGCGTCCGGACGTAGTTGGAGGCGCTGTTGACCAGCACGTCGACGGTGCCGGCGTGCTCGAGGGCGGCGGTCGCCAAGCGCTCGACCGCGCGGGCATCGGCGAGGTCGGCTCGCAGCACGGTGGCGTCCCGACCGAGCGCGCGGATCTCCTCGACCACGCCGCGGCCTTCCAGCGCGGAGTGGTTGCAATGCACCAGCACGTTGGCCCCGCGGCGTGCGAGCGCCAGCGCGATGGCGCGGCCGACCCGCCGGGCCGAGCCGGTGACGAGCGCCCACTGCCCTGCCAGCCCCTCGCTCATGCGGGAACGTCCTCGGAGCCCTGCGCCCAGCGGAGACCCCGCACCACGTACTGCACGCCGGCGCCCACCGTCATCAAGCCGGCGAGTGCCGCGGAGCTGGTTTCCATCACCGGCCACAACGGACGGCCCTGCACCAGCGAGAGCAACGCCAGCGAGACCGTGGTGAGCTGAAAGAACGTGGCGAGCTTGCCCACGAGCGACGGCCGGACCTCCATGGTCCGTTTCGTCATCACGAACAGCAGGAAGTAGCCGAGAACCACGATGGTGTCACGAGACAGCACGATCACGACGAGCCAGCGGGGAATCGCCGCGAGGAAGCCGAGCGCGATGAAAGCCGAGAGCAGCAGCAGCTTATCCGCCGCCGGGTCGAGGAAGGAGCCGAGCGTCGTCTTGGTATGGGTGAGCCGCGCGATGGCGCCGTCGAGCGCATCGGTCACGCCGGCCGCGACGAAGATCGCCAAGGCGGTCCTGTAGCGGCCGTCCACGAGGAACACCAGGAACACCGGGATCGCGCACAACCGCAGCAGCGTGAGGCAGTTGGCGAGCGTCAGTTGCATGCGTTGCGGATCTCGGGTGCCTGCTTGCGCAATCTTCCGGCGAGCGTCGGCGGCACGAGCGCCGTCACCCGGAGATGGCCGTCCCGGACCTGCTCGGCGACCACCCGCCCGCCCCCGCGCAACGCCGCTACCACGTCGCCCCGTCCGAGCGGCACCGCCCAGTCCACGCGCACGAGGGTCGTGGCGACGAGCCCCTCGATCCGCTCCCGCAGCGCCTCGATGCCGTCTCCGTGGAGCGCGGAGACGCAGGTACCGTGCTCGAGCTCGGCCGGCGTCGGCTGCGCGTCCTCGGCGCCCGCGTCGATCTTGTTGAAGACGAACCAGGTCGGCACGCGATCGGCGCCGATCTCCTGCAGCACGCCGTCCACGATCCGCACATGCTCGCGCCACCTCGCGTGCGACACGTCGACGACGTGCAGCAGCACCGTCGCGGTCGCCACCTGCTCGAGCGTGCTCTTGAAGGCCTCGATCAGCTGGTGGGGTAGCTTGTGGATGAAGCCGACGGTGTCCACCATGAGCGCCGGCACGCCGCCGGGCAGCGGGAGGCGCCGTGTGGTCGGATCGAGTGTCGCAAACAGGCGATCCTCCACGTGCACGTCCGCGCCGGTGAGCCGGCGCATGAGCGTCGACTTGCCGGCGTTCGTGTAGCCGACGAGCGCCACGATCGGCGCCGGCACGGCGGCGCGCTGCTCGCGATGGAGCGTACGGGTGCGCTCCACGGCGGCCAGCCGGCGCTTCAGCAGCCCGACCCGCTCGCGCACGCGCCGCCGGTCGACCTCGAGCTGCGTCTCGCCGGGACCGCGGGTTCCGACCCCGCCGCCCAACCGCGAGAGGTGCGTCCACTGGCGCGTCAACCGGGGCAGCAGGTACTCAAGCTGCGCCAGCTCGACCTGGAGCTTGCCCTCGGTGCTGCGCGCCCGCTGGGCGAAGATGTCCAGGATCAAGGCGCTGCGGTCGATCACCTTGCAGCCGAGCTCGCGCTCGAGGTTGCGCTGCTGGGCCGGCGAGAGCGCGTCGTCGAACACGACCACGTCGGCCGGGAGCCGGTCGCGCAGCGCGCGCAGCTCGGTCACCTTGCCGCGTCCAATGAACGTGGCGGGGTCGGGCCGCCGCAGCGCCTGCGTGGCCGAGCCCACGACTCGCAGCCCGGCCGTGTCGGCCAACCGTCCGAGCTCCTGCAGCGATTCGGCGCTGGGAACGGCCGCACCGGGGCGCTCGGCGCCCACGAGCACGGCCCGCTCCGCCGCACGCGCCGTGGTATGGAGACGACTCTTCACCGGAACGACAGCATACCGGAGCCGACGACGCGCTCCACCGCCTCCACGACGGCATCGGTCGCGGCCACGCGAGTGCCCTCCGGCAGCGCGATGACGGTGACGGAGTCGTCGGGGCGGATCAGGTGGACGAAGGCCTCGCACGGACCGGGGTGGGCCTGGAACACCTCCCGCAGCCGCTCGAGGCCGTCCCGGCCGACCCGGGCGAGCGGCACCTGCACGTGCACCTGGCGGATGGCCTCCGCACGCGCGGCCGCGAGCGGCATGAGCTCCTCGGCGATGATCTGGCAGCGCTCCGGGGAGAGATCGAGGGCCCCCGACACCACCACGGCCTCCCCCGCGGCGATGGCCTGCTCGTAGCGGCGGTAGGTGTCGGGCCAGGCGATGATCTCCACGGTCCCTTCCTTGTCCTCGAGCATGAAGGTCGCATAGCGCTCGCCGCGCTTGGAGTTGCGGAGCCGGATCGAGTTGATGACGCCGCCGATCTTTACCCGTGGGCGGCTCTCGCGACCGGGGCGATCGGGGTTTCCCGCCGGCAGCGTCGCGCCCTTGGTGCGCAGCGTGCCCACCGTCACGTTCGTGAACTTGCGGAGATCCCGCACGTACCGGTCGAGCGGGTGTCCCGTGATGAAGAAGCCGATCGCTTCCCGCTCGTGCCGCAGCTCCTCGTCGGAGCGCCAGGGCTCGACCTCGGGCAAGGCCGGGGGCGCCTCGGCTGGCGCGGCCCCGCCCCCGCCGCCGAAGAGACCGAGCTGGGGGCTGCTCGCCTCCTCGATGCGGGCGGCTGTCCAACGAAGCGCGTCGTCGAGCCCGTGCCACAGCCGAGCGCGGTTGCGCTCCAGGCTGTCGAACGCCCCGCAGGCGATCAGGCTCTCCAGCACCTTGCGGTTCACCACCGACCCGCGGACGCGCAGACAGAAGTCGTGGAGCGAGGTGAACGGCCCCCCCTCCTCCCGCGCCGCGATGATCGCCTCGACGGCCTTCGCCCCGACCCCCTTTACGGCGCCGAAGCCGAAGCGGATCGCGTCGCCCACCACCGTGAAGTCGCAGCGGCTCTCGTTCACGTCGGGCTGGAGGATCGCAATGCCGTGCTCCCGGCACTCCGCGATGTTCTTGAAGGTGTTGTCGGTGTCGCCCGCCTCGAGCGTCAGCAACCCCGCCATGAACTCGGTGCGGTAGTGCGCCTTCAAAAACGCCGTCTGATACGTGATCACGGCGTAGGCCGCCGAGTGGCTCTTGTTGAAGCCGTAGGCCGCGAACGTCTCCATTTGATCGAAGATCTCGGCGGCCAGGCGCGGGTCGGCGGTCCCCCGCTCCGCCACGCCGCGCAGGAACCGCTCGCGCTCCACGGCCATCTCTTCGGCCTTCTTCTTGCCCATGGCGCGGCGGAGATTGTCGGCGTCGCCGAGCGAGTAGCCGGCGAGCGCCTGCGCGATCTGCATTACCTGCTCCTGGTAAACGATGACGCCGTAGGTGTCGCGCAGGATCGGCTCCAGCGCGGGGTGCAGGTAGCGGATCGGCTCCTTGCCGTGCTTGCGCTTGATGAACTGGTCCACCATGCCGCTGTCGAGCGGCCCGGGCCGGTAGAGGGCGAGCGCGGCGACGATGTCGGCGAAGCAGGACGGCCGGAGTTGCGCGAGCATGCGGCGCATGCCGCCCGACTCCGCCTGAAAGACGCCCACCGTGTCGGCGTCCTGGAGGATCTTGTACGTGGCGGGGTCGTCGAAGGGGATCGCGTCCAGCTTGAGATGGACGCCGCGGCTCTCGGCGATCAGCCGGACGATGTTGTCGACCAGCGTGAGGTTTTTCAGCCCGAGGAAGTCGAACTTGATCAGGCCGATCGCCTCGACGTCGGTGTAGACGTACTGCGTCACCACCTCGCCGTCCTTGTCGATCCAGAGCGGCAGGTCCTCGGTGAGCGGCCGGGGCGAGATGACGATGCCGGCCGCGTGCTTGGACGCGTTGCGCAGGAGCCCTTCCAAGCGCAGCGCGAGATCGAAGAGACGCGCCTCGCGCTCGCCCGAACGCTGGATCTCCGCCAGGCGCGGCTCCATCTCCAGGGCCTTCGCCAGCGGAAAATCCTTGCCCTGCTTGGGCTCGGGATAGAGCTTGGTGATGCGGTCCGTCTCGGCGAAGGTGAGGCCGAGGACGCGCCCGACGTCCTTGATGACCTGCTTCCCCTTGAGCGTGCCGAACGTGATGATCTGCGCCACACGATCCGCGCCGTACTTCTCGCGCACGTAGCGGATCACCTCGTCCCGGCGCACGAAGCAGAAGTCGACGTCGATGTCCGGCATCGAGCGGCGCTCGGGATTGAGGAAGCGCTCGAACAGCAAGCCGTGCTCGACCGGGTCGAGCTCGGTGATGCGGAGGCTCCAGGCCACCAGGCTGCCCGCGGCCGACCCGCGCCCCGGGCCCACCGGGATGCCGCGGTCCTTGGCCCAGGTGATGAAGTCGGCGACGATGAGAAAGTAGCCGGCGAACCCCATCTTGGTGATCACGCCGAGCTCGTAGGCCAGCCGGGCCTCGTAGACCGCCTCGTCGGGCGGCGGAGCCCCCAGCACGCGCCGCGCGTTCAGCCGCTCGCGGAGCCCCTGCCGCGCCATGCGCTCGAGCACGGCGTCGAGCGTCTCGTGCTCGGGCACCTGGTAGACCGGGAACTGCCACTTCTGCCGGAAGCCGAAGTCGCAGCGGCGCGCCACGTCGAGCGTGTTTTCCACCGCGCCGGGCACGTGGGCGAAGGCCGCGGCCATCTGCTCGGGCGTCTTCACGAACAGCTGGTCGGTCTCGAACTTCCAGCGCCGCTCGTCCGCGAACGTCTTGCCCGTCTGAATGCAGAGCAAGGCCTCGTGGGCCGCGGCGTCCTCGCACGACAGGTAGTGACAGTCGTTCGTCCCCACGAGCGGCAGGCCGAGGCGCTGCGCGAGGTCGATCAGCTCGACGTTCACCGCCTCCTGCTTGGCGAGGCGGTTGTCCTGGATCTCCAGGTAGAAGCGCCCGTCGAAGATGCGCGCGAGCTCCTCGGCGGCGGCCTTCGCCCGTGCCCGCTGCCCCAGCATGAGGTTGTGGGCGATCTCGCCGCGCAGGCATCCGGAAAGCGCGATGATGCCGCCGTTCAGCTCCTCGAGCAGCGCCTTGTCGACGCGCGGCTTGTAATGGAAGCCTTCCCGGTACCCGGCCGTCACCAGCCGGCAGAGGTTCCGGTAGCCCTCCCGGTTCATCGCCAGCAGGATCAGGTGATAGTTGCCGCCCGCCTCGTAGTCGTCGATCCGCCCTTCCTTGTCGAAGCGGCTGCGGGGCGCGACGTACATCTCGCAGCCGATGATCGGCTTGACGCCGTGCTTCACGGCTTCGTTGTGAAACTGCACCGCGCCGAACATGTTGCCGTGGTCGGTGATGGCGCAGGCGCCCATGCCGGCGGCGCGCACGCGCGGCAGCAGCTCCTTGATCTTGTTCGCGCCGTCGAGCAGCGAGTACTGCGTGTGGAGGTGGAGGTGAACGAACGACATCGCGTCGGCCGGGCTCACTCCCACTCGATGGTCGCGGGCGGCTTGGACGAGATGTCGTACACCACGCGGTTCACGCCCCGCACCTCGTTGATGATGCGGCTCGAGAGGCGCGCGAGGAGATCGTCCGGCAGGCGCGCCCAGTCGGCCGTCATGCCGTCCGTCGAGCGTACGGCACGCAGCGCGACGACGTTGTCGTAGGTGCGCTCGTCGCCCATGACGCCGACCGTGCGGATGGGGAGCAGGATGGCGAAGGCCTGCCAGAGCTGGTCGTAGAGGCCCGCCTCCCGCACCTCCGCCTGCACGATGGCGTCGGCGTCCCGCACGATGCGCAGCCGCTCCTCGTCCACCGGACCGATGATGCGGATGGCGAGCCCCGGGCCCGGAAATGGCTGGCGGCGCACGATCGTCTCCGGCACGCCGAGCACCCGGCCGAGCTCGCGCACCTCGTCCTTGAAGAGCTCACGCAGCGGCTCCAGCAGCTCGAGCCGCATGCGCTCGGGCAGCCCGCCCACGTTGTGGTGGCTCTTGATGGTGGCCGAGGGACCGCGCACCGACACCGACTCGATCACGTCGGGGTAGAGCGTGCCCTGGGCCAAAAACGCGACGTCCGAGAGCCGCTTGGCCTCCTCCTCGAACACCTCGATGAACGTGAGCCCGATGATGCGGCGCTTGCGCTCCGGGTCCTCGACGCCCTGCAGGTTCTTCAAGAACCGCCGCCCGGCGTCGACCAGACGGACGTCGAGCTGCATGTGCTCCCGAAACACGCGCACGACCTCGGCGGCCTCGCCGCGGCGGAGCAAGCCGTTGTCGACGAAGATGCAGGTGAGCCGATCGCCAATGGCACGGTGGACCAGCGCGGCCACCACGGTGGAGTCGACCCCGCCCGAGAGCGCACAGATGACGCGCCGGTCGCCGACCCGGCTGCGGATGCGCGGGATCCACGTCTCGACGAAGCCGGTCATCGTCCAATCGGCCCGGGCCCCGCACACCCGCAGCACGAAGTTGCGCAGGATCTCCTTGCCGTCGATGCTGTGCGTGACCTCCGGATGGAACTGGAGGCCGTAGATCGGACGGGCGCGGTGCCGGAAGGCGGCGTACGGCGAGTTGCCGCTGCTCGCCAGCGGCTCGAGCCCGTCTCCGAGCTCGGTCACGCGGTCGCCATGGCTCATCCAGACGCGCGTGGTGCGCCCGCCGATCGCCAGCAGCGGGTCGACGCGCTCGATCGTGACGTCCGCCGGGCCGAACTCCTTCTGCGCCGCCCGAGCCACCGTGCCGCCGAAGGCCAGGTTCAGCACGTTCATGCCGTAGCAGATGCCGAGCACGGGCGGCGTGCCGCCCCGCAGCAGCTCGAGAACCGGCGCCGCGGGCATCGGTGCCCCGTCGTCGTAGACGCTGGCCGGCCCGCCCGACAGCACGATGCCCTCCGGTGCCAGGCGCGCGATCGCCTCGCGCGGCAGGTCGAACGGGTGAATCTCGCAGTAGACGTGCAGCTCCCGGATGCGGCGCGCGATCAACTGCGTGTACTGCGAGCCGAAGTCGAGGATGAGAATCACGGCTCGAGCCGGTAGTTGGGAGCTTCCTTGGTGATGAACACGTCGTGCACGTGGCTCTCGCGAAGCCCCGCCGCCGAGACGCGCACGAAGCGGGCGCGCGCTCGCAGCTCCTCCAGGGTCGCGGCGCCCAGGTATCCCATGCCGGCTTTGAGCCCGCCGACCAGCTGCTGCACGATGAAGGACAGCGCGCCCTTGTACGGCACGCGTCCTTCGATGCCTTCCGGGACCAGCTTCATACCCAGCTCGGCTCCGTCCTCCTCGTCCTGGAAGTAGCGATTGCGGCTCCCCTCGCGCTCGCGCATCGCCTCGAGCGACCCCATCCCGCGGTACAGCTTGTAGGTGCGCCCCTGGTACAGGATCGTCTCCCCGGGGCTCTCCTCGGTTCCGGCGAACAGGCCGCCGATCATGACGCTCTGCGCGCCCGCGGCGAGCGCCTTCACCACGTCGCCGGAGAACTTGATGCCGCCGTCCGCGATGACCGGCACGCCGGCGCGCGCAGCCGGTCCGACCGCGTCGACCACCGCGGTGAGCTGCGGCACGCCCACGCCGGAGACCACGCGCGTGGTGCAGATCGACGCCGGGCCCATGCCGACCTTGAGCGCGTCGGCGCCCGCCTCGATGAGCGCCACCGCGCCCTCGGTGGTGGCCACGTTGCCGGCGATCAGGTCGACGCCGGGACAGAGCCGCTTGATGATGTGGACCGTGTCGATCACCGCCTTGGAGTGGCCGTGCGCCGTGTCGATCACCAGGACGTCCGCGCCGGCGCGCGCCAGCGCCTCGGCGCGCTCCTCCCGATCGGGCCCCGTGCCGATCGCGGCCCCCACGCGCAGCCGGCCGAGCTCGTCCTTGGCCGCGTTGGGGTAGCGGATCGTCTTCTCGATGTCCTTCACCGTAATGAGGCCGCGCAGCGTGTTGTGCTCGTCGACCACGGGCAGCTTCTCGATACGGTAGCGATGCAGGATCTCCTTCGCCTCTTCGAGCGTGATGCCCGGGCGGGCGGTCACGAGCCGCTCGCGCGTCATGACGTCGCCCACCGTCTTGTCGAGCCGCTTCTCGAACCGGAGGTCGCGGTTGGTGAGGATGCCGACCAGCTTGCCGTCCCGAGTCACCGGCAGCCCGGAGATGTGGAAGCGCTTCATGAGTGCCAGCGCCTCCCCCAGCGGCTGCTCCGGCGCGACGGTCACCGGATCGACGATCATGCCGCTCTCGGACTTCTTCACCTTCTCGACCTCGAGCGCCTGCTCGGCCACGGAGAGGTTTCGGTGGATGACGCCGAGGCCACCCTCCTGGGCCATGGCGATGGCCGTGCGGGCTTCGGTGACGGTGTCCATGGCTGCGCTGATGATGGGGATGTTCAACCGGACCCGCCGGCTGAGCCAGGTCCCGACGTCGGCGTCCCGCGGCTGGATCGCCGACGCCGCCGGCACCAGCAGGACGTCGTCGAACGTCAGACCCTCGCGCAGGTCGGACAGCATGTCCCCTCCTCGAAACGGCACGAGGGGACGCACCCGACGACCCGGATGCGTCCCCTCGTGCGTGCCATGTCGTCCTTTAGCAACCGGACCTGGCCGCGGCAAGTCGGTCGCCGCACCGGCGCGCTCAGCGCCGCGGCTGCCGGCCGCGCTCGGGCCGACGACGGCGGCACACGATGCGCACGGCGACACCGGAGAGCCCGAACACGCGCGCCAGCCGGTTGGCGAGGTAGCGGCGATAGGCGGCGGAGACGGCAGCCGGCTCGTTCACGAACAACGTCACCTCCGGCGGCCGCCGTCCGGTCTGCGTGGCGTAGAAGAGGCGCACCGCGCGGCCCCGCGCGCTCGCCGGCTCGTGCTCGCGGGCGGCGTCGTGCAGCGCGCGGTTCAGGGCCGCGGTCTGGAAGGTGCGATCGTACGACCGCTCCACGCGCCAAAGCGCCTGGAAGAGCTGCCCCATGCCCTCGCCCGTCACGGCCGAGACCGCCACCACCGGCAGATCGGCGAGCCCCTGGTGGCTCCCGGCCAGCGCCCCCCGGCGTCGCAACGCCGCGCGCGCCGCCTCGGGTACGAGATCCCACTTGTTGGCCACGAGCAGCACGCCCCGCCCCGCCTCGAGCGCGCGCCCAGCGAGCCGCGCATCCTGATCGGTCATCCCTTCGGTGGCGTCCAGCACCAGCAAGACCACGTCGGCGCGTTCGAGCGCGGCCAGCGCGCGCACCGCCCCGTGCCGCTCGATGCGATCCGTGATGCGGCCGCGCCGCCGGATCCCCGCGGTGTCGAGCAGCACGTAGGGCCGGCCCTCGATCGTGAGGCGAGTGTCCACCACGTCCCGCGTCGTGCCGGGCTCCGGCGACACCAGCGCGCGCGGCTCGCCCGCGAGCCGGTTCAGGAGCGACGACTTGCCGACGTTGGGCCGGCCGACCAACGCCACGCGCAGCGCCCCCGCGGCGTCCGGCGGCTCCGCGGGTGCCTCGGGCAGCTTGGCCGTGACGAGGTCGAGCAGCTGATCGAGACCTCGCCGGTGGGCCGCGGACACGCCGACGACCTCGTCCGTTCCGGCGCCGTAGAAGTCCGCCGCCTGCAGGTCCTGCGACGGCACGTCGAGCTTGTTCACCGCGACCACCAGCGGCTTGCCGGTGCGCGCGAGCAGACGGATGAGCGCCGTGTCGTCCGGCAACGCCCCGGTCTGACCGTCGACCACGCAGACGATCACGTCGGCGTCCTCGACCGCGGCGAGCGCCGTGTCGCGCACGCGCGCCGCCAAGGCGCCGGCGCGCTCTGGTTCGGCGTGAAAGCCGCCGGTATCGATGCAGAGGAAGCGGCGGCCGCGGTGGCTCGCCACGGCCACGAGGCGATCGCGCGTCACGCCGGGCACGTCGTCCACGATGGCCCGCTGCGCGCCGACGACGCGGTTGAACAGCGCGCTCTTGCCGACGTTCGGGCGGCCGACGAGCACCACCACCCCCACGCCGCCGATCATGGGTCGAGCTCGGCAACGCGATCGGCACGCCGCATCCAGCCCGGCTCGACGCGCACGAAGAGCTCCAGGTAGACCCGCTTGCCAACGAGCTGCTCGATCTCGAGTCGGGCAGCCTGGCCGATGGTGCGCAGCCGCGCCCCGCCCTTTCCGATCACGATGCCCTTGTGGGCCGGCCGCTCGACCAGCACGGTCGCCTGGATCACCACGAGATTGCGCCCGGGATCGTCCTCCCAGCGCTCGACCACCACGGCGCTGCCGTAGGGGATCTCCTGCTCCGTGGCCAGGAACACCTGCTCGCGGATCAGCTCCTGAGCGAGAAACCGCATGGAGGCGGTGGTGTAGTCGTCGGCCTCGAAGCGCGGGGGCCCGGCCGGCAGCAGCCGCACGATTTCGTCCAGCAAGGCGTCGAGCTGGACGCCACGGGTCGCGCTCACCGGCACGACGGCGGGGCCGGGCCAGCGCGAGCCGATCTCTGCCAGCAGCGGCAGCAAGGCGGGCTTGGCTGTGCGATCGACCTTGTTGAGGGCGATCACGAGCTTGGCCCGGCGCCCGACGAGCTCGTCGAGCAGCCCGGCGTTCGGTCTGGTGAGGCCGGCGGTCGCGTCGAGGACCAAGAGCACGACGTCCGCGACCGACAACGTATCGCGCGCGGTCTGCACCATGCGGCGGTTGAGCGGCGAGCGCGCGGCATGCAGGCCCGGCGTGTCGAGGAAGATGATCTGGGCGCCGGGGACGGTTCGGATGCCCGCGATGCGATTGCGCGTCGTCTGCGGCCTCGGCGTCGCGATCGACACCTTGGCGCCCACGAGCGCGTTCAGCAGCGTCGACTTCCCGACGTTCGGCCGGCCGACGATCGCCACGTCGCCGCAGCGATGCTCGCTCACCACTCCCCCCGCTCCAGCTGCGCCAGCGCCTCCATCGCGGCGGCTTGCTCGGCGGCCTTCTTGCTCGCCCCCACCCCGCGGCCCGCGACCCGGCCGTCGATCGACAGCTCGACGGCGAAGCGCTTGGCATGGTCGGGCCCCTGCTCGTTGATCAGACGGTAGACGGGACTCACGCGAAAGCGCCGCTGCGTCAGCTCCTGCAGCCGCGTCTTGTAGTCGCTGGCCCCCGCGAGACCGCCCGCGGCGAGCTCCGAGGCGAACTCGCGCCCCACGACGTCGCGGACCGCCTGGTAGCCACCGTCGAGGAAGATGGCACCCAGTACGGCCTCGTATGCCGCAGCGAGGATCGACTCCTTGTCGCGCCCGCCCGTCTTCTCTTCGCCCCGCCCGAGCCGCAGCCAGTGGCTCAGCGCCAGCGCGCGGGCCTTGCCGGCCAGCACGGCGGCATTCACCAGCCCCGCCCGCAGCTTCGAAAGCTCGCCCTCCCGCGCGGCCGGGTGGTGCTGCATGAGCAGGTCCGCAATGGCGAGCGCGAGCACGGCGTCACCGAGAAACTCCAGCGTCTCGTTGTTCTCGCGGTCGCCCCCGACGGAGCGATGCGTGAGCGCCCGTGCCAGCGTGCCGGGCTCGGCGAACCGGTAGCCAAGCCGCTCGGCGACGATGTCGACCAGCTGGTCGCTCACGGGACCACCGCCACGGCGTGCATGACAGGCCCGTCCCCTGCCGACAGACGGACTCGCACGCGCCGGCCGGCCCAGGCGTCGGGACCCGGCAGCACCACGCGCGTGTAGTTGCGCGTGTAGCCGCGCAGCAGGCCCGAGCGGGAGTCGCGGCCGCGCTCGACCAGGACCTCGGCCTCCATCCCGTCGAGTGTGCGCAGGAACGCCAGCTGCCTCTCCCCGCAGAGCCGGCGCAGCTGCGCGGCGCGGCGGCGGCCCTCGCCGGGCGCCGGACGATCCGGCAGCTTGGCCGCAGTCGTGGCTCGCCGCGGGGAATACGGAAAGACGTGGGCGTAGGTGATCGGCTGCTCGGCGACGAAGGCCAGCGTCCGTTCGAATGCCGCCTCGTCCTCGCCCGGAAAGCCGGCGATCAGATCCGTGCCGATGTGCGCCTGCGGCAGCTCGGCGCGAATCATCGCCAGGCGTTCGGCCGCCAACGCCGTATCGTAGCGGCGCCGCATGCGGCGCAACACGTCGTCGTCCCCGGACTGCAGCGGCACGTGCAGGTGGTCGCAGACCGAGGGGGCGTCCCGCATCACACCGAGCAACCGCTCGTCCACCTCGTGCGGGTCGACGGACGAGAGCCGCAGGCGCGGGATGAGCGCGCGCTCGGCCAGCATCTCGACGAGGTCGGCGAGCCGGATCGCGGGCCGGAGGTCCTCCCCGTAGCCACCGAGATGAACCCCGGTGAGGACCACCTCCTCGAACCCCTGCGCGGCCAGCGCGGCCACTTCCTCGACGACCCGGCGCGGCTCCAGGCTCCGGCTGCGCCCGCGCGCCATCGGCACGATGCAGAACGTGCAGAAGAGGTCGCAGCCCTCCTGCACCTTGAGGAAGGCCCGCGTCTGCTCCGGAAACACCCGCGCCCCGTACGTGGAGAAGGCACGCGGCGCGCGGCTCGGCTCGACGTCCACCCGCGGCTGCGGCGCCGCGCTCACCACCGTCTCGACCAGGCGATCCATCCGGCCGATGCCGATCACGTGGTCCACCGCACCGAGCGCTCCGACTTCGCTCGGCGCGGCCTGTGCCCAGCAGCCGGTGACGATGATCCGCGCCCCCGGGTGCTCGCGGCGGGCGCGCGCCACGACTTTCCGCACGTCGGCGCAGGCCCGCTCGGTCACCGTGCACGAGTTGACGACCACGACGTCGGCCGGTGCGTCCGCCGCCACGAGACGGCATCCCGCATCCCCGAGCCGCTGCCCGATGCTGGCGCTGTCGTAGGTGTTCACCTTGCAGCCCAGCGTGACGATCGCGACCCGCGGTCCGCTCATGGGCGCTCCCCGACGATCCAGCCGCCGCCGTGGACGTACTCGCCCTCGTAGAACACCGCCGCCTGCCCGGGTGCGACCGGCGTTGGAACCTCGAAGGCCACCTCGGCGCGCCGGCCGTCCCAGCCGACCACCCGGCAGGGCACCGGCGCATGCCGGTGGCGGAGCCGCACCCGGAGATCGGCCCCAGAGTCGGGCGGGCGGCCATGCGCCCAGTGCACCTCGTCGACCACGAACCCGGCGGCGCCAAGCGAGGCCGCCCCGCTCACGTGGACGGTACCCGTCGCCGCGTCCAGGGCGCGCACGTATCGCGCCCGCCCACCGCCGAGGCCGAGGCCGCGCCGCTGGCCGATCGTGAAGCGGTGCACTCCGCGGTGACTTCCCACGACGGTGCCGTCCTCGTCGATCACGGAACCCGGGCGCAGTGCCTCCGGCGGCGCCAGCCGCTCGACGAAGGCCGCCGTATCGCCGGCCGGCACGAAGCACACCTCCATGCTCTCCGGCTTCTCGGCCACCGGAAGGCCGAGCCGCGCCGCCTCGAGGCGTACCTCCTGCTTGGTCGCGTCACCGACCGGAAACAGCGTCCGGGCAAGCGCGTCGCCGCCGAGCATGAAGAGGAAATAGCTCTGATCCTTCGCCGCGTCGCGTGCCGCCCGCAGCATCGGGCGGCCGCTCCCGGGGTGCAGGGCGACGCGCGCGTAATGACCCGTCGCGAGACGGCTCGCGCCCAGCTCCTTCGCCTGCCTCCACAGGTGGTCGAACTTGACGTGCTGATTGCAGCGGACGCACGGGTTGGGCGTGCGTCCCGCCAGGTACTCGGCGACGAAGGGGTCGACCACCGTGCTCGCGAACAACTCGCGGTAGTCGAAGACGTAGTGCGGAATGCCGAGGTGATCAGCGACCGCGGCCGCATCGTGGAAGTCGTCGAGCGAGCAGCAGCTTCCGGTACCGTCGCGTCCCAGGCGCAGCGAGACGCCGATCACGTCGTAGCCGGCGGCCGCGCAGCGGGCGGCTGCCACGGCGCTGTCGACGCCGCCGCTCATGGCGACCACGATCCGCTCCCGCCTCATGACGCCGCACGCTCCCGCTGGATCTGCCGGACGGCGGCGACGATCACGGCCGCGGCGCGGCGAACGTCGTCGTCGGTCGTGTCCCGGCCGAGGCTCAGGCGAAGCCCGGCGCGCGCCCGCTCCTCATCCGCTCCCATCGCGCGCAGCACGTGGGACGGCTCGACCGAGCCGGCCGCGCAGGCCGAGCCCAGCGATGCCGCCACGCCGCCGAGATCGAGCAGCACGAGCAGGCTCTGTCCGGGGACGCCCAGGAACGTCACGTTGAGCGTGTTCGGCAGCGTCCGCTCCCACGAGGCGCCGTTGCGCTCCACGTCCGGGATGCTCTCGCGGAGCAGGCTCCACAAAAGATCGCGGCCGCGGCGCATGCGCTTGGCGGCCGCCTCGAGGTCGTCGGCCGCAGCCGCCGCCGCGGCGCCGAACCCGACGATGCCCGCGACGTTCTCGGTGCCGGCCCGCCGCCCGCGTTCCTGCGGCCCTCCGGTCAGCAGCGGCCGCACGTCGAGTCCCGGGCGGATCCAGAGCGCGCCCACACCGGCCGGCCCGCCCAGCTTGTGGGACGACAACGAGAGCAGATCGACGCCGAGGGCCGCCACGTCGATCCGGAGTCGACCCGCCGCCTGCGCGGCGTCGGTGTGCACCAGGGCGCCGGTGGCGTGGGCCGTCGAGGCCACGGCCGCAACGTCGTGCAGCACGCCGACCTCGCCGTTGGCCAGCGCGATGCTCACCAGACGGGGGCGTGCGGCGCAGGCCCGCTCCAGTTCGCCGTCCACGAGCGTGCCGTCCCGTTCGACCGGCAGCCGCACGACGTGCACACCCGAGCGCTCGAGCGCCGCGGCCGGCTCGAGCACGGAGGCGTGCTCGATGGCGGTGGTGACCAGGCCGGAGCCGCGCTCCACGACGCCGGCGAGCGCCAGGTTGTTCGCCTCGGTCGCGCCGCTGGTGAACACGATATCCGCCGGCCGCGCGCCGATCAGCGCGGCCACCTGCCCGCGCGCCCGCTCCAGCGCCCCGCGCACCCGCGCCCCCTCGCGATGCGCGCTGGACGGGTTGCCGGTGAGCGCCACCGCCTCGGTCATCGCCCGGCGCGCCTCGGGGCGCAGCGGTGCGGCGGCGTTGTAGTCGAGGTAGATGCGCGATGCGGCGGCCATCAGCGCCCCCGCGCGTCGCTGTGCCCCCGCCGGCCCTTCTGCCGTCCCGACTTGTACAGCTTGTAGTCCATGCTGTCGGCGAGCGCCTGCCAGCTCGCCTCGATGACGTTGTGCGAGACCCCCACGGTGCCCCAGCGATCGTGATCGTCCCCCGACTCGATCAGCACGCGCACGGTTGCGGCGGTACCCTCCGCGCCGCCGAGCACGCGCACCTTGTAGTCGTGCAAGCGGACGCTGTTCACCTCGGGATAGAACTTCCCGAGCGCCTTGCGGAGCGCCATGTCGAGAGCATGCACCGGGCCGTTGCCCTGCGCGGCGGTGTGCTCGATCTGACCGTCGGGCCCCTCGAGCATGATCGTGGCTTCGGCGATCGGCGGCTCGTCCTCGCGCCGCTTCTCGTCGATCACACGGAAGCCGATCAGCCGAAACCAGCGCATCCGTTCCCCGTCGAGGGTGTGGCGCATGAGCAGCTCGAACGACGCCTCGGCGCCTTCGAACGCGTAGCCCTGTCCCTCCAGCTCCTTCAGCCGCGCCACGACCTCCTGGAGACGCGGCGAGCTCGGATCGACGGCGATCCCGAACTGCTTCGCCTTCGCCAGCACGTTGGCGCGCCCCGAGAGGTCGGAGAGCAGGATGCGCTGGCTGTTACCGACCAGCGCCGGATCGATGTGCTCGTAGGTCTCGGGCTTCTTCGCCACGGCCGCCGCGTGCAGGCCGCCCTTGTGGGCGAAGGCGCTCTGCCCGACGAACGGCTGGCGCTTGTTGGGCTCGAGGTTGGCCAGCTCGTAGACGTAGCGGGAGAGGTCGCCCAGCATCGCGAGCTGCTTCGGAGTGACGACGTGCAGGCCGGCCTTCAGCTGCAGGTTCGCCACGACCGACACCAGGTTGGCGTTCCCGCAGCGCTCGCCGATGCCGTTGATCGTCCCCTGCACCTGCTCGCAGCCGTGCTCCACGGCGACCAGCGAGTTGGCAACCGCCAACTCGGAGTCGTTGTGACAGTGGATGCCGAAGCGTCCCTCGGGGTGCGCGGCCCGTGCGGCGTCGACCGCCGCCGCCACCCGGGCGGGCAGCGAGCCGCCGCGCGTGTCGCAGAGGCAGACGACCGCCGCCCCGCCCCGCCAGGCCGCCGCCAGGCAGGCGAGCGCGTACTCGGGATTGGCCGCCCAGCCGTCGAAGAAGTGCTCGGCGTCGAACACGACCTCGTCAACCCGGCGACTCAGATAGGCGACGGAGTCCTCGATCAGCTCGAGGTTCTCCTCGAGTGGCACGCGGAGATCGTGCCGGACGTGCAAGTCCCACGTCTTGCCGACGATCGTCACCACCGGGGTGTCGGCCTTGAGGCACGCTACCAAATTGGCGTCCTGCGCGGCGCGCACCCCGCTCCGCCGCGTCGAGCCGAAGGCGGCGATCCGGGCCTGGCGCAGCCCGGCCCGCTTGACGGCGCGGAAATACTCCTCGTCGCGCGGGTTCGAGCCCGGCCACCCACCCTCGATGTAGCGCACGCCGAAGGCGTCGAGCCGCTCGCTGATGCGCAGCTTGTCGTCGAGCGTGAGCGCGACGTCCTCGGCCTGACAGCCGTCACGCAGGGTGGTGTCGTAGAGGTCGACCGACCGCTTCATGGCTCCGCGATGAACGCGTCGTGCAGGGCGCGGACCGCCAGCTCGGCGTACTTGGCCGCCACCACCACGGAGATCTTGATCTCCGAGGTCGAGATCATCTGGACGTTCACCCCCTCGGCGGCCAGCACCTCGAACATGCGGGCGGCGATGCCGGCGTGCGTGCGCATGCCGAGGCCCACGATGGACACCTTGGCGAGATCGAGGTCGCCGCGGATCTCCCGTCCGCCGATGGTGGCGAGCAGCCCGTCGAGGATGCGCCGCGCCTTCGCGTAGTCGGCTTGCGGGACCGTGAACGTCAGGTCCGTGGTGCCGTCGGCGCTGGCGTTCTGAATGATCATGTCGACCACGATGCCCGCCGCCGCCACCGGTCCGAACACCTGGGCCGCTATGCCGGGGCGATCCGGCACGCCGACCACGGTGAGCTTCGCCTGGTCCCGGTCGCAGGCCACGCCGGCGACGCTGACTTCTTCCATGCTGGACTCCTCTCGCACGACCCACGTGCCCTCGCCGTCGTCGAACGACGAGCGCACGTGCAGCGGCACGGAATACCGCTTCGCGAATTCGACCGAACGGATGTGCAGCACCTTCGCGCCGAGGCTGGCGAGCTCCAGCATCTCGTCGTGCGCGATGCGCGAGAGCTTACGCGCGCCCGGCACGATGCGCGGGTCGCTCGTGTAGACCCCGTCGACGTCGGTGTAGATCTCGCACACGTCGGCGCCGAGCGCGGCCGCCACGGCCACTGCCGTGGTGTCCGAGCCGCCGCGTCCGAGCGTGGTGATGCGGCCGTCCCGGGTGACTCCCTGGAATCCCGCCACCACTGCTACCTGCCCGGCAGCGAGGGCGGCGCGCAGCGCCGTCGGATCGATCTCGCGGATGCGCGCGTGACCGAAGCCCTCGTCCGTCACGATGGGCACCTGGAACCCGAGAAAGGAGCGCGCCGGGATGCCCCGGTCCAGTAGCACCAGCGCCAGCAGCCCGGCCGTCACCTGCTCGCCGGCCGTGGCGAGGACGTCGCTCTCGGCCTCGCTCGGGACGTCGGCGGCGGCGCGGGCCAAGGCGAGCAGCCGGTTGGTCTCGCCGGCCATGGCGCTCACCACCACGACGACGGAATTGCCCGCTGCCCGGGCGCGGGCCACCCGCTCGGCGACGTGCCGGATGCGGTCGACGTCGGCGACGGACGTACCACCATACTTCTGGACCACGAGTGCCATGTGTCCTACGCGCCCCCGTTCGCCAGCGCCGTGGCGAGCCAGCGTGCATGCCGAGCGCCATACGCACGCAACCAGACGGCGCGCCCTTCTGGCGCATGCGCCAGCTCGACGACGAGGGCCTCGTCGGAGGCGTCTTCGCCGAGCCGGTCGTACCACTCGACCGCCGCTACCCCGTTGCCGAACAGGACGTCGCGGAAGAATAGCTCATCGAGCTTGTCCGGCTCAAGGCGATACAGATCCACGTGGGCCAGCGGGAGCCGCCCGCCCTCGTAGGCCGTGACGATCGTAAACGACGGGCTGTGCACCGCGCCGGGGTCGGCGCCCAGCCCGGCGGCGAGCCCGCGCACGAGGCAGGTCTTGCCCGCCCCCAGCTCGCCCACCAGGCCGAGGAGACCGCCCGCAGGAGCAGTCCTGCCGAGCCGGGCGCCCAGCGCCTCCGTGTCCTCCGGGGTGCGGGTCTCGAGTCGGCGCTCGAGCGCGGGCGCTTTCACGACGGCCCGGCCTCGGCCTGCACGGCCGCGATGGCGCTCGGGATCTCCGTCAGCAGATCGCGCGCCAAGAGCCCCGCCATTCCACCCCGCCGCGCGGCGATGGCGTCGGCCGCGCGGCCGTGGACGAAGACGGCGAAGCATGCGGCGTCGAAGGGCTCGAGCCCTTGCGCGAGGATGCCTCCCGTGAGACCGGCGAGCACGTCGCCGCTGCCGCCGCTCGCCAGCCCGGGATTGCCGGCGAGCGAGATCGCGCAGCGCCCATCCGGGGCCGCGATCACGGTCCCAGCGCCTTTCAGCACGACCGTCACGCCGTGGGCGGCGGCGAAGCCGCGGGCGGCGGCGAGCCGATCGGCTTGCACCTCGGCCCTGCCGGATCCGAGAAGCCGCGCCATCTCACCCGGGTGCGGTGTGACGACCACCGGCGCGCGCCGCTCGGCCAGGAGATTCGTCCCTGCCACGGCGTTGAGCGCATCGGCGTCCAGCACCAGCGGGACGTCTGCGGTACGGAGCAGCGAGGCGACCAAGGCACGCGGCCCGTCGCCCTGTCCCAACCCCGGACCGCACACCACCACCGTGCGGTTCCCGAGCAGCCCGGCCAGCGCGGCGGCGTCGGGCGGGGCGGCGAGGCCGTCTCCGGCATCGGGCAGCGCGGCGGTCATGACCTCGGCGATGCGTCCCTCGATCAGCGGCTGCAGCGAGGCCGGCACGGCAAGCGTGGTGAGCCCCGCCCCACCCCGCGCCGCCGCCTCGGCGGCCAGCAGTGCGGCCCCGAGCTTGCCGCGCGAGCCGGCGGCGATCAGCACGTGGCCGAAGTGGCCCTTGTGGGCCACCGCAGCCCGCCGGGGCAGCAGGGCGCCGACGGCGCTGGCTTCCAGCACGTCGATGCACTGCCGGTCCTCCTCGGGGGTGAGCGGTGCGAGACCGATGTCGGCCACGTGCAGCGCGCCGGCATACTGTGGCCCGGGCGGCATGCAGAGGCCGGCCTTGGCCAGCCCGAACGTCACGGTGGACGTGGCACGGACGGCGACGCCGAGCGGCAGCCCGGTGTCCGCGGACAGCCCGGAAGGCACGTCGAGCGCCAGGATCGGGACGCCGGCGCCGTTCATGGCCTCCACGGCCGCGGCGGCTAGCCCGGTGAGCGGTGCGTTGAGGCCGGTGCCGAACAGGCCATCGACCAGCAACGCCGCCTGCCGGCATCGCGCCGCGAACGTGGCCACGTCGGCCTCGCTCTGCAGCAGGCGCACGCGCCCGCCGGCCCGCCGCCAGCGGGCCTCCATCTCGGCCGCATCGCCCCGGAGCGCGCCGGGCGTTCCGAGCAGCCAGACCTCGACGCGGCGGCCCCGCCGGCGCAGCAGGCGCGCCACCACGAAGCCATCGCCGCCGTTGTTGCCCCGGCCACAGGCGACGAGCACGAGACCGCCTCGCTTGCCGAGCAGCTGCTGCGCCCGCTCGGCCCCCGCCCGCCCGGCGCGTTCCATCAAGACGCGTCCGGGGGTGCCCGCGGCGATGGTGCGAGCGTCCAGGGCGCGCATGGCGGCGGCGCTCACCACGCGCACGGGTCACCCGCCGATCGCGGCGTCGGCGGCCGCCACGATGTCGGCCGCCAGCTTGGCGATCTGCGCCTCCGATTCGCCCTCGACCATCACCCGCAAGAGCGTTTCCGTGCCGGAGTAGCGCACCAGCACGCGGCCGCGCTCCCCGAGTACGCGCTCGGCCTCTCGCACGGCGCGCGCCACGCCAGGCAGCGAGTCCACCGGCGGCTTCTCCCGGACGCGCAGGTTGCGCAGCACCTGGGGATACCGCGTCATCACTCGCCGCAGCTCCGAGAGCGGACGGCCGCTCTCGACCATGCGCGCAAGCACGGCCAGCCCGGTGATCAAGCCGTCGCCGGTGGTGTTGTGGTCGAGAAACACGATGTGCCCGGACTGTTCGCCGCCGAGGTTGTAGCCGCCCCGCACCATCGCTTCGACGACGTAGCGATCGCCCACCGCCGTCGTCACCACCTGGATGCCCCGCTCGCGCATCGCCACGTGCAGGCCGAGGTTGCTCATGACGGTGGTGACCAGCGTGCCGTGCTGCAGCTCGCCACGGCCGTGCAGATGGGTCGCGAGGATCGCCATCACCTCGTCGCCGTCGACCACGGCGCCCTGCTCGTCGACCAGGATGGCGCGGTCGGCGTCGCCGTCGAGCGCCAGCCCGACGTGCGCACCCGATTCGCGCACCAGCGCCTGCAGCGCCGCGGGATGCAGCGCACCGACGCCGTCGTTGATGTTCTCCCCGTTCGGGTCGACGCCTATCGCGACGACGCGCGCGCCGAGCTCTTCCAGGACCTCGGGCGCCACGCGATAGGCGGCGCCGTGGCCGCAGTCGAGCGCGATGGTGAGGCCGTCGAGGGTGAACGCCCGCGGGAAGGTGCTCTTCACCAGCACGTTGTAGCGGCCGACGGCGTCGTCGATGCGAAACGCCTTGCCGATCTCGGTGGCGGTGGGGCGCAGCGCGTCGATGGCGTCGCCGAAGACGTAGCGCTCGATCTCGAGCTCGAGCTCGTCGGCGAGCTTGAAGCCGCTCGACCCGAAGAACTTGATGCCGTTGTCCTGAAACGGGTTGTGCGACGCCGAGATGACCACCCCTGCGTCCGCGCGCATCGAGCGGGTGAGAAAGGCGATGCCGGGTGTGGGCAGCGGCCCCACGAGGAGCACGTCGACGCCCATCGAGCAGATGCCCGAGGCCATCGCCTGCTCGAGCATGTAGCCCGAGAGCCGCGTGTCCTTGCCGATCAGGATCTTGTGGCGGTGCGGCGACCGTTTGCTCACGTGCGCCAGCGCCCGTCCGAGGCGCAAGGCCGTCTCCGAAGTCATCGGCTCGACGTTGGCCGTGCCGCGTACCCCGTCGGTTCCGAACAATCGGCGCTCGCCGCTCATGACGCTCCTTTCTGCTCCGGGACGACCAGCCGGTGCACCTCCGGCGTGCGGGTGACCACTTCGATGCCGCGTGGGACGGTCACCGCCACCTCGACCTGGTGGGAGCCGGGCGCGAGCCCGCGGGCGTCCACCACGGCCGCGTCGGCGGGCACCTCGAAGTCGTTCAGGATGCGCTGCGGCCCGCGGAGCGTGACGGCGAGCGTCGGCGGCGTGAGCACCGCCGTCGGCGCGCCGAGCACGTGCACCGGCACCTTTCTGAATTCCTTGCTGACGATGACTTCCTCCAGCTCCACCGTCACGCTGACACGATCTGGCTCGAACTGCACGTAGTCCCCCACCCATTCGAGGCCCACGAGGCGGGTGACCTCGCGGTCGGCGCCGCCGATGTCCACCGGCACGGTCTGCACCCGGCGCAGCTGATCGACGACGCTCGCCGGCCCGGACACGGCGACCATCGGCGGCTGCACGGTCGAGTTCGTCACGCTGTAGCCGAAGGCCGGGGTCCCGATGGTCTCCACGCGCACGGGCAGCCGCCGGACATGCAGCGGCTCGGCGCGCAGCTCGATGCGCCCGGGCTGGAGCCGCACGACACGCAGCCGCCGTGGCAGATCCGGCTCGATGTGCCCTTCCTGCAGGTCCACCCGGTTGCTGCCCACCCGCAGCCCGCGCACCGGCAGCACGAACTTGAGCCGCGACTCCTCGACGCCCTCGAGCAGCGTCCGCGGACCCCGCAGCGTGATGGCCACCGGCGTGGTCGGCGCGTCGACGACCGTGAGATCGGGCGGCACGTGGCGCGGCACCACCGGAACGTCGACCACCCGCTCGGCGTCGCGCTCCAGCACGTTGGTCGACCACCAGACCAGACACGCCAGCACGAGCGACACGAGCTTCAAGCCGCGGTTGTGCCGTGACCGTGCCCGCACCATCGCGGCGAACGCCCGCACCCTCGACAACACCGTGCTCATCCCAGCAGCAGCCGTTGCAGCGTGACGCGCAGCGTGCCCGGATCCACGTCGCGCGTCATCCGGCCGCGGTGCACCAGCGACACCGTGCCGTCCTCCTCGGAGACGACCAGCACCACGGCGTCCGTCTCCTCGGTGAGGCCGATGGCGGCGCGATGACGGGTGCCCAGCGTCCGGGACAGATTGGGGTTCGAGGTGAGCGGCAGCACGCACCCCGCCGCCGTGATGCGCCCGCCCTGGATGATCAACGCGCCGTCGTGCACGGGCGAACCCGGTTGGAAGATCGAGACCACCAGCTCCCGCGATACGCGCGCGTCGAGCGGCGTGCCGACCTCGATGTACTCGTTGAGGCCGACCTCGTTCTGGAGCACGATCAGCGCGCCGACGCGGGCGGCGGCGAGCTGGGAGACCGCCCGCACGATCTCCTCCACGGCCTGGTTTTGCGCCACGCGGTCGCGCTGCGAGAACAGCGGGCCGGTGCCGACCTGGGTCAGCATGCGCCGGATGTCGCCCTGAAAGACGATCACGATCAGGACGATCGACCACCCCAGCACGTAGCGCAGCAGCAGGTGGACGGTATAGATCTCGAAGCGCCCGGACAGCAGATAGAGGCCGTACAGCATGCCGAGGCCGATCAGCATGGGCACGGCGCGCGTGCCCCGAATCACGTTGGCGACCGAGTAGATGCCGAGCGCCAGGAGAGCGATGTCGACGGCGTCCTGCCATCGCAAGCCGCGCAGCAGGTCGCTCATGCTGGCCGCGCTCGTGACGGCCGCGACTCAGGCGGTCGCGGCGGCAGGATCACCGGTGCGCGGCGGCGTCACCGCATAGCGCCGCAGGATCTCGTCGATCTCTGCGCCGTCGAGCGATTCGCGCTCGAGCAACGCTTCGGCCATGCGATGCAGCACTTCGAGATTGCGGCGGAGCAGCATCTTGGCGCGCTCGTAGGTCTCGAGGATCAAGCGCCGCACCTCGGCGTCGATCTGTACGGCGGTGGTCTCCGAGTAGTCGACTCGCTGCGTGAAGTCGCGGCCGAGGAAGATCTCCTCGTCTTTCTTCCCGTAGGTCATCGGGCCGAGCTTCTCGCTCATGCCCCACTCGCAGACCATCTTGCGCGCCAGTTCGGTCGCCCGCTCGAGGTCGTTGCCAGCGCCCGTGGTCGTCTGCCCGAGCACCAGCTCCTCGGCGGCCCGGCCTCCGAACAGGATGCTCAGGTTGTTCAGCAGGTACTCGCGGGAATACGTGTGGCGGTCGTCGAGGGGCACCTGCTGGGTGAGGCCGAGCGCCATGCCCCGCGGGATGATCGTCACCTTGTGCACCGGATCGGCGCCGGGCAGCAGTTTGGCGACGAGCGCATGCCCGGACTCGTGGTACGCCGTGTTCCGCCGCTCCTCGAGGCTGATGATCATCGAGCGGCGCTCCGAGCCCATCATGACCTTGTCCTTGGCCACCTCGAAGTCCGCCATCTCGACCCGCTCCTTGTTCTGGCGGGCGGCGAGCAACGCGGCCTCGTTCACGAGGTTCTCGAGGTCGGCGCCGGCGAACCCCGGCGTCTGCCGGGCGAGCAGCTCGATGTTGACGTCGTCGGCGAGCGGGACGCGCCGGCAGTGCACGCGCAGAATGCCCTCCCGCCCCTTGACGTCGGGCCGGGGCACCACCACGCGCCGGTCGAATCGGCCCGGGCGGAGCAAGGCCGGATCGAGCACGTCGGGGCGGTTGGTTGCGGCGATGAGAATGACGCCTTCGTTGGTCTCGAAACCGTCCATCTCGACCAGCAGCTGGTTCAGCGTCTGCTCGCGCTCGTCGTGGCCGCCGCCGAGCCCGGCACCGCGGTGCCGGCCGACCGCGTCGATCTCGTCAATGAAGATGATGCAGGGGGCGTTCTTCTTTCCCTGCACGAAGAGATCGCGCACGCGCGAGGCGCCGACGCCGACGAACATCTCGACGAAGTCCGACCCCGAGATCGAGAAGAACGGTACGCCGGCCTCGCCGGCGATGGCGCGCGCGAGCAGCGTCTTGCCGGTGCCCGGCGGCCCGACCATGAGCACGCCCTTCGGAATTCGCCCCCCGAGGCGCGTGAACTTCTTCGGGTCTTTCAAAAAGGCGATGATCTCTTCGAGCTCGTCCTTCGCCTCTTCGATGCCGGAGACGTCGGCGAACGTGACCTTGTGCTGGTTCTCGGTCAGCAGCTTCGCCCGGCTCTTGCCGAACGACATCGCCTTGCCGCCGCCGATCTGCATCTGGCGGAAGAAGAAAAGCCACACGCCGAGCAGCAGCAGCATGGGCGCCCACTGCACGAGCAGGATGACGTACCAGGGCTCGTCGTCGTCCGGACGGGCGCGGATCTGCACGTCGTGCTGGCGAAGCAGCGGCACCAGGTCGGAGTCTTCGGGTGCGTAGCTCTTGAAGTGCAGCGGTTCCTCGCTGCCCTGCGGGCGATACTGCCCGCGGATGCTCTGCCCCTGGATGGTGACTTCGCTCACCCGGCCCTGCTCGACCGAGGAGACGAAGTCGCTGTAGCTCACTTCCTCGAGCTCGCGTGCCCGTTGCGTGGAAAGCACCGACCACACGACCAGGCTCACGATCACGAGCAGCAGCCACAAGCCGAGATTTCTGGATACGCTATTCAATGGTGCCTCTTTCGGGACGCTCGACGCGCGGCGAGAGGGTACCACAGGGTTTCGCCAGCGGCAACGCGGGCTTATCGGTCATGTGCACGCTCGCCTCCAGCACGCGGCGGGTGCTCGCGTCGACGCGTGCGACGGCCGCGCGCACCACGCCGGGCACCCAGACGACGTCGTCGCCCGCGAGCAGCACCGGGAGCGCCGCGCGGCGTCCGCGCGGCACCTTGCGGTCGATCAGCACGTCGTGCAGCTTGCGCGTTCCCACCTTCGGGATCCGCACGCGGTCGCCGCGCCGGGGCGCGCGGACCGAGAGCGGGCCGGGGAGCGTGTCGGCGTCGAGCACTGCCCGGTCCGGCGGCCGCCATGGATCCGTTCCCGCCGTCCAGTCCTGCGGGACGCTCACCGCGAGCACCCACGAGCTGCCACGGGCGGTCCCGCCCGGGACGACGGCCACGGCCTCGCCGCCGGCGCCGTTCGCCGCGTCCGGGGCAGCGGAGCCGCAGACGAGCCAGTCGCCCTCCCGCCACACGCACAGCCCGCCGGGCAGTGCGAGAGCGCCCCGAGGCGGCCGCGCGGCGCTCGCACGCACGCGCTCGACGTGCCCAGCCGTGAGGCCGCGGAGCCCCTGCTCTCCGAGCCAGGCTCGCACCACGCGGCGTCCGAGGGCCGGCGGCAGCGCCGCCACGGCGCAGTCGAGGGCCGTGCCGCGGCAAAGACGCGCCATTTCCGAACGGGCCAGCGCCTGCAGGACGTCGTCCTCGTCGCGAAGCCGGCTCGCCAGCCCCGCGAGCGCGTGAGTTACGCGCGGGTTGAACTCCGCGGCGAGCAGCGGCAGGACGAGGCGCCGTACCCGGTTCCGCGCGTGCTGCAAGTCGGCGTTGGTGCGATCAAGCGCGGGCACTAAGCGACGCTCAGCCAGGTACCACCGCACGTCGGCGCGGCTCACCCCGAGCAGCGGCCGCACCACGCGCCCGGCGTACGCCCGCATGCCGGCCAGCCCGCCGCGGCCGCCGCCGCGCAGCAGCCGCAGCAGCAGCGTCTCGGCCTGATCGTCGAGCGTGTGCCCGAGCGCGATGTGGCTCGCGCCCACCTCGTCGGCGAGCGCGCCGAGCGCGGCGCGGCGAAGCTCGCGGGCCCGCGACTCGACGCCGGGACCGTGACTCACGCCGAGCGCCCGCACGTACACCGGCGCCTGGAGCCGCTCGCCGATCGCGCGGACGACGGCTTCGTCCTGCGCCTCATCCGCCGCGACGCGCACCCCGTGCCGCAAATACGCCAACGTGAGGCGGAGGCCGTGCGCCGAGCCGAGCTCACCGAGCGCCAGCGCCAACGCCGAGGAATCGGGACCGCCCGAGCACGCCACGAGCACGTGGCTTCCCGGTGGGATTCCCGGTGCCCCGCCGAGAAACGACGCGACCCGGCGGACGACCACCGGCCGTGGATCACTGCCCATCTTCTGCAACGTTATGCAGCAGCAATCGCATGGCACAAGCGGGTCTTGACCTCGGTCGGTCGGGACGCCGAAAAGCGCGCATGGAGACGCTTCGCACGGAGACCCACGACGGCGTGCGCGTGATCGTGCTCACGCGGGCGGCCGAGTACAACACCATCACGCCGCAGCTGCGCGACGAGCTGGCCGCGGCCATCGACGCCGCGGACGCGGACCACGACGTGCGGGTCATTCTGCTGCGCGCCGAGGGGCCCGCCTTCTGCAGCGGCTACGGGCTCGACTGGGCGACCGCCGCGCAGGCCACCGCCGAAGCCGCCGCCACACGCGGCCGCGTCTGGGATTCGGTGGCAGACCTCCGCATGATGGGCCGCTTCGTCGACACGTACATGAAGCTCTGGTACGCACCGAAGCCCACCATCGCCGCGGTACAGGGCTGGTGCATCGGCGGCGGCACCGACATGGTGCTCTGCGCCGACCTCATCATCGCGGCCGACGATGCGCGCTTCGGCTACCCGCCGTCCCGGGTGTGGGGCACGCCGACCACGGCGATGTGGGTCTATCGGATGGGGCTCGAGCGCGCCAAGCGATATCTGCTCACCGGCGACGAGATCCCGGCGCGCAAGGCGGCGGAGATGGGTCTCATTCTCGAGGTCGTCCCCGCCGCGGAACTCGAAGCCCACGCGATGGCGCTAGCGCGCCGCATGGCCCGGGTCCCGACCAACCAGCTCGTCATGCTGAAGCTTCTCTGCAACCACACCGCCGAGCACATGGGCCTCGCCACCTCCCGCCTGCTCGGCACGCTCTTCGACGGCGTGGCGCGGCATACCCAGGAGGGCCTCGACTTCGTCAAACGGGCGCAGGAGGTGGGCTTCCGCCAGGCGGTGCGCGAGCGCGACGATCCGTTCGGCGACTACGGCAGCCGCAAACGCTGAGCGCGCGCCCGTGGCCGCGGCGGGCCCGAGCGCCGCACGCTCACGGCAGCGCCGGGTCCTCGCCAGCCAGCACGGCGCGACGCTGCTGGCGGTACCATTCCAGCGCTTCGCGCACCGCCTGCTGGCGGGCCGCAGGGTCCGTGTGCGTCTCACGAATCTCCGCCAGTCGTGCCCGGTAGGTGTCGGTGAGCTCGCGCAGCCGCAGGCGGCGCTCGCGGCGTTGCTCGAGGCGGTCGCCGGCCGGGCCTGCAGCCGCCGCTTCGGCCATGCCCTTCTCCAGCGCGTCCAGGCGCCGCTCCACCGCCGCCAAGCGGCGCTCGAGGCTCGCAAGGTCGGCCGCTACGTCATCGCGTTTCGGGGCCGTGGACTCCGCTTCACGCGATTGCTCGAGCGCGCGCAGCCGCTCGTCGATGCGCTGCAGCCGCTCGTCGGGGCCGGCGTCCTGGCAGGCCAGCGCGCTCGCCAGCACGACGGCCACGGCTCCAATGCGGGCGATCGACCGGTGCCGCATGCGGTCTGCCTGTACGGATTTGCGGGCCCGGACGCAACACTGCCCGCCAGGGCCGCGAGCCCTGGCGGGCAGTGGTCATGAACGCTCGGAGATGTCAGTCGATGAAGGCGCCGCTCGGCGAGCCGGACTGGCAGACGTTGCCGTGATTCTTGTCGGTCGACATCGAGTTGGAGCAGGAGCACCCGAAGATGAACGCGGCGCGCTGCATCTTGATCTTGGCGAAGGGGGCGCGGACCTCCGCCTCGAGCACCGATCCCTGCGACAGCCGGACCATCGTGCCTTCCGAGTTGAGGACGAACGGCGTCGCATCCGGCGTGGTGAGCTCGGTGCCCGCGCCCATCGAGAACTTGCCCTCGACGTTCACCACCGCGCCGGAATCGACCGTACCGGTGACGCCCTTGCCGATCTTCACGCTGCAGAACGAGTAGCTTCCCGGTCCGAGCGCGATGGTGGCCCCGTTGCCGACCACCAGCTCGCCGTACGTTCCGGGGGCGATCACCTGGTTGCCGTACCATGGCACGTTGATGTTGGCGCCACCGCAGGTGATGTCGTCGAACGCACCGCAGATCAAGGCCGGGTCGTTGCTGACGAGCGGCAGGGTGACGTTGAGCAGCGGAGGATTGCGTACCACGGCGCCGGGGCCGATCCTCAAGCGGTTCGACCGCGAGCCGGCGATGCTCGACTGCTCGCCCACGGTCACCTTGTCGCCGTACACCGCCACGCTGTTGCCGCTGCACGGATCGTTCGCGTCCATGCCCTGGCAGCTACGCCGCCCGAAACGGACCATGCCGCCGGGCAGGTTCGCCCCCACGTTCCCCACGATCACGGCGTCGTTGTTGAAGCGAATCTTGTCGTTCACCAGCCAGGCGAAGCTTCCCGGCGCATTGCTGCAGTCACACGCGGCGCGAGTCTCGGCGGCGCCGATCAGCGCCAAGCCCAAGACTAGACAGAAGATCCCCCCACGCGAGGCGATCACGCCTGCTCCCCCGACCGTTTTCATAGATTCGACCTCCGTAAGCTTCCTCAAGAACCTCGTCCCCCGACGCCCCCTGGCGCGTCTCCCCGGTGCCCTTCGGGGCGCGAAGGTGCCATGTTGGCGAGCAGTCCGTCAACAAGAATCCAACCTTGGTCGTAGGTCCTTGGTAGTAGGACGCTACGCAAATGCGAGGGGGGATGGCGGCGGGCCGGATCGAACGGCCGACCTAGGGATTATGAGACCCTCGCTCTAGCCAACTGAGCTACGCCGCCCCCGAAAGGACTTGACACCTTGGCGAGCGCCCGTGCCGAAATCAAGCCACCAGGGGGCGGCGCTCGACCTTCCCGCTGCCTAGACGCACCGCGTGAATGGTGAGCGACGGCAGCTCGAGCGCCGTCAGCATCCCGCCATAGACGCATCCCGTGTCGATCCCGACCTTGTACGGCAGGTCGGCCAGCACCTCGCGCCTCGGGGTGTGCCCGAAAACGACCGTCTTTCCGAGGTCGTGGGGATGGGCGATGAACTCGTCCCGGATCCAGAGGAGATCGTGCGGCCGCTGGGCATCCAGCGGCCGATCGGGCCGCACCCCAGCGTGCACCATCACGTAGTCGCCCTCGACGTGCATCAGCGTCGTCGACAGGAGGAAGGCCAGGTGCTCGGCCGGCAGGGCGCTCTCGAGACGCTCCGGGCTCGGTCGCCCCCGAACGCCGTAGCTCCGGACCGTCACGTCGCCGCCATTGACCAGGAAGGCCTCGCCGTATCGCCCGCCCCGCCCGAGATAGCCGAGCATCATGTCCTCGTGGTTGCCGCGCAGGAAGACGGTCCGCGGCCCGGGACGCGCAGCGAGCTCGACGAGCCGTTCGACCACACCCCGCACGTCGGGGCCGCGGTCGACGTAGTCGCCGAGAAAGACCAGCGTGTCGCCCGCCCCCGTCGCCAGCGCGCCGAGCAGCACGTCCAGCTCCCGACGGCAGCCGTGAATGTCGCCGACGACGAGCACACGACCCGCCATGTCGTTCCCATGACCCCGCCATCGCCGGGCGTCAACCGGAGGGGGCCATTGACCGGACGCGTGCGTCACGCACAATCCGCCCATGTCCACCCCCGAGCGCGGCGAGCGTCCTCTTTCGCGCAACCCGCTGGTTCTCGGAGGCCTGCTGCTCCTCATGGTGGGCGTGGCCGACGTGATCGCCGGCTACCGCAAGCTCGAGCAGTACCGCCAGGAGCTGCGCGCGCTGCCGCCGCCCCCGCCGCCCAATCCCGCCGAGCTCTTTCCGAAGGCGAGCGCCGCCGACGAGCGGGAGAACATCCTGCATGCCAAGATCAGCTACTACGGCATGCTCACCACGACCGGACGCATCCTCGTGCTGATCGGAGCGGCCGCCATGGCCGTGGGCTACGTGCGCCATCGCGTCGTCCAACGCGCACGTTCACGTTGACATCCGCAGCAGCGCCGACTACAAGCCGAACAAATTTGCACATCGGGTCGGGGACGTGCCCGATGACGGAGGAGGCGGGGCGGTTTGGAACGTCCAAGAGGAGTGGAGCTCGGCGGAGCGCCGCGCACCGACTCGACGTCGGTGGCTGCGACCATGGCGTTGCTCGCGCGGGCGCTGCGCGTCGACCGGGCCGCGCTCGTGCTGGCTGCCCCGGAGGGCGGTCGGGTGACGCCCGTCGCCGTGCACGGCGACGTGAGCGACCAGGAGTGGACGCAGGACGCCATCGGCACGGCCGATTGGAGCGACGTGCTGCCGCTCGGCGAGGGCCCGCGGCGCGGCTTTTTGCTGCTCGGGCGGCCGGGCGATGGCCCGCTCTCGGAGCAAGACCGCGCGCTGGTGCAATCCGCCCTCGGCACCAACCCGTTCGAAGCCTTCGCGGATTCGGCGGCCGCCCGCGACCGTCTCGCCCACGCGGACCGGCTCGCGGCCATCGGCACGCTCGCGGCCGGCGTGGCCCACGAGATCCGCAATCCGCTGGTCTCCGTGCGGACCTTCATCCAGCTGCTGCCCGAGCGGCTCGACGACGAGGAGTTTCGCACCAGCTTCCGCGAGCTGGCGCTTGGCGAGATCGACCGGATCTGCGAGCTGATCAACGATCTCCTCGCGTTTTCGCGGCCGGCCGTCGCCGAACGCGAATCGACGGACGTGGCCGAGATCGCCCGACAGACGACGCGGCTCCTCGACGCCGAAGCGCGCAAGCGCGACGTGCGCCTCACCTGCGCCACGGCGGCCGGTACGCCCCGCGTCCGGGCGAACGAGGCGCAGCTGAAGCAGGTGCTGCTGAACGT
This sequence comes from Candidatus Limnocylindria bacterium, assembly GCA_035559675.1. Taxonomy (GTDB): domain Bacteria; phylum Desulfobacterota; class Binatia; order DP-6; family DP-6; genus DATMAZ01. Next base: position 49,841 of record DATMAZ010000062.1, read on the forward strand.
CGTGCTGAACGGGATCCAGGCTTGTCCGGGGGCCGGACGCGTCATGGTGTCCACGCGCGGCGAGCAGCACGCCGGCCGGCGCTGGGCGGTGATCGAGGTCGCGGACACCGGCCCGGGCGTGTGCGATGCGGACGTCGCTCGCATCTTCGACCCGTTCTTCACCACCAAGCCGCTTGGCAGCGGCCTCGGCCTCTTCATCGCGCGGCGGATCGTCGATGATCATGGCGGGACGATCCAGATTCGCCGAGGTCTCGAAGGCGGCTCCGTGTTCGTCATCCGCCTGCCGGCCGAGGACGGTGATGGCGACACCGCCTGAGGGCAGCCCGCTCCGGCTGCCGCCGCTCTCCGTCGAGCGGGCCTCGGCCGTGCTCGCCGTGCCCGAGGTGCCGCAGCACGCGGTCGCCGACGTGGCGCTCGCCTGCGCCGCCGCCGAAGCGGCCGTCCCGCTGCTCCTGCTCGCCACCGAGGGCGAGCGGCCGCTGCTCGCCGTTCGCGCGCTGCACGCGCTCGCCCATCGGCAGGGAGCGGTGTGGCTCGCGCCGTTAGACGGTCCGGGCGCGCTCCCAGACGGCGCCGCGACCGTCGCCTTCCTCCTCGGCGCCGAGCGCGAGCCGCCCCCGGGACTCCTCGAAGCCTACCTCGACGAGCCGGCGGCGTGGATCGTGGTGGTGTGCCCCGAGCCGAGCCACCTGCCCGCGTCGCTCGCGCAGCGGCTGCGCGCCGCGGTGTTGCGCCTGCCGCCGCTTCGGGAGCGTACCGGCGATCTCGCCGTGCTGGCCCCCGCCGTGCTCCGGGCGGTGGCGGCGCGCTCCGGGCGTCCCGCGCCGGCGCTCACGCCCGAGGCGCTGGGCGCGCTCGCGGCCCATGCCTGGCCGGGAGGCCGCGTGGAGCTCGAAGCCGTGCTGTCGCGGGCGCTGCTCATCGCGGGAGCCGGCGGGCAGATCGCACCCGACATGCTCGACTTCTCCGCGCCCGCCCCGGAGGCTCCGCAGCCCCACCGCGCGGCCGCCGATACGCCGGGGATGCGTCTCGAGTATCTGCTGGCGGAGCTGGCGCACGAGCTGCGCAATCCGCTCGTCACCGTGAAGACCTTCGCCCAGCAGCTGCCGGCGTTGCTCGAGGACGAGGCGTTGCGCACGCGCTTCGCGGAGCTGACGGACGATGCCGTGGACCGCATGGACGCGCTGCTCGAGAACGTGTTGGCCTTCGCGCGCCTGCAGCCGCCGCAGCCGGAAGCGCTCGACGTCGGCTCGGTGCTCGACGGCGTGCTGAGCGAGCTCTCGTCCACCCTCGGCGCGCGGGATCTTCGGGTGCGCCGCGTCGGCGGCGGTGCGCAGTGCGCGGCCGATCGCGAGCACCTGCGCTATGCGCTCAGCAACCTGCTGCTCGGCATCGCCAACGAGACGCCGCCGCGCGCGGAGCTGGTGGTCGACGCGAGCGTCAACGGCACGGTGAGCCTGCGCTTCGGCACGGGTGCGGCCATCTCGCGGCTGCGAGAGCTGGCGGCGCCCGGGCACGGTGCGCTCGACGACCCCACGTTCCTGCCCCTCGCGTTCACGCTGGCGCGCGCGGTGCTCGAGCGGACCGGTGGTGGGCTCGGCGTGGTGCCCGATCTCGGAGGACAGGCCACGGTGACCGTCCGGCTTCCGCCGGTCGAGTCGCCGGTGATGGAAAACGGAGGCAACACATGAACGGGGAGCGGCGGATGCGGCGGGTGCTGGTGGTGGACGACGAACCGGGCGTGCGCGAATCGCTGCGCATGGTCTTGAAGGACGGCTACGAGACGGTCGCTGTCGCGTCGGGACCGGAGGCGCTCGATGCGCTCGCGGGCACGGCGTTCGACGTGATCCTGCTCGACATCGTGATGCCCGGGATGGACGGGCTGCAGCTGCTGGAAGAGATCCGCAGCCGCCACGCCACCGTGCCGGTGGTGATGCTGACCGCCACCAAGACGGTGAAGACCGCCGTCGGCGCCATGAAGCTCGGCGCGTTCGACTACATCACGAAGCCCTTCGACATCGACGAGCTGCGCGTGGTGCTCGACAAGGCCACGCAGAACGCGGCGCTCGTGCGCGAGGTCGAGGAGCTGCGCACCGAGGTCGGCAAGCGCTATCAGCTCGACAACATCGTGGGGCGCTCAGCGCCCATGCAGGAGGTCTTCAAGACCGTGCTCACGGTGGCGCCGCTCAAGACCACCGTGCTCATCACGGGCGAGAGCGGCACCGGCAAGGAGCTGGTGGCGAAGGCCATCCATTTCAACAGCCCCCGGGCGCGCCACCCGCTGGTGACGCTCAATTGCGCGGCCATTCCCGAGAATCTGCTCGAGAGCGAGCTGTTCGGCCACGAGCGGGGCTCGTTCACCGACGCGCACCAGAAGAAGCTCGGGCAGTTCGAGATGGCCCACGAAGGCACGCTGTTCCTCGACGAGATCGGCGAGATGGGGCTGGCGCTGCAGGCGAAGCTGCTGCGCGTGCTGGAGCACGGGGAGTTCCTGCGCGTAGGCGGGACGAAGCCGATCCAGGTGGACGTGCGTATCATCGCCGCTACCAACCGCAACCTCGCCGACGCCATCAAGGACGGCTCGTTTCGGCCCGACCTGTTCTACCGTCTGAACGTGGTGTCGCTGCACCTCCCCCCGCTCCGCGAGCGGCGCGACGACCTTCTGCTGCTCATCCGCCGCTTCACGGAGACCAAGTCGCGCGAGATGGGCATCCCCGAGAAAACGCTTCGCCCGGAGGCCATCGACGCGCTGCTCCGCTACCCGTGGCCGGGCAACGTGCGCGAGCTGGAGAACCTGATCGAGCGGCTGCTCGTGCTGTGCGACGGCCCGACCATCGGCGTGGACGACCTGCCCGAACAGGTGCGCCGCAGCGAGCCCACGCCGAGTAGCATCAAGGAGCAGGTGCTGGCCGGGCGCAAGTCGCTGGGGGATGCGGTGGACGACTTCGAGCGCGACATCATCATGGAAGCGCTGCTGAACACCGACTTCAACCAGACGCGGGCTGCCGACATGCTCGGCACGACCCGCCGCATCCTCAAATACCGCATGGACAAGCTCGGCATCGACGCGCCGGATCGTTGACGCCGCCGGCTGTGCCAGGGTGACACACGGGCGTTCAAAGCTGGACGCCCGCCCCTGCCGGGTCGCGGCCCGCGCGCGAGTCTACGCGGCGCGCCCAGGCGCCCGCCGTGGCATGCTTCCTGCTCTCCTATTGCGTGATGCCAAGCAAACCCAAGGTGCTGGTGGTGGACGACGAGCTGGGGGTTCGCGAGTCGCTGCGCGCCATACTCAGCCAAGATTGTGACGTGGTGACGGCCGCGTCGGGCGCCGAGGCGCTCCGCATCGTCGGCGGCGAGCAAATCGCGCTCGTCACGCTGGATCTCCGGATGCCGGGCATGAGCGGCATCGAAGTTCTCGAAGCCAGCAAGCGTCTCGATCCCGACATCGAAGCGCTCATCATCACGGGCTACGGGTCGTTCGACACCGCGGTGCAGGGGCTGCGCCACCGGGCGTTCGACTACCTGGCGAAGCCCTTCGACGCGACGCAGGTGCGCGCCACGGTGCAGGCGGCGCTGGCACGTCGCGCCACGACGCAGAAGCTGCGCACGGTGCCCGACAGCATCCTCGCGACCTTGTCGCACGAGTTCCGCACGCCGCTCAACGTGATCATGGGTTACTCGAGCATGCTCGCCGACGACAGCGACCGCGAGCTGTCGGCCGAGCAGCGCGCCGCGCTCGATCGCATCCAATCGAACTCCACCACGCTGCTCCAGTACGTGGAGACGCTCTTCTACCTGATCGAGCTCGAGCGCGGCCTCGTGTCCGTCACGCCGCAGCCGACCGACGTGCAGGAGGTCGTCGACCGCCTCCGTCAGGAGCTCGCGCCGCGCGCCGCCGCCAAGGGCTTGGCGCTCGAGGTCTCGGTGGAGCCGGGCTGCACCGTCGACACCGATTCCGACATGCTGGGCCGGCTGCTGTTCGCGCTCACCGAGAACGCCGTGCGCCACACCGCGAATGGGCGCGTCGTGCTGTCGGCGAGCGGCGGCGGCACCGCCGCGACCTTCATCGTGCGCGACACGGGCGAGGGACTCGATCCAGTGCTCGCCCGCGAACTCGAGCAGCTCGCTGGCGCGCCGGAGCTGCCCCCGCCCGGCATCCTCGGTTTCGGGCTCAGGCTGATCGGGCGACTCGTCCGCGAGCTGCACGGCACGGTCACGGTGGAGTCCGGCGAGGGCGGCACGGCGATCACCGTCAAGCTGCCCGCGCTCGTCACCGTCGAGCTGCCGCGCGTCGCCTAAGGCCGCTCTGCGGCGGCACGGCCGTGCCGTGCTACCTTGACAGGGTGCACCCCCTTCGGTAGCTGCGGCGCTGAGCCTCATGCCGTCGTCTTCCGCCGCTCGCATCGCGGCGCGCGCGCGCCTCACCGCGCCTCTCTCGCGTGCCGACGCCATCGCGTTGATGGAGACGGCCGAGGCCGCAGCCGATCTGCTGGGCGCCGCCGCGGCGCTGCGCGACGCGGCCTGGGGACGCACCCTCACCTACTCGCCGAAGGTATTCCTGCCGGTCACGAACCTCTGCCGCGACCGCTGCACGTACTGCACCTTCCGCAAGGATCCGGACGACCCCGATGCCTGGACCATGAGCCCCGAGGACGTCCGTGTGTGGTCCGAGCGCGGCGCGCGTCTCGGCTGCACCGAGGCGCTCATGTGCCTCGGCGACAAGCCGGAGCTGGCCTTCCGCAGCTATCGGGAGCTGCTCGCGCGCCTCGGCCACACGAGCACCGTCGACTACCTGGCGCGCGCGTGCGCCATCGCTTTCGACACCGGGCTCCTACCGCATACCAACGCTGGCCTGCTGTCCGCGGCCGACATGCAGCGGCTGCGTCCGCTCAACGTTAGCATGGGCCTCATGCTGGAGACGGTCGCCGAGCGACTGCGCGGGCGTGGCGAAGTCCATCAATGGGCGCCGGACAAGGAGCCGCGGCTCCGGCTCCGCATGCTGGAGGACGCCGGGGAGCTGCGCATCCCGTTCACAACCGGACTGCTGCTCGGCATCGGGGAGACCCTCGCCGAACGCGTGGACACGCTGCTCGCGATCCGCGAAGTCCATCGCCGCCACGGGCACATCCAAGAGGTGATCGTGCAGCGCTTCCGCGCCAAGCCGACCATCGCCCGCGCCGATGCACCCGACCCCGACACCGCCGACCTCGCTCGCACGATCGCCGTCGCCCGCCTCGTGCTCGACCCCGAGGTGAGCGTGCAGGCGCCGCCCAACCTCTCGGATCCCGCCGAGCACGCGGTGCTCATCGGCGCGGGCATCAACGACTGGGGCGGGATCTCGCCGCTCACGCCCGACTACGTCAATCCCGAGGCGCCCTGGCCGCACGTCGCGGCGCTGGAAGCCACCTGCGCGCACGCCGGCTACGCGCTGGCCCCGCGCCTGCCGATTTATCCGGCGTTTGCCGCCCGTCCCGAGTTCGTCGACGAGGCGCTCCGTCCCGCCCTCGAGCGTCCGCTCGCTCGCTCGGGTGCCGGTGGTGCGTCCCTGGAGGTGCCGGCATGAGCTTGTTCGATCCCTGGGAAGCGATCGAGGCCGTCGCGCTCGACGACACGCCCGTCGAGCGCGCCATCGCGCGCGCCGCGCCGGAGGTGGCTCGCATTCTCGACCGGGCGCTCGACGGCACCCCGCCGTCGGTCGACGAGGCCGAGGCGCTCTTCGCGCTCGAGACGCGCCCGGAGCTCACGGCGCTCGTGCGCACGGCCGACGCCATCCGCATGGCCGACGTCGGGGACGAAGTCACCTACGTCGTCAACCGCAACCTCAACTTCACGAACGTCTGCTTCGTCAACTGCCAGTTCTGCGCGTTCAAGCGCCATCGCTGGGAGTCGGACGCCTACACCCACGGGCTCGACCTGCTGATCGCCAAGGTCACCGAGGCCATCGACCGCGGCGCCACCGAGGTATGCATGCAGGGGGGCATCAACCCCGACATGCATCCCTTCTATTACCGAGACCTGCTCCTCGACATCACCAGTCGCTTCCCGAGCCTGCACGTGCACGCCTTCTCTCCCATGGAGATCCTCTATGGGGCGCGCCGCACCGGGCTCGACTTCACGAGCTACATCGCCATGCTGCGCGACTGCGGCCTCGGCAGCATTCCCGGCACGGCGGCCGAGATCCTCGACGACGAGGTGCGCGAGCTGCTCTCGCACAAGAAGGTGGACGTGCGAACGTGGGTGGAGATCATCACCACGGCGCATCGCCTCGGCGTGCCGACCACCGCGACGGTGATGTATGGCCACCTCGAGACGCCCGGCCACGTCGCCCGCCATCTCGTCCTGCTGCGCGACCTGCAGCGCGAGACGCACGGGTTCACGGAGTTCGTGCCGCTCGGCTTCATCTGGGAGAACACGAAGCTGTACCACGACGGCCTCGTGCGGCCGCAGCCGAAGGGCCTGCGCGATCTCCGCATGTACGCCGCCAGCCGCCTCGTGCTCCGCGGCGTCGTCGACAACCTGCAGACGTCGTGGGTCAAGCTCGGGCATCGCCTGGCCCAGCTCACGCTGCGCGCGGGCTGCAACGACTTCGGCGGCACGCTGATGGAGGAGAGCATCTCGCGCGAGGCCGGGGCCGACGCCGGCGAGTACACGCCGGCCTTCGAGATCGAGAGGTTGGTGCGCGCCATGGGACGCACGCCGGTCGAACGGACGACGCTCTACCGACGCGTCGACAGACATGCCACGAGCGCGCCAGCTGACCGTGCTGACGGGTGGCGTCGGGGGAGCCCGCTTTCTGCGGGCGCTCTCGCCGCTCATTGACCCGGCGGCGCTCACGGTCATCGCGAACACGGCCGACGACGAGGAGTTCTTCGACCTCCACGTCTCGCCCGACCTCGACACCGCCCTCTACACGCTTGCCGGGCGGGCCCACCGCCGGCACGGCTGGGGGGTGCACGGCGATTCGTTCGCCTGCCTCGCCACCCTCGGGGCGCTGGGCGCGCCCACGTGGTTCCAGCTCGGCGACCGCGACCTTGCCGTGCACCTGCTGCGCACGGTCTGGCTCCGCCGTGGCGTTCCGCTCTCCGAGGTAACCGCCAGGCTGGCGCGGGCCCACGGGCTGCAGAGCCGGCTCCTTCCCATGACGGACGACCGCGTCCGCACGTTCGTCCGCACCGCCCGCGGTTGTCTCGCGTTCCAAGCCTACCTCGTGCGCGACCGCGCGCGCCATCGCGTGCGCGGGATCACCGTGGCCGGGGCGCGCCGCGCGCGTCCTGCCCCCGGCGTGCTGGCGGCGCTGCATCCCTCGCGCGACGTGGTGATCGCCCCGTCGAATCCGCTGGTTTCGATCGGCCCGATCCTGGCGATTCCCGGGGTGCGCGCGGCGCTGAGACGGCGGCGCGGCCGCACGGTGGCGATCTCGCCGCTGGTCGGCGGCCGCGCGGTGCGCGGCCCCCTGCACCGCATGTTGGCCGGGCTCGGCCGGACGCCTGGCGCCCTTGCCGTCGCCCGGCTCTACCGCGACGTGATCGACGCCTTCGTCATCGACCGTGCCGATGCCGGAGCGGCGCCGGCGATCGCGGCGCTCGGCGTGCGCCCCGTCGTCACCGACATTCTCATGTCCACCCCGCGGCGGGCACGCCGCCTTGCCGCCACGGTGCTCCGTGCGCTAGACGGCGCGGCGCAATGACGGTCGCGGTCATACCGGTCCCCGGCCTGCCGCTGGTCACGCCGGGGATGGACCTCGGCCAGCTGCTCGGCGACGCCATCGACGCCGCGCGCGTGGGAGTAAAGCCCCGCGACGTCGTCGTGGTGTGCCAGAAGGTCGTGAGCAAGGCGGAAGGCGCGGTGGTGGCCCTGGCGGACGTCGAGCCCTCTCCTTTCGCACGCACGCTGGCGGCACAGGGATCCGAGCCGCGCGATCCGCGTGCGCTCGAGGTGGTGCTGCGCGAAGCGCGGCGCATCGTGCGCAACGACCGGGGACATCTCATCGTGGAGACGCGCCACGGTTGGGTGTGCGCGAACGCGGGCGTCGACCAGTCGAACGGCGTGGCCGCCGAGACGCTGACGTTGCTCCCGGCGGACGCCGACGCCTCCGCCGCGCGGCTGCGCGCGGCGCTCGAGACACGCTTCGGCGGACCGCTCGCGGTGGTGGTGACCGACACCTTCGGACGGCCGTGGCGTGAGGGACTCGTCGAGGTGGCGATCGGCTGCGCCGGTATCGATCCACTGCTCGACTTCCGCGGCGAGCGCGACCTGCTCGGTCGTACGCTGCACCATACGGTGGTGGCCGTCGCCGACGAGGTGGCGGCGGCGGCGGGCCTGGTGATGGCGAAAGGCAGCGGCGTCGCCGCGGCCATCGTGCGGGGCGTCGTGTTTCGCCCCGACGGGTGCGGTGCGTCGGCGTTGGTGCGGCGCAGTGAATTCGACCTCTTTCGGTGATCTCGCTACACTATCGGCGTGGGGTGGCGGAGTGGGGTCGCGCAGCACGCCGGACATGCGCCGGCGCCCTGGGCGCCTGCGCCCTCCGGCATGGTCGTCACCTACGACAGCGTCTCGGTGGCCGAGGCGCGCGCGGTGATCGCGCACGGCATCGAGCGTCGCGTGCCGCTGATCACGCTCACCGGCCGGCTCGGCGCCGGCACCACGGCAGTCCTGCGCTCGCTCGTGGAGCGTTTCGTCGACCACTGCGACCTCGCGCTGCCGGCCGCGCCGCCCGCGGGCGTGGCCGATCTGGCCGTGCCGGTGCTACGGCTGCTCGGCCGTCCCTTCATCGACGCACCCGTCTCGGAGCTGCTGGCGACGCTCGGCGAGGCGCTCGACCGACGCGCCGCCTCGCCCCGTCCGCTGGCGTTGCTGCTCGACGACGCCGAGTCGCTGCCCGACGACGTGCTCGAGGCGCTCGCCGTCTTCGGTCCCCCCGACGGCAGCGACCGCGCTCGCCTGCCCGTCGTGCTGGCGGGCCGGCCGGGCCTGGTGGCGCGGTTGTCCTCGGGCCGTCTGGCCCCGCTCCGCCATGGGCTCACCATCGACGTCCGCCTCCACACGCCGCAGCCCGCGGTCTCGCCACCGGAGGAGGCGGCGCCCGTGCCCGTGCTCCGCCGTACCGCCCGGCCACGGACGCTGCTCCTCGCCGTGCTGACCGCCTGCCTCTGCGGCGCCACCGCACTCTACCTCGAGCAACCGATGGCCACGTTCCCGCCGGAGCATCTGCCGCCGCCCGCGCCGCTCCGCCGCGAGCGGCCAAGCGCCCTCGCCCCTCTGCTGGTGTCACCGGCCACGCCGGCAGCCGCACCTGGGCCAGCGCCCGTACCCCCGCCCGCTCCCGTACCGGCGCCCGCTGCCGCGCCGGCGCCAGCAGCCGTTCCCGCGCTGGCGCTCGCGCCCGCCCCCGGTTCGCCCCGCCCGCCTGCGGCAAGCGAGCCCGACATGGAGAGCGCCCGGCGCGTGGTTGCTGCGTTCCAGGAGGCCGTGGCTGCCGGCGACGGCGAGACCATCCGCTCGCTGCTCGCCGCCGACGTCCGTTACAACGGCGTGGTCGGGGTAGACGCCGCGCTCGACGACCAGATCTGGCTCGGCCGCGGGCCCGAGCGCCCGCGCTTCCTGCCACCGGATACGGCAGAGCGCAGCGACGGCTCGGTGCGCGTGGAAAGCACGTTTACCGTGCCGTTCCGCGACGTCGCCGGGAAGCCGGGCGAGGTGCGCGGGCGCGCCGTCTGGCGCGTGGCTCGGCGCGGCGGCCTGCTCCAGATCGTCGCGGTCGACTATGACGTGCTCCCGGGCAGCAGCGCCAAGGCGCCCGGCGGTTGAGTCCCGCCCGCGATCGTGCCCACTCTACGCGCCATGCCGACCGAGACCGACGGGGAGCTGCGCGCGCAGATCCTGGACACCATCAAGCGCTTCGTCGACCGCGAAGTCATTCCGGTCGCGAGCCGATACGAGCACGCCGACGAGTATCCGACCCCGCTGGTCGAGCGCATGCGCGAACTCGGGCTCTTCGGCGCCACCATCCCGGTGGAGTTCGGCGGGCTCGGGCTCGACTACAGCACCTACGCGATGATCGTCGAGGAGCTCTGCCGGGGTTGGATGAGCCTTTCTGGCGTTCTCAACACCCACCTCATGTTCGCCTTCCACGTGGGCAACCACGGCACCGAGCAGCAGAAGCGCTACTGGCTCCCGCGGCTCGCCAGCGGCGAGGAGCGGGCCGGGTTCTGCCTCACCGAGCCGCACGCCGGCAGCGACACCCAGAACATCCGCACGGTCGCCCGGCGCGACGGCGACCACTACGTCGTCAACGGCAGCAAGATGTTCATCACCAATGCGCAGACCGCGACGGTGTTCTCGCTGGTCGCGAAGACCGATCCCGACGCCGAGCCCCGCCACACCGGCATCAGCCTGTTTGCGGCGCCCAAGGGGCCCGGCCTCACCGTCGGCCGGCATCTCGAGAAGCTCGGCTACCGCGGCATCGAGACCTGCGAGGTGACCTTCGAGGACTACCGCCTGCCCCTCGACGCGCTCATCGGCGGGGTCGAGGGGCGGGGACTCAAGATCGCGCTCTCCGGCCTCGAGGTGGGTCGCATCAACATCGCCGCCCGCGCCGTGGGCGTCGCGCGCGCCGCCTTCGAGGACGCCATCCGCTACGCGCAGGAGCGCGAGACCTTCGGCAAGCCTATCTGCGAGCACCAGGCCATCCAGCTGAAGCTCGCCGACATGGCGACCAAGATCGAGGCGGCGCGGCTGCTGGTGCGCCAGGCGGCCGCCATGAAGGACCGTGGCGAGCGCTGCGATCTCGAGGCCGGCATGGCGAAGCTCTTCGCCTCCGAGATCTGCCAGGAGGTGGCGCTCGAGGCGATGCGGGTCCTCGGCGGCTACGGCTACGTGAAGGAGTTCCGCGTCGAGCGCTACTATCGGGACGCGCCGCTCATGATCATCGGGGAAGGCACCAACGAGATCCAACGCCTGGTGATCGCCCGCAACCTGCTGCAGCGCTACAAAATCTGATGGACGCTCGCCGTGGTGAGGTGAGGCCGCCCACCGCATGGGGGTACGGTGAACGGCCTCGGTCGGGTTGACCGGGAGGGTTCCGCCCCCCCTTTCACCTCACCCAAGCAACCCGCATACCACGGCGCAAGGGCGTCGTTCCACGGGAAAGTGCGGCGCCCCCGTGAACCGCCGGCCGGGCGCTCCGGGCCAGTGTGAACCGGGGTTCACGCCTGCAGCGTCCCGATCCGCATGCCGTAGAACGAGCGGTAGACGAACACCACGGAAATCACGAAAAAAACCACGGCCAGGGCGTGGGCCACCGACGAGGGCAGCGTGAGCGCCACCTCCACCGCGAGCAGCCCGAACAGCGTGGTGAACTTGATGATGGGGTTCATGGCGACCGACGAGGTGTCCTTGAAGGGATCGCCCACCGTGTCGCCGATCACCGTGGCCGCGTGCAGCGGTGTGCCCTTCGCCTTCAGCTCCACCTCGACCACCTTCTTGGCGTTGTCCCAGGCGCCGCCGGCGTTCGCCATGAAGATCGCCTGGAAGAGCCCGAAAAGCGCGATCGACATGAGGTACCCAATGAAGAAGAAGGGCTCGAAACAGGCGAACGCGAGCGTCGAGAAGAAGACCGTGAGGAAGATGTTGAACATGCCCCGCTGCGCATACTGGGTGCAGATCGCCACCACCCGGCGGGAGTCTTCGTCGGAGGCGCGCGCGGTGCCCTCGTCGAGGCGCATGTTGCGCTTGATGAAGTCCACCGCCTGATACGCTCCAGCGGACACGGCCTGCGTCGACGCGCCGGTGAACCAGTAGATGACGGCCCCGCCCGCGATCAGGCCGAGCAGGAACGGCGGATGGAGGAGCGTCAAGTGCTCCATGTTCTCCCGCAGCCCGTGCGTGAGACCCATGATGATCGAAAAGATCATGGTGGTGGCGCCGACCACGGCGGTGCCGATCAGCACGGGCTTGGCGGTCGCCTTGAAGGTGTTGCCGGCGCCGTCGTTCTCCTCGAGGTGATGCTTGGCGCGCTCGAACTCCGGACGGAAGCCGAACTCGCGCTGCACCCCGGCGTGCACGTCCGGCACCTCCTCGATGAGCGACAGCTCGTAGACGGACTGCGCGTTGTCCGTCACCGGCCCGTAGGAGTCGACGGCTATGGTGACCGGCCCCATGCCGAGAAAGCCGAAGGCCACGAGACCGAACGCGAAGACGCTCGGCGCCAGCATGAGCGGCGTGCTCGAGCCCGGCAGCGGGTCGCCCAGGCCGTAGGAGGCCACGAAGCTCGCGATCCCCATGAGCGCCGCGATGACGAGGCCCATCCAGTAAGCGCTGAAGTTGCCGGCCGTGAGCCCGGCGAGCACGTTGAGCGACGCGCCGCCCTCCTTCGACGCCTCCACGCACTCGCGTACGTGGCCCGAGTTGGTCGACGTGAAGATCTTGATCGCCTCGGGGATGACGGCGCCCGCGATCGTTCCGCACGTGATGATCGTCGAGAGCTTCCACCAGAGCGAGCCGTCGCCGAGGTCCGCCAGCAGCAGCCACGACATGACGTACGTGATCAGCACCGAGACCCCCGAGGTGATCCACACGAGCTCGGTGAGCGGCCGCTCGAAGTCCATCTGCGTGGCGTGCTCGTAGCGCGCACGCACCAGGGCCGCGTTCAGCAGGTACGAGCCGCCGCTGGCGATGATCATCATGACGCGCATGGTGAACAGCCAGACGATGAGCTGCACCTGCACGGACGGCTCAGGAACGGCCAGTAGAACGAACGAGATGAGCGCCACGCCGGTGACGCCGTAGGTCTCGAATCCGTCCGCCGTCGGTCCGACCGAGTCGCCGGCGTTGTCGCCCGTGCAGTCGGCGATGACGCCGGGGTTGCGCGCGTCGTCCTCCTTCACGTTGAAGACGATCTTCATGAGGTCAGCGCCGATGTCCGCAATCTTGGTGAAGATGCCGCCGGCGATGCGCAGCGCGGAGGCGCCCAGCGACTCGCCGATCGCAAAGCCGATAAAGCACGGATAGGCGTAGTCGGCGCGCACGAACAGCAGCACGAAGAGCATCAGCAGCAGCTCGATGGAGATGAGCAGCATCCCGATGCTCATGCCGGCCTGCAGCGGAATGGCGTGGCAGGGATACGGCAGGCCGCGGAGCGCCGCGAAGGCCGTCCGCGAGTTCGCGAAGGTGTTGATCCGGATGCCGAACCAGGCGACCGAGTAGCTGCCCGCGATGCCGATCAGACTGAAAAGCAGGATGGTGCTCACCTTCGCCGCGGACATCCCGCGCAGCACCCCGAAGTAGATGATCATCAGCGCGCCGATGAAGATCTCGAGGATGAGCACGAACCGCCCCTGCCCGATGAGATACTCCTTGCAGGTGGCGTAGATCGTCTCGGAGATGCTGCGCATCGCCGCGTGCACCGGCAGCTGCTTCAGCTGCATGTACGTCCGCAGCCCGAACAGGATGCCGAGCACGCACACGAGCATGCCGCCGAGCAGCAAGTGATCCCCGGCGATGCCCCTGAAACTGACCGTCGATAGGTCAGGGAGCAGGAGATCCAGCTCACTCGTGTGGGCGGGGGGAGCAGCTTGAACGTTGTCTGACATCGCACGTACCTCGGGCCGTACCGGCCGATCCAGCGGACACGAAACTCGTCGAACGCGGGTGGGTTCCCGAAGCGCTCAGCCCGTGTCGGCTGGCTGCGCGTCTTCCTCGGCGACCGGCATCGTCCTCCCGCGAGTTCTCCCGGCGCTCATGTTATCCGGGCGTCGATATCAGTCGCCCGCGGCGCGAGCAAGCTTCGCCCCGGGGGCCGCGATCCGTTGTGGGGCGGCGCCCGTCCGGGGCATAACGGGCTCTCTGGCCGCGGGGCCGGGATGGCGGAACTGGCAGTCGCAGCGGACTTAAAATCCGCGGCGGGGCAACCCGCGTGGGGGTTCGAATCCCTCTCCCGGCATTGACGACGATCGCGCGGCGCATTGACCTTGCGTCCGGCCCCCGTGCATAAGGCGAGCATGCGCTGGCGCGCTCTCCTCGTCGTTCTCGTCGTCCTGCCCCTCGCCGCCTGCCTCGATATGGACCTCACGCTCAAGCCCGACGGCGCCGTCGCCGGTACGATCAGCTGGACATCGACGTCGAAGCTCCCCGAGCAGGGGGCGCGCGCGCTGCTGGCGCACAAGGACGTCACCATCAAGAAGCTCGAGCTGAAGGACGTCGACGTGCCGTCCCCCGGTATCTTCGGTACGAAGACCACACCCGGCCAGCGCGTCACCGCCGAGGTCGAGGCCCCGAACGCCGCGGCCCTCGTGGCCATCCCGCTGCTCAAGTCGCTCGGCGCGTCCGCCGTGGTGGCGACCCCGGAGGCCGACAAGCGGACGCTCACCGTGCGGGCGGCTCGCAACGAGGCCCTCGGCTCCATCCCCGACACGGAGAGCGTCGTGCGCCTGCACCTTCCGGGTCCGGTGACGCAGACCACGGCAGAGGCCAGCGGCAACGACGTCACCTGGAAGGTGCCCGCTGCGGACTTCAAGAAGAAGCCGAGCGTCGAGATGTCGGTGAGCTACACCGTCCCAAACCCGCCCGCGGCGACGCCGCCAGCGAACCCCTGAGCGGGGGGCCGGCCATGTCCCTCGCCAGCAAGCGCTGCCGGCCGTGCGAGGGCGGCGTGCCGCCGCTCACGGCGGCCGAAGCGGAACGCCTGCACGCCGAGGTGCCGGCGTGGACGCTCGCCGGGCAGCGCTTGCGACGGCGGTTCACGTTCCCCGACTTCGCCGCGGCCATGGCGTTCGTCAATCGGATGGCCGCGCTCGCGGAAGCGGAGGGGCACCACCCGGACTTCACCGTCCACTACCGGCAGGTGGACGTGGAGCTGTGGACGCACGCGGTGGGCGGCCTCTCCGAGAACGACTTCATTCTGGCCGCCAAGATCGATCAGTTGGAATCGTGAGAGAGGCGGCGACCGGATTCGAACCGGTGAATGGAGGTTTTGCAGACCTCTCCCTTAGCCACTTGGGTACGCCGCCCTGTGAAACGCACCAGCCGATTGTGCCCCAGAGGCCTCCCGATGTCAGGCGTCGCGCAGGATCAGGTCGGCGTCCCGGGCGAGCCACCGGCGGAGCCCGCCTTCTCCGCATCCGTCCGTCGCTTCTCTTCCTTGCGCTGACGCTTTTCGAGTTGCTTCATCCGTCGCTCGGCCTCGCGTCGCTCGCGGACGTTGCTCTTGAAGGCGCGTCCTCCTGCCATGCTTCACCTCCGACGCTGGAACGTGGGACCCTAGCCGTGTGGGTGTTCGATTGCAAGATCGCGACACCGAACGACGAGGCCCGGATGCGCGCCGCATCCGGGCCCGTTCTCCATTGCGGGGGGTGGATTTGAACCACCGACCTCGAGGTTATGAGCCTCGCGAGCTGCCTGACTGCTCCACCCCGCGGCGAGGCGCTTTCGTTATCGGGCGGTGTCCGGGTTGTCAACCGTGACGCGCGTGGTGCGGCGCAATCGTGACGCTTCCGTCACGCGTTCGTCGTTCGGCCGGCCGCTCGCCGGCGCCCGACTCGCACCAACGGCCTGGTCTCATCGGCATTTTCCCGTCCGCCTGCGGCTGCCCGCACGCGCCCGCCATGCGGCCCGATTTGTGCACCCAGCCATGGGCAATGCGGCTTCCAACGGCAATTTCGACAGCGGTTCTCGGGCTCTTACTGACGGCGCCTACGTCGGCGGAGGCGGGTTGCGGATGCGACAAGCCCGCGCCGGCGCGCGCGGCGGTGCGTCCCTTCGTGGGCCACACCGGCCAGCGCATCACGCTCTTCTCGAACCAGCTCGTTGCGGGCGAGACGTACAAGGTCGAGTTCGCCTCGCTCGATACGGGCGTCACCGATTGGAGCGCCGGCAAGGCGCGGGTGAAGCGCGACCTCGCAGATGGCGCGCTACGGCCGCAGCTCACGGTGGCGGTGCCCGAGGTGCCGCTCGGTCCGGCGCGCATTACCGTCGTCGGGGGGGCCGGCGTCGTGATGCAGCTTCCGGACAGTGCCTTCACGGTCGCGGCGGAGCCGATTCCGCTCCATGACTTCGCCGAATCGATCACGCGCACCGGCTACCGCTCGGGCGTGGGTCGCGACGGCACGCTCTACATTCCGGTCGACGTCTCCGCCGTGCAGGACGCCACCAGCTTCGTCGCGCAGGGGCTCGGCTTCAAGCTAGCATTCGGGCCGGCCGACGTCACGATGTACAACCAGCAGGGCTTCCTCATGCAGCGGCTCGACCCGAAGGAGCCCGGGCTGTTCGACATCGTCGACGGCACCGACGGCAACAGCCACGCCCTCGCCTACTGGCGCCACGAGTTCCGAACCTATCACCGGGAGCACCGCCGCGTGCGCGACCGGGAGCTGTCGGACGAGGATCCGGCGTGGCACGAGGACGGGACGCGTCACGTCGATCATGACCACATCGTGGTCGCCATCCGCGGTACGATGCCGGACGGGAAGGCGCCGGCGCCGGGCGCCACGCCGCCCTTCACGCTCGTGCTGACCTCGACGCCCGACGAGCGTTGACGGCCGCCTCTCGCCTCCTTGCCCTCGGCGCGGGCGCGGCCTGCTACGCGCTCGCGCTCCCGCCGTTCGACATCTGGCCGCTCGCCTGGGTGGCTCTCGTGCCGCTGCTGGACATCGCCGGCGCCGCCTCGCCTCGGGCCGCCTTCGGCTGGGGCGCCGCCGCCGGCTTCGTCACCTCCTGGACCGTCACCTGGTGGCTCGCACAGGCGATCAGCTCGTACTTCGCCGCGAACATTGCGCTCGGCGCGGCGGCGACGTGCGCGGCCTACGTGCTCGCCGTCTCGAGCACCTTCGGCGCCTTCGCCTGGCTCGTGGCCACGGCGGGTCGCGTGCTCCCGCGGCCGGCGCGTTCGTTCGCCGCGGCCGCGCTCTGGGTCGGGTGCGAGTTCGTGCGGGCGCGCGTGCTCGCCGATCCGTGGGCGCTCCTCGGCTACACGCAGTACCGAGTCGTGCCGCTGATTCAGATCGCCTCGCTGACCGGGGTCTACGGCGTCTCGTTCGTCGTGGCGTTGGGCAATGCCGCGCTCGCCGAGATGACGGCCGCCGGAGGATCGGTGGGCGAGCGGCTGCGCGCCGTGCTCGCACCGCTCGCCACCGTGCTCGCCGTGGCGCTCGCCGGCGCGGGCACGCTTCACGGCGCCACGCCGCCGGCAAGAGCGCTCCCGGCCGCCATCGTGCAGACGAACGTCCCGCCGGCCTATAGGTGGGACCGCCGCTATGCCGAGCGGCAGCTCGCTGCGGCCCTTCGGCTGACCAACGAGGCGCTGCGCGATGACCCCGGGCTCGTCGTCTGGCCGGAGAATGCGCTGTCGCTCTACCTCGACCAGGAGCCGCTGCTGCTGGCGTCGCTTCGCGAGCTCGCCCGCGAGCGCGGCACCGACCTCGTGCTGGGCGGGCCCCGCCATGCCGAGGGACGAACGTACAACAGCGCCTACGTGCTCGACGGCCGCGACGGCTCCCTGCACGTCTACGACAAGCAGCGACTCGTGCCGGCGGCCGAGGCCCCGATCGTGCCGGTTGGTCCGACCGAACGAGACGAGAGCCCGCGCAGCTTCACGCCCGGCCGCCTCGCCGGACTCGTGCGGGCGCGCACCGCGCTCGGCGTCTCGATCTGCCACGAGATCCTCTACCCCGAGACGGTGCATCCCGCCGTGGCGGACGGAGCGGAGGTGCTGGTCAACATCGCCAACGACGGCTGGCTCGACGGCGGCTACGGTGTGGCGAGCCGCCAGCATTTCGCGATGGCCGTGCTGCGCGCGGTCGAGGCGCGCCGCTACCTCGTGCGGGCGGCCACCACCGGGGTCTCGGGCATCGTCGATCCCTGGGGCCGCGTGCTGGCAGCGAGCGCCCCCGGCGTCGCGGGCGTGATCACCGCGCCGGTCGACGCCCGCCGCGGCACGACCCCGTACGTGCGCT
The DNA here is from genome assembly GCA_035559675.1 of Candidatus Limnocylindria bacterium. Classification (GTDB taxonomy): domain Bacteria; phylum Desulfobacterota; class Binatia; order DP-6; family DP-6; genus DATMAZ01. The sequence continues at coordinate 67,786 of DATMAZ010000062.1, forward strand.
TCGGCGACTGGTTCGCCGTCGCCTGCCTGCTCTGCGTGCCGGCCCTCGCCCTCGCCGCACGGCGCCCGGCGCACCGCAGCTCCCGCGTCGCCGTGCCGGCGCCGACCACCGGCTGACGTTCGCTCGCTTGCGCCCCGTTCCGCCATCGCATATCGACGCGACGGGGGCGATGGGCGTGCGGCGCGCGGGCACCGAGTCGACCGAGGCCACGCCCGACGGACAGCTCGCGCGGCGGGCCGGCGTGGTGAGCGCGGCGGTCTTCGCCAGCCGCATCCTCGGGGTCGTGCGCGAGCAGGTGTTCGCCGGCCTCTTCGGCGCCGGCCGCGAGCTCGACGCCTTCGTCACGGCGTTTCGCATCCCGAACCTGCTTCGCGACCTCTTCGCCGAGGGTGCGCTGAGCGCCGCCTTCGTCGCGACCTTCACGCAGCACCACGAGCGCCGTGGCCCCGAGGCCGCCTGGCGGCTCGCCAACCTGGTGGTGAACACGCTCGCGCTCACCATCGTGCCGATCTGTCTCCTCGGGATCGCCTTCGCGCCTGCGATCACGCGGGCGATCGCGCCCGGGTTCGTCGGTACGCCGGGCAAGGTCGCCCTCACCGTCGAGCTCACCCGCATCATGATGCCGTTTCTCTTGCTGGTCGCCCTCGCGGCGATCGCCATGGGCATTCTCAATACGCGCAACCGCTTCGGGGTGCCCGCGCTTGCCTCGGCCTTCTTCAACCTGGGCTCGATCGTGGGCGGCATTGGCTGCGCCTGGTGGTTCGCGCCGGGCCACGTCGCCACGGCCGTGGCGTCGCTCGGCGGGACGGCGCCGGCCGATCCCGCCGGGGCGGCGCGCGCAATCGTGGGCATGGCGATCGGCACGCTGGTGGGCGGCCTGCTGCAGCTCCTCGTCCAGGTCCCGTCGTTGCGGCGCGTCGGCTTCCGCTACCGCCCCATCCTCGACCTGCGCGATCCCGGCGTGCACCAGGTGGTGCGGCTCATGGCCCCGGCCACGATCGGCGCGGCGGCCGTGCAGGTGAACGTTTTCGTCAACAGCAACTTCGCGTCGTACCTCGGTGACGGCCCGGTCTCCTGGCTGAACGTCGCCTTTCGCTTCATGCAGCTGCCGATCGGGCTCTTCGGGGTCGCCGTCGGCACGGTGGCGCTGCCCGCGCTCTCGCGGCACGCCGCGCGCAAGGACCTCGGCGCGCTCCGCGGCATGCTGCGCCAGGCGCTCGTGCTCACCGCGACGCTCTCGATCCCCGCCGCCGCCGCGCTCGCCGCTTTCGGCGTCCCGGTGATCGGCCTCATCTACGAGCATGGCCGCTTTCACGAAGCCGATACCGCGGCCGCGGCCCGCGCGCTCGCGGGCTATGCGCTCGGGCTGGCCGGCTATGCAGGCATCAAGGTCGTGACGCCGGCCTTCTACGCGCTGGACGACGCGCGCACGCCGATGCGCGTGGCGCTGCTGTCGATCGGCGTGAATCTACTGCTGAACTGGCTCTTCGTCCGCCAGCTGGGCCTCGGTCACGTCGGACTGGCCGTCTCGACCTCGTGCGTCGCGATCGCCAACTTCGCGCTGCTGGCGGCAATCCTCGGCCACCGCGTGGGCGCCTTCGCCTCGGGACTGGGCATCGAGATTGGACGGATCCTGCTGGCGACGCTCGTCATGGTCGCCGCGGCGGCCGCGGCGGAGCCGCTCGCCGTCCGCGCCGTCCCCGCGGCGGGGCCGCTCCAGTATGCGGCTCGCGTGGCCGCGCTCGGCCTGGCGGGTGGCGCCGCGTATCTGCTCGCGTGCCGCGTCCTCGGCGTGGGCGTGCCGCGGCTGCGGCGGCGCCCGGCGGCGTGAGGCCGACGGCCTCGTAGAGCGCCGCGACCTCCTTCGCCGAGAGCACCCGCCAGGCGCCGACGGGCAGCGTCCCGAGCGCGATCGGACCGACGCGCACCCGCACGAGCTTGTCCACGGGATGGCCGAGCGCGTCGCACATGCGGCGCACCTCGCGCCAGCGTCCCTCGCGCATCTCCACCTCGAGCCAGGTCTTGGTGGCGCGGGTCTCGAGCACCCGCACCCGGCTCGCCGCCGCGCGCCCATCCGCCAGGCGCACGCCCCGCCGCAGCCGCAGCAACGTCTCGCCGGAGGGGACGCCCTGCACCTTCACGTGGTAGACCCGTGGCACCGCGTAGCGCGGGTGCTGCACGGCTGCCGCCAGCCGCCCGTCGTTGGTGAGCAGCACCAACCCGGAGCTCTGCAGATCGAGCCGGCCGATCGGATAGACGCGTTCGCGCGCGTCGGCCACCAGCTCCGAGACCGTCGGCCGCCCCTCGGGGTCGCGCAGCGTGGTCACCACGCCGCGCGGCTTGTGCAGCGCGATCGTGTACGGCGCACGCGGGCGGACCCGCTCGCCGTCGACGGCGATCACGTCGGTGAGCGGGTCGGCGCGCGCGCCGAGTTCGCTCACCACCTTGCCGTTCACCGTGACCCGCCCCGTCTCGATCAGGACTTCGGCCGCGCGGCGCGACGCCACGCCGGCCGCGCTCAGAATCTTCTGGAGCCGCTCGCTCAGCTGTCGTCTCCGGATTCGTCCGGCGCCTCGAAGGCGTCCCCACGCTCGCCCGCACTGGCCTCCTCGGTCGGCACAACGCCCTCCGAGGTGACCGACAGGTCGGTGGCGCGGAGAATGTCGGCCATCTCACCGAGGTCGCGCAGCGGCGGCAAGGCGTCGAGGTCGGGCAGCCCGAAGACCTCGAGGAACTCCGGCGTCGTGCCGTAGAGGATCGGCCGTCCCGGCGCGTCCTTGCGGCCGACCATGCGGATCATGCGGCGCTCGAGCAGCGTGGTGACCACCGCGTCGACGTCCACCCCGCGGATCGCCTCGATCTCCGGACGCGTACAAGGCTGGCGGTAGGCGATGATGGCGAGCGTCTCCAGCATCGGCCGCGACAGCCGCGGCGGCTTGCCGCCGAGCAGCCGCCGCACCCACGGGCCGTGCTCCGGCACGGTGCGAATCTGATAGCCGCCCGCCACCTCGACCACGCGGAGTCCCCGGCCTTCGCGCTCATAGGTCTCGGCGAGCCGCCGCACGGCGGCGGCAACCTCGCGCCGATCGTGCCCGTCGAGGGCCTGCACGAGCCGGGCGAGCGGCACCGGTGCGGCCGCCGCGAACAGCAGGCTTTCCACGATCGCTTGGAGCCGGTCCATCACCGGCTGCTCGTCCGCCGCCTCGTGGTCGGCGCGCGGTTCAATGATCTCGAGAGCGTTGACGTTCATCGTCCTCCCCACTCCTTCCCCAGATCTCGGCATCGGTCAGCTGCCGGGCGAGCTCCACCGCCTCGCCGAGCGTCTCGGTTGCCAGCCACACGGTGATCTCGCCGAAGCGCTCGCTCTGGCCCGCCCGCACCGCCCGCAGCCGGATCAGCTCCAGCAGCGCCAGAAACGTGACGACGATCTCGTCGCGCCCGGCATCCGGCTCGAAGAAGGCGTCGAAGGCCACGCGATTGCCGAGGGCGAAGCGGGCCAGAATGCGCTGCGCACACTCGCCGACCGAGAGGCCCGCGCGGAAGATCTCGTGCGGCTGCGGCGCCTGCGCCCGCGCCAGCACCGCCCGCAGCGCGGCGAGCAGGTCGCCCAGCGTGGCATCGCGCACGGGCGGCCCGTCGGTGGCCAGCGTGCTCCGCTCGAGCGGCTCACCCCCACCGCGGAAGACGTCTCGCTCCAGCACCGGCCGCTCCATCAGCCGCTCGGCCGCCTCGCGGTAGCGCTGGTACTCGAGCAGCTGCTGCACGAGTTCGGCCCGTGGGTCCTCTTCTACCTCGCCGTCCGCGCCGGGCTCGGGCGGAAGCAGCATCTTGCTCTTGATCAGCATGAGCGTCGCCGCCATCACGAGGTACTCGCCCGCGCCGTCGAGGTTCAGCTCGGGAAGCTGCTCGAGCGTGGCCAGATACTGATCCGTAATGAGGGCGATCGGGATGTCGGTGATCTGCACCTCGTTGCGCTTGATCAAGTGCAAAAGGAGGTCGAGCGGCCCTTCGAAGACGTCGAGCTTGACCGGCCAGCTTCCCGTCATGCGAGCCCCATCGCGGCGCGCACCTCGGCCATGGTCTCCCGCGCCACGGCGCGCGCCCGGGCATTGCCGGCCTCGAGCGCCCGCCAGGCGTCCTCCGGGCGCAGCTTCGCGCGCTGCTCGCGCACCGGCGCCAGCTCCCGCAGCACGTGTCGGATCGTCACCTGCTTGCACTCGAGGCACCCGATCGAGGCCGTCCGGCAGCCCGCCTCCTGCCAGGCCAGCTCCTCCGGTGTGCAGTACGTCCGATGGAAGGACAGATAGGCCGGGCAGTCGTTGGGCTCGCCGGGATCGGTCCGCCGCGCGCGGCGCGGGTCGGTCACCATGCGGGCGAGCTTGCGCTCGATGTCCGCCGGGTCCTCGGTGAGGTAGATGGCGTTGCCGTAGCTCTTGGACATCTTGCGCCCGTCGGTGCCGACGATCTTCGGCGTCTCGGTGAGCAGCGTCTGCGGCTCCGGGAAGATGTCGCCGAACAGCCCGTTGAAGCGCCGCACGATCTCGCGTGCGAGCTCGATGTGGGGCGCCTGGTCGATGCCGACGGGCACCGCGGTGGCCTTGTACAGGAGCACGTCGGCCGCCTGCAGGACGGGATAGGCGAGAAACCCGAGCGTCGAGAGGTCGCGCCCGTCGAGCGCCTCGCGTTGCTCCTTGTAGGTCGGGTTCCGCTCGAGCCAGGGGACCGGCGTCAGCATGCCGAGGAGCACGAACAGCTCGGCGTGCTCCTGGACGGCCGATTGCTGGAAGAGCACGCTGCGGGCGGGGTCGATGCCGAGTGCCAGCCAGTCGAGCACCATCTCGACGGTGTTCTCGCGGACCGCCTGGGACTCGGCGTAGTCGGTGGTGAGCGCGTGCCAGTCGGCGACGAAGAAGAAGCAGTCGTCGGTCTCCTGCAGCGCGAGCCAGTTCTTCAGCGCGCCGTGATAGTTCCCCAGGTGGAGGCGGCCCGTGGGGCGCGCGCCGCTCACGATCACGCGCCGTCGCGTCACCCGGTCCTCCTCCTCCGTGCCGCCACCCTCGCCTCTCCGCCCAGCCGGTAGATACCCCAAGAATGCCGCCGACCACAATCGGGCATCTGCGGGAGTCTAGCGGCGCCCCCACCCCCCCGCAACGCGGTCACGCGCGCGGATGATGGCGGCGGTGGACGGCGCGCAGCCGCTCCGGGGCGACGTGCGTGTAGATCTGCGTCGTGCCGACGTCGGCATGCCCGAGCAGCGTCTGGACCACGCGCAGGTCGGCCCCACCCTCCAGTAGGTCGGTCGCGAAGCTGTGCCGCAACGTGTGGGGCGAGACCCGCGTGCGGACCCCGGCCGCCGCCGCACGCCGCTTCACCAGCTTCCAGACCGTCTGCCGAGACAGCGGGTGCCCGCCGCGCCGGATGAACACCACGGGCGAGCTGCGCGCGCCCAGCAGCCGCGGGCGTTCGTCGGCGAGGTACGCCATGAGCGCCTCGCGCGCCGCCGTTCCGATCGGGACCACGCGCTCCTTGCCGCCCTTGCCCACCACCCGGAGGTAGCCGACCTGCAGGTCGAGCTGCTCGAGGCGAAGCGCCGTCAGCTCGGAGACCCGTAGCCCGCAGCCGTACAGCAGCTCCAGCAGCGCCCGATCCCGCACAACCCGCCGCGCGCCCGGCGGCGTCGTGGTCACCAGCCGCGCGCTCTCGGCCTGCCCGAGCGCCCCCGGCAGCTTGGCCGGCGCCCGGCGCTGTTTGACGCCCACCAGCGGGTCGTCGGCCACCACCCCTTCGCGCACCAGGTACTTGAGCCAGCCCCGGATCGCGGCCAGCGCCCGGGCTCGGCTGCGCGCCGAAAGCCCCGCGCGCTCGAGCGCCAGCAGATGGCGGCGCACGTCGGTGGCTCCGACGTCGGCCGGCCGCCGCACGCCGCGTGCGGCGAGACCGCTCGCGAACGCCGCCAGGTCGCGCCCGTAGGCCACGATGGTGTTCCGCGCGAGCCCCCGCTCGGCGGCCAGCGAGTCCAGGTAGCCGTCGACGGAGACGTCGATCGCGCGGGTCGCTCGCGCCATCGCCGCCGCTACGACGCCGCCGCCTGGGGCTCGGCCGCTTGCGGCTCGAGCGCCGCCAGCAGCGCCGCGCGGATCTCCTCGAGGCGCGCGGGATCCTCGATCTTCCGGTTTTCGACGTCGGTCACGTAGAAGACGTCGAACACGCGGTCGTCCATGGTGTTGATCTTCGCCAGGTGGATGTCGACGCCGAGGTGGTAGAAGCAGTTCGTGATCCCGAAGAGCAGCCCCACGCGGTCGCCCGTCTCGATGTCGATCACGGTGTAGGATTCGGAGACGCGGTTGTCGACCGCCACGACCGTCGGGATCGGCCGTCGCTTGCGCGTGAACAGCGCCGGCCGCACCGCTTGCGCCACGAGGCGCTCGACGTCGATCGTGCCGGCGAGCACGCCCCGCAACGTCGCTTCCACGCGCTCCCAGCAACTCGGGTCCATGCCGGGATGCCAGCGCACCCGAAAGGCGTCGAAGGCGACCGCGTCGCGGCTCGTGATGATGCGCGCGCCGACGACGTCGAGCCCGTGGGTCGCGAGTGCGCCCGACACCATGGCGAACAGGCCGGGCCGATCGCCCGTGCAGATCGTGAACTCGCAGAACCCCCGGTCGGCGAACTCGGCGAGATCCGTCACCAGCGCCGAGCGGCCGTCGCTCGCCGCGCGCGCCCGATAGCGCCGCATGAGTGCCACGTGGCGCCTGATCGCGTCCTCGGGCGTCGACAGGAAGTAGCTCTCGGGCATGACGTCGACGAAGCGCTGCACGGCGTCCCGCTCGGCGGGCGCGGCCGCCCCCACGGTGCGCGCCCGCACGCGCGCGGCGCGCGCCGCGCGGTCCTCGGCCGCCACCAGGCCCCGCTCCAGAACCTCGAGCGCCCGCTTGTACAGGTCCGTCACCAGCCCGCCCCGCCACTCGTTCCACACGCCCGGCGCGACGGCCGTCATGTCCGCGTACGTCAGCACGAAGAGGTGCTGCAGGTTCTGGACGGACCCACACGTGCGGCAGAACTCGGCGACCAGCGCGTCGTCGCCAATGTCCCGCCGCTGCGCGAGATGCGACATGTGCAAGTGGTTGGCCACGAGGAACTTGCAGGTCGCGGCCTCGTCCTCGTTCAAGCCGAGCCGCCGACATACCTCGTCCATCAGCACGCTGCCGCGCTGGGAGTGCTCGCCGCCGCGGCCCTTGCCGATGTCGTGACAGAGCATCGACAGCACCAGGAGATCGATGCCGGCGAGCTCGCGCGCCACGCCGGTGAGCAGCGGCTCGGTCTCGAGCAGCGCCCCCGAGCGGAGCGTTTCGATCTCCCGCACGCCCACCAGGGAATGGTGGTCGACGGTGTAGACGTGAAAGGGATCGTGCGACACGAGGCATTCGAGGTGCGCGAACTCGGGCAGCAGCACGCGCAGCACGCCGATGCGATGCATCGCCGTGAGCGTCTCGTAGACGCGCGTCCGCCCGCCGAGAATCTCGCGAAACGCGCGGCGCGCCGCCTCGGCTTCGCGCACGGGCTCGAGCAGCGGCGCACACTCGCGCACGAGCATCGCGGTCGTCGGCGACAGCGTGACCTCGTGGCGTTGGGTTTCCGCGAACACCGTCACCAGCGCCGTCGGGTCGGCCTCGAACACGTGCCGGCCCACCACCGACAGCTCGTTCTCCCGGATGCGCATGCCCTCCCGAATGGTGCGCACCGGCGCCGGCGCGGCGCGGTACACCGTGGCCCCCCGCCGGCACTGGGCCACCAGCCAGTCGCTCAGGTTCGAGACGACGGTCGCCTGCCGGTAGTACTCGCGCATGAAGCGCTCCACCCCCTCGCGGCCTTCGCCGAAGCCGAGGGCCGGCGCCAGCTGGTCCTGGAGCTCGAAGCTCAACCGATCGTGGTGGCGCCCGGTGGCGAAGTGCATGGCGTTGCGGACGCGCCAGAGGAAGTCGAGCGCCTGCTCCAGCGCCTCGACGTCGTGCATGCGCAGCACGCCGAGCGGGACCAGCTCGCGCACGCTGCGTACGCGGTAGCGCACCTTCGCCAGCCAGAGCGCCGTGTGGAGATCCCGCAGCCCCCCCTGCCCCTCCTTCAGATCGGGCTGCAGCAGGTAGACGCTGTGGCCGGCGCGGGCGTGCCGCTCTTCGTTCTCGGCGAGCTTCTCGGCCATGAACTTCTGCTGATCGGCGGACCAGACCGACGACAGCATCGCGCTGTCGAACTCGGCATACAGCGCCTCGTCGCCGCAGACGTAGCGGGCGTCCAGCAGCGCCGTTTTCACCTTGAAGTCGCGGGCCGCCAGCCGCACGCACTCGCGGGCATTCCGCAGCGCGCTGCCGACGCTCAACCGGGCGTCGATCAGCGCCAGCAGCACGTTCTCGGTGACCGTCTCGATGTGCGGCGTCACCTTCCACGGGTAGAGGATCAGCAGGTCGATGTCGGAGTGGACGTTGAGCTCGCCGCGTCCGTAGCCGCCCTGCGCCACCAGCGTGAGGCGCTCCTTCAGGCGCGCGTTGCGCGCCCTGGCGTCGCGGTTCGCGTTCTCGAACAGATAGCGGATGAGCCGATCGATCGCGTCGGTGTAGGCCGCCACCACGGCGAGCCCGCCGGCCCCGGCCTCGTGCCGCTCGCGAAGCTCCTGCTGCACGGCCTCGACGTAGCGGCGCGCCACGGTGGCCATGCCGGCGGTGTTGCCGTCGGGCTCCGGCAGCGTGGTGGTGGCGGCGAGCGGGGCCACCGACGGGGCCGCGGCGAAGATCATCGACCGGGACGATAGCGCGGCCGCCGAGGCCGCTCCAGCCGAGCCGTCACAACGTACCTGCCGACCGCCGCTCGAACAAAAAGCGCCGGATGCCGCGCACAAGACCGTCGGCGAGCGCCGCACGATAGGCTTCGTCGGCGAGCCGCCGGCCTTCGGTCGGATGCGTGACGAACGACGTCTCGACCAGCACGCACGGCATGTGGGAACCCACCAGCACATAGAACGGCCCCCGCCGCACGCCGAGATCTTCGACGCCGGGGTAGCGCGCGCGCATGTGCCCGACCAGCTCGCGCTGAATCGCATGCGCCAGCCGGCTCGAGTCGGGCATCTTTCCGCCCTGCACCAGCGAGCTCAGGATGTAGCGCAGATCCGTCGGCGCCGCGTGGTACGGCTGGTGGTCGGTCCCGTTCTCGATGGCAGCCAGCCGCAGCGCCGCCGCGTCGGAGGCGTCGTCGAGCACGTAGGTCTGGATGCCCTTCGACCGTCCCCCGGGATTCGCGTTGGCGTGGATCGACACGAACAGGTCCGCCCGCGCCTGATTGGCGATGGCGGTGCGCTCGGCGAGCGGCACGGTGGTGTCGCTGCTGCGGGTGAGCACCACCTCGGCGCCGAGCTGCTCGCGCAGCTGCCGCGCCACACGACGCACGATGTCGAGCGTGACGTGCTTCTCGACCACGTAGCCGATCGCGCCAGGATCGTCGCCGCCGTGCCCCGCGTCGAGGACGACCCGCAGCGGGCGCGGCCGCGCCGGCGCCGGGGCGCGAGCCTTCCGTGCGGTCTCGGGCGGCAGCGCGGCGCGGGCCGCCACCGGAGCCCGCGCGGCGGCCGCCGTTAGTGCAGGCGCCGGACGAGCGACGACCACCGTCAGCGTGCGGCCGCCGTCGGCGGTTTCGAGACGGAAGCGGGCGCCGCGGCTCGTATCGAGGACGAGCCGCGATCGCCCGTCGCCCACCTGACCGATGCGCGCCCGCAAGAGCGGCGGCTCTCCCGCGACCACCCGCCGCACCCCGGGCGCGAGCCGCGTCCCGGGCGGCAAGTCGACGTGCAGCCGGTCCACGCCGCCCACCGTCCGCACGGGGACGGCCGTAGGCTTGATCGCCGAGGACAGCCGCAGCGTCACGGCCCGACCGTCGGAAGCCGCCACGA
>DATMAZ010000063.1:0-7313 GCA_035559675.1 Candidatus Limnocylindria bacterium
ATCTCTCGCGCTCGGCCGCGCCGAGCGCCGGCTCGAAGCGCCGCGCCGGCGTCCAGCCGGCGGCGAGATCGTCGGTCGAGGCCCAGACGCCGGTGGCGAGGCCCGCCAGATAGGCGGCACCGAGCGCCGCTGCTTCCAGGACGGGCGCGCGCTCGACCGGGATGCCGAGCGCGTCGGCCTGCGCCTGCAACAGCACGTCGCTGCGCGCCGCGCCGCCGTCGGCGCGCAGCCGCGACGGTGCGCCGCCCGGCGAGTGTGCGGCGAGCGCGTCGAACACCTCCCGGCAGCGCCAGGCGATGCCTTCCAGCACGGCGCGCACGACGTGCGCCCGCGTGCTCGCCCGCGAGAGCCCGCCGATCACCGCGCGCGCCGCGGTGTCGAGATAGGGCGTGCCGAGCCCCTGGAACGCGGGCACGGCCCACACCCCACCGCTGTCGGGCACGGATGCGGCGAGCGCGTCGCAGTCGGCCGGCGTGTCGATCACGCCGAGCCCGTCGCGCAACCAGGTGATGGCCGCGCCGGCGGTGATGGCCGTGCCTTCGAGGCAGAGGTCGCGCCGCCCGGCGCGCCGCCAGAGCACCAGCGGATACGCACCCGGCGCCGACCACACCGGCTCGAGACCCGTGTGCAGATTCAGCATCGCGGCCGTGCCGTAGGTGACCTTCATGGTGCCCGGCTGCACGCACAGCTCGCCCATCATGGCCGCCTGCTGGTCACCGATCAGCGACGCGATCGGCCATGGCGGGAGCCCGCTTCCCGCGGCTACCCGACCGAGCACGGCGCTCGAGTCGACGAGCGCCGGGAGGCTCGAGGGCGGCACGCGCAGCGCGCGGAGCACGGGCTCCTGCCAGCGCGGCTCGGCAAGGTCGTAGAAGCCGCTGCACGAGCCGTGCGAGTGGTCGGTGGCGAACACCGCCCCGCCGCTCAGCCGGTGGACGAGCCAGGCGTCGAGCGTGCCGCAGCGGAGCCGCCCGCTCTCGACGCCCCGGCGCTCGGGGTCGGTGCGATCGAGGATCCACTCGATCTTGGAGGCTGCCGTGAGCGGCACCACCAGCACGCCCTCGGCCAGCAGATCCCTGCAGCGCCGGGTGGTGCGCGCGTCCTGCCAGGAGATCGCCGGGTGCACGGGCTGGCTGCCGTCGCGCTCCCAGACGACCGCCGTGCCCCGCTGGGTGGTGATTCCGAGCGCGCTCACGGGCGCCGTGCCGGCGTCGGCCGCCGCGCTGGCGAGTACCGCCTCGACCGCCGCGTACGTCCGTCCCAGGTCGTGCTCCACGAGCCCCGGCCCCGGATGGCTCGGCAGCACCTCCCGGTAGTGCCGCGCGCGCACCCGGCCGTCGGCGTCCACCAGCAGCGCCCGGACACCCGTCGTCCCGACGTCGAGGGCGACCACGAACGAGGCTGCCGCAGCGGGGGACATCGCGGGGAGAGCGTTTACGCCATCCGCGTCGGCCGAAGCAAAGTCGCATGCCGCCGCGCGCTTCGGCCCTTGACGGAACGCGTCTCGTCCGATTGCATGTGACGAATGCTAGTCAAGATGCGGCGCGGGGCTCCTGCCGCCGAGATCGAGACCGTCGAACAGAGGCTCCACGAGCTGGGGTTCAAGACCGGACGGCTCGAGGGCACCGAGATCACGCTCATCGGTGTCTACGGCGACATCACCTCGCTGCCGAAAGGCGAGATCGAAGAGCTGCCCGGCGTCGAGCAGCTGATCCCGATCTCGCGCGCCTACAAGCGTGCCGCGCAAAAGGGAGCACCCGACCGGCCGATCTACCAGACGGTGCGGATCGGCGACGTCGTCTGCGGCGGCGACGCCCTCGTGTTCATCGCCGGGCCGTGCTCGGTCGAGAGCGAGGCGCAGATCATGGAGGCCGCACGGCTCGTGAAGGAAGCCGGCGCAGACGCGCTGCGCGGCGGCGTCGTGAAGTACCGCTCGAGCCCGTACAGCGGCTGGGAAGGTCTGGGTGCGTCGAGCGCCGAGGCGCTGCGCAAGGGCCTCGACCTCATCGTCAAGGCGGGCCGGGAGTTCGGGCTCCCGACGGTCGTCGAGATTCTCGACCAAGCCGACCTGCCGCGCTACGAGGACGCGGGCGTCGACTGCCTGCAGATCGGCGAGCCCAACAGCAAGAACCAGGCGCTGCTGAACCGGCTGCGGGACACCAAGCTGCCGGTCATCCACAAGCGCGGCAACTCGCTCGACACCGAGGCGTATCTGCTCTGGGTCGAGCGCATGATGGCGGGCGGCAAGGAGAACGTCATCCTCTGCGAGCGCGGCATCACGAGCGCCAACCGCTACACGCGCAACACGCTCGACGTCGGCTCGATCGCGGCGTTCCGCTACCAGCTCTCGGGCCTGCCGGTCGCCGTCGACGCGTCGCACGCCACCGGCATCCGCGACCTCGTCCATCCGGCGACGCTCGCCGGCATCATGGCGGGGGCATCCGTGGTGCTGGTGGAGGCGCATCCGAACCCGCTGATCGCCAAGTCCGACGGCCACCAGGGGCTCTTCCGCGAACAGCTCGTGGCTCTCGTGGCGGCGTCGCGTGCGACGTGGGCGCTTCGCCGCCAGCTCGACCGCGACTACATGCCGTCCGCCGCGCTGGAGAAGATCTACTTCGACCGCATGGCAGCCGACCGGACGCGGTTCTTCGGCCAGGGCTGACGACGGAGCCGCCGGGGGCGGCTGGAGGAGCGCAGTGGCAGGCATCGTTCGCTACGGCAGCTACGTTCCCTATTGGCGGCTCACGCGCGCGGCGATGGGCGGCGGGCGCGGCGAGCGCGCCGTGGCGAGCTTCGACGAGGATGCGGTGTCGATGGCGGTCGAGGCGGGGCGCGACGCCGTGCGCGGCGGCGCGGCGGTCGACGCGCTCGTGCTGGCGACGCTCAGCCCCGCCTACGCCGAGAAGCTGGATGCGGCCACGGTGCAGGCGGCGCTGGATCTCCCGGAGCAGATCGCGTCGCTGGTGCTCGGCGGCTCCTCGCGCATGGGGCTCGCGGGCCTGCTCCTCGGGCTCGATCTCGCCACCGCCGGCAGGCGCACGCTGGTGTGCGCCAGCGACGTCGTGGTCGGCGCGCCGGGCGGCGCACGCGAGAGCCAGGGTGGCGACGGCGCCGCCGCGTTTCTCACCGGACCGGATGCCGAGTCGGTGGCGGTGCTGCGCGGGCGCGCCTCCACCACGATCGAGATCCTCGACGCCTGGCGGCTTCCCGACGAGCGCTTCGCCCGCTCCTGGGAGGAGCGCTTCGCCGCCGACACCATGGCACCCGCGGTGCTCGACACCGTGCGGCGCGCGCTCGCCGAGGCCGGCGTCGAGCCGGCCGCGCTCGCCACGGTGATCCTCGACGGCGTCAATCCGCGCGTGCTGGCGGCGCTGCCGCGGGCGCTCGCCCTCGCCCCGGCGCAGATCGCCGATTCGCTGGCCGCGAGCGTGGGGCGCACCGGGACGGCGCACGCGGGGCTCTTGCTCGCGCGCGCCCTCGACCACGCCACCCCGGGCGACCGCATCCTCGTGGTCTCGGAAGCCGACGGCGTCGACGCGCTGGTGCTCGAGGTCACCGCGCGGCTGAAGGACCTCCCGCCGCACCGCCCGGTCGACCGCTGGATCTCATCCAAGCGCAACGACCTCGCCTACACCGCCTACCTCAAGTGGCGCGGCATCCTGCCCTTCGAGCCGCCGCGCCGCCCGGACCCGGAGCGCCCGGCCGGCCCCCCCATGCGGCGGCACGAGCGCTGGAAGCTCGCCTTCGTCGGCTCCCGCTGCACGGTGTGCCGCACCGGGCATCTCCCGCCGCAGCGCGTGTGCGTCAAGTGCGGCGCCGTGGACCAGATGGTGGACGAGCGCTTCGCCGACACGTCCTGCCGGGTGGCGACCTACACCCTCGATCACCTGGCGTACTCGCTGCAGCCGCCGGTGGTCGCGGCGTTCGTCGACTACGAGGGCGGCGGGCGCTTCTCCTGCGAGCTCACCGACGTCGATCCGTCCGCGGTGGCGATCGGCGATCGCCTCGAGATGACGTTCCGGCGGCTCTTTACGGCGCAGGGGGTCCACAATTACTTTTGGAAGGCCCGTCCGGGCCGCTGAAGGAGCGCGTACATGGCCAGCAACGGCATCAAGGACCGCGTCGCGATCGTCGGCATGGGCTGCACGGCGTTCGGCGAGCACTGGGACAAGGGCCCCGAGGACCTGCTGGTCGAGGCGGCGCAGGAGGCCTACCGCTCGGCCGGCGTGGAGCCCGAGCAGGTCGACGCGTACTGGCTCGGCACGATGGCGAGCGGCACGTCCGGGCTCATGCTCTCCGAAGCGCTCAAGATCCCGTACAAGCCGGTGACGCGGCTCGAGAACATGTGCGCCACCGGCAGCGAGGCCATCCGCAACGCCTGCTACGCCGTGGCGAGCGGCGCCTACGATCTGGTGATGGCGATCGGCGTGGAGAAGCTCAAGGACTCGGGCTTCTCCGGGCTCGTGCTCACCAACCCGCCGAACGACGGGACGCTCTCCAACATGACGGCGCCCGCGACGTTTTCGCTGCTGGCGCCGGCCTACGCCAAGAAGTACGGCGTGCCCGAGGACGAGCTCAAGAAGGTGCTGGCGCGCATCGCCTGGAAGAACCACCGCAACGGCGCCAAGAACCCGAAGGCCCAGTTCCGCAAGGAAGTGCCGCTCGAGACCATCGTCGCCTCGCCGGCCGTGGCCGGCATGCTCGGCGTCTTCGACTGCTCGGGTGTGAGCGACGGCGCCGCGGCCGCGATCCTCTGCCGGGCCGAGGATGCTTACACGTACTCGAAGCAGCCGATCTTCGTGAAGGCGCTCTCCTTCGCTGCCGGCCCGGCCTACGGCTACTACAGCCAGGACTACGACTTCACGACCTTCCCCGAGGTGGTCGAGAGCTCGCGGGACGCTTACCGGCAGGCCGGCGTCACCGACCCGCGCAGCGAGATCAGCATGGCCGAGGTGCACGACTGCTTCACGCCGACGGAGCTCGTGCTGATGGAAGACATGGGATTCTCGCCGCGCGGGCAGGCGTGGCGCGACGTGCTCGACGGCCGCTTCGACGGCGACGGGCCGCAGCCGGTGAATCCGGACGGCGGTCTCAAGAGCTTCGGCCATCCCATCGGGGCGAGCGGGTTGCGCATGATGTACGAGATGTGGCTGCAGCTACGCGGCGAGGCGGGCCCGCGGCAGGTAAAAAACCCGAAGCTCGGCATGACGCACAACCTGGGCGGCGCGCCCGGCCGCTGCGTGAGCTTCGTGTCGATCGTGGGCCTCTAGCGGGATGCGGCGCGCGCTGGCGCTGCTCGGGCTCGTACTGGTCGTAGCCGGCGTGGCCGGCTACTTCGCGATCGTTCTCGCGGTCCCGGCGCTGGTGCCGTACGTGCGCAATCACGCGCTGCCGAGCTGGCTGCTCGTCGGCGCGGGCCTCGCGCTGTCGTTGCTGGCGCTGCGCCGCGGCGGCGCGGGACGCTGGACGGCGCGCATCGCGCTTGGCACGGGCGTGGGGCTGGCCGGCCTCTTTGCCGTGTTCCTCTACGTGCTGCTGGCGGTGCCGGGCGCCGACGGGCCGCGCCTCGGCGCGCCGGCGCCCGACTGGGCGCTCGCCGACCAGACGGGACGTACGGTGCGGCTCGCCGATTTCCGGGGCGCGCCGCTGCTGCTGGTCTTCTACCGCGGCCACTGGTGACCCTTCTGCGTCTCGGAGCTGCAGGGTCTGCAGCTGAGCATGCCGGAGCTGGAGGCGAGGGGCGCCAAGATCGCCGGCGTGGTGGTGGATTCGGTGGAGACCAACGCCGAGCTGGCGCGCGCCGCCGGCCTCACGTTTCCCATCCTCTCCGACCCGGAGCTCCGCATGATCGACGCCTACGGGCTGCGGCACGTGGCCGGGCACGACGGCAAGGATATCGCGCTCTCCGCCTCGGTGCTGATCGATGGCGACGGCATCGTGCGCTGGACGAGCATCACGCGGAACGTGCGACTCAGGCCCGATGCCGCCGACGTGCTGGCCGCCATCGACGCGCTCGGCGCCGCGCGGCCCTGATGGCGTTTCGCCGCGAAGCCAGGGTGACGATCTGGTCGGCCAACTCGCAGCCATCGCCACCTGCAAGTACAAGTACAAGCGGACCGACACGATCGATCCCGCCGTCCCGACCGCCTGCCCGTAAGCGGCCCGCGGGGCCTGGGGGTCGTGAGACACGACCGCCCTGGGGGCGTGCTTGCCACCGCCGCGCGCCGCGCTTAGCATTCGAGGCGTGCGGCGTGGCAGGCGACTGCGAGTGCTGCTCTCCCTCGTGCTGGCGCTCGGCGCGCGCGTCGTCTACGCCGCGCCCGCGCAGGCCACCGCCGAGCTGACGGCCGTCAGCCACTGCACCCAACACACCGGGCGGCCGAGCTCGGTGCCGGCGGCCCGCCAGTGCTGCGAGGTACGGGCCGATGCGGATGCGCCGGCTGCCACACCGGCCATGCCGAGCGCGCCCGCGAGCCAGCTCGTCCCGCTTCCCGGCGTGGCCGCGGCCGATGCCGCCGGCGTGCTCGCGCTCGGAGAGCCGGCCGAGGCGGCCGCCGCCATCCGTGACGGTCCCCCGCGCTATCTCGCGCTCCGTTCGATTCGCCGCTGAGCGGCGCCTCCCCAGACCGTAGCGGTCCGGTCCTGCGCGATGCGGGACCACCATGGCACGCGTGTGCGTGCCGGAGGAGGCTCTCATGCAGCGACATCGTGGAGCGGTCGCGGTCGCGGCCGCCGTGGCAATCGGATTTGGCGGGTGCGTGCTCGCACCGCGCGGCACGCGCGAGGAGCGTCTGCGCGCGGCGGAAGCTGGTGCCGCGTGGCGCCGGCCTCCGGCCGAGCGCGTGCTTCCCGTGCTCGGCGAGCGCCCGGACTGGCGCGAGCTGCTCCGCCACGCGCTGCTCGCCAACGGCGAGCTCGAGGCCGCGTATCACGAGTGGCAGGCCGCGCTCGCCCGCATCGACGTGGCGGCTGCCTATCCCGACACGAATCTGGCGCTGGACTACGAGTATTTGTTCTCCGGCGACAACCTGAAGGCCTGGGACCGCAGCACGCTCACGCTGGGCATCGACCCCATGCGCAACCTGTCGTTCCCGACGAAGGTGATCGCCCGCGGCAAGGTCGCGCTGGCCGACGCGCAGGCTGCCGGCGACCGCTTCCGCGCCATGAAGCTCGCGGTGCAGCGCGACGTGCTGACGGCCTGGTACGACTACGCGCTGGCGGCCGAGCGGCTGCGCATCGCCCGCGAGACGGCGGCGCTGGCCGGTCTCGGCGGGGACGTGGCGCTGGCGCGCGCCGAGGCGGGCGACGGACAG
>DATMAZ010000064.1:0-25032 GCA_035559675.1 Candidatus Limnocylindria bacterium
CGAGCCGCTCGGCGGCCTGCACGTGGCGGTGGCCAACGCCGGCGGCGGCGCCGGCGGCCCGATTCTCTCCACCGGGCTCGAGATGTGGCGCTACGTGATGGACGTGAACCTGACGGGCACCTTCCTCACGCTGAAGCACGCCGGCCAGGCGATGGTGCGCGGCGGTGGCGGGGCGATGGTCGCCATCTCGTCGATCGCAGCCGTGCTGACGCATCGGCTGATGGCGCCGTACTGCGTGAGCAAGGCCGGGATCGAGATGCTGGTGCGCTGCGTGGCCGACGAGCTCGGCCCCCTCGGCGTGCGCGCCAACGCCGTGCGACCGGGGCTCGTGCCGACCGAGCTGGCGGCGCCGCTCGCCGACGACCCCGAGGTGGTGCGCGACTATCTCGAGCAGATGCCGCTCGGCCGGCTCGGGACGCCCGAGGACGTGGCCGCCGCGGTCCGCTACCTGGTCGGGCCGGAATCGTCGTGGGTGACCGGGCAGGTCTACGCGGTCGACGGCGGGCACACGCTGCGCCGCGGGCCGTACGTCGATTCTATGATCGAGCGGTTCTTCGGCCCCGAGGCGCTCTCCGGCATCCGGGCGCCCAAGCGCTGATCCGTTCGGGCCGCCAGCGTGCGCACCGTGCCGGCCTCGCCAACGCCAAGGCCCGGCTCCGCCTCTACGAGACGCTCACGGGGCTCTCGCCGGAGGCCGACATCCAGGCGCTGGCCGAGGTGCGCGACCACGTGAACCGGCTGGTGGCCGAGGCCGACCTCGTGCGTGCCGATGGTGATGACGCCCGAGCCGGCACCGGCGGCCGCCCGCTAGCTCGCGGGCATGCGGGCGATCACCTGCTCCGCGAACGCCCGCATCTGATCGAGCGTGGTGAAGCTCATCACCAGGAGCGCCAGCCCGTGCGTGCGCTCCCGGCGCACCAGCTCATCGCGCATCTCCTCTGGCGTGCCGATCAGGCTCACGGGATGCCGGAGCACTGCCTCCGGCGTGTCGCCGAAGACGCCGGCCAGGCGCTCGGCCGTGGCGCGGGTCTCGGCCGGCGAGGTGGTCGGCACGTAGTTGAAGATCGTGGTAGCGAACCGCACGCTGCCCGGCGCGCGGCCGGCAGCGGCCTCGGCGGCTCGCACGCGGGCGAGCTTCGCGGGCAGCGCGGCGTCGCTGAACTGTACCACCTCGGCGATCGTGGTGGTGCCGGCGTCGCCGAGGCGCGGCACCATGTGGATGATATCCGCCCACTGTCCCGCCCGCCGGAGAATGCCGGGCCCGCTGCCGCCGAGCATGAGCGGCGGCCCGCCCGGCTGCACGGGCCGCGGCAGGCACACGGCGTCGGCGAGCCGGTAGTGCGCGCCGGCGAATGAGACCCGCTCCTCCCGCCAGAGCCGGCGCATGATGGTCACGCTCTCGTCCAGCATGCGGAGCCGCTCCGAGGCGGGCGGGAAGGGAATGCCCATCATCGCGAACTCGGCCGCCGTCCAGCCGGCGCCCACGCCGGCGATCACCCGCCCGCCGCTCGCCTCGTCGACCTGCGCGAACAGCCGGGCGTGCATGGCCGGATGGCGGAAGAGCAGGCAGGCGACGTGCGAGCCCAGCCGGATGCGCCGCGTGCGCTGCGCCAGCGTCGCCAGCACGAAGAACAGCTCGTAGGCCGGGGCGTCCCGCTGCAGCGTGCCGAGGGATTCGAAGACGTAGTGATCGGGCGCGAAGACCGCGTGGTAGCCAAGCGCTTCCGCCGCCACGGCCTGCTCGACGATCGCTTCGATGCCGGTTGCGTCGTGCCGCACCTGGCCGCCCGCGATGCCCACGGCGAACTGCATGGCGGGGGGTCGTACCGCGCCGTTCGTCCTCCGTGCAAGATCGCGAGAAATGCGCTAAGGCAGGCGCGTGTCGAACCGGTGGGGCCTGCTGGGAGGAGGAGCGATGCTGGCCGGTGTCGCGCTCGCCTGGCTGCGCCTCGTGCCGGCGCTCGCCGGCTTCGCGCTGTTCGCGCTCGGCGGCCTCGTCTGCCTGGTCGCGTCGCTCGCGGCGCTCGTGGGGCTGCTGCGGGGCCGCTCCGTCGCGCCGGGCGGCGTCGTGGCGCTCGCGGGTGCAGCCGTGCTGATCGCGGCGGCGCTGCCGGGGATGGGCGTCCCGCGCATCAACGACTTCACGACCGACCTCGCCGACCCGCCGGCGTTCGTGGCCGCCGCTGCCTTGGCGCCGAACGTCGGACGCTCCATGGACTACCCGCCGGCGTTTGCGGCCGAACAGCGCTCCTGCTGCGCCGACCTGCGGCCCGCGCGGCTGTCGGCGCCGCCCGCGGAAGCGTTCGCGCGCGTGCAAGCGGTCGCCAGCGCGATGCCCGCCTGGACGGTGATCGCGAGCGACCCGGCCACGGGACGGCTCGAAGCCGTGGTGACGACCCGCGTCTTCGGCTTCCAGGACGACGTCGCCATCCGCGTGCGACCCGCGCCCGATGGGGGGAGCGTGGTCGACGTCCGTTCCAAGTCGCGCGACGGCAAGGGCGACCTCGGCGCCAACGCGAACCGAATCCGCGCCTTCGTGGCGCGCCTCGAGGAGCGAGCGTAGCGCGTGCGCCGCCTTCTCCGCCTGCTTCGCTGGC
The DNA here is from genome assembly GCA_035559675.1 of Candidatus Limnocylindria bacterium. Taxonomy (GTDB): domain Bacteria; phylum Desulfobacterota; class Binatia; order DP-6; family DP-6; genus DATMAZ01. The sequence goes on from DATMAZ010000064.1 coordinate 2,598, forward strand.
TCGTGGTGCTGCTCGTGGTGGCCGCCGCCGCGACCTACGCGTTTCTCGGTGGCGGCATGCGGATGCCGGACGCCAGCACGCAACCCATGCTCGGCAGCGCGGCGCTCGAGAAGGTGGTGGACCTGTCGTACCCGCCGGGCAACATCGCCGTCTCCCGCACCGGCCGCGTGTTCTTCACCTATCACCCGGACGGCCATCCGCCGGCGCAGGTGATGGAGCTGCGGGGCGGGCAGGCCGAGGCGTATCCCAACCTCGGCTTCCCGCTCTACCAGAGCGTGCTCGCGCTGCGCATCGACCGGCAGGACCGCCTCTGGGCCCTCGACCACGCCCACTTCGGCCGCGGGCGGCCGCGCATCATGGCCTTCGACCTGGCGACGAACCAGCTCGTCCACCGCTACGACTTCCCCAGCTCCACCGCCGGCTTCCTCTCGATGCTGAACGACTTCCAGGTGTCGCCGGACGGGAAGTTCATCTACATCGCCGAGGCGAGCCCCATCATCCAGCGGCCCGCCATCATCGTCTACGACGTCGAGCGCAAGACGAGCCGCCGCGTGCTGGAAGGGCATCGCTCGGTGAAGCCGCTCGACTACGTGATCCAGGCGCCCGGCCGCGACATGACGCTGTTCTGGGGGCTCTACACGTTGCGCATCGGCGTGGATTCCATCGCGCTCGACCGCAAGGGCGAGTGGCTCTACTACGGCCCGGTCAACGGCGATCGCCTCTTCCGCGTGCGCACCTCGGCGCTGCGCGACGAGAAGCTCACGCCCGGCGCGCTCGGGGCCGTCGTCGAGGACTTCGCGCGCAAGACGATCAGCGACGGGCTCACGACCGACGAGTCCGGCACGATCTACGTCACCGACCCCGAGCACTCCGCCATCCATCTGATCGCCCCGGACGGCAAGCTGCGCACGCTCGTGCGCGACGCGCGGCTCCGCTGGCCCGACGGCCTCTCGTTCGGCCCGGACGGCTACCTGTACGTCACCTGCAGCGCGCTCGCCGACGTGCTGTTCGTCTCGGCGGAGCGAGCCAAGCAGGTGGCCCCGTTCCAGATCTTCCGCATCAAGACGCAGGCGCCCGCGGCGCCGGGGCAGTGAAGGCGGGGCGTCCGGGGGGACGCGCGGCGCACGCCCGACCACCCCGCCCGAACGCCCGCCTCACCCCTCCGTCCCCCGATTCTGCAACGCCAGATTGAGAATGCGCTGCAGCAGCCTCGGATACGACAGGCCCACCTGCGCCGCCGACGCCGCGAAGTCCTCGCCGTCGGCGAGCTGCGGGTTCGGGTTCGCCTCGAGGACGTAGACCTGCCCGTCCGCGGTGAGCCGGAAGTCCATCCGGGCGTAGCCGGTGATCTCGAGGATGCGGTAGATGCGGCGGCAGAGCCGCTTGATGTGGTGAACGAGTGGGTCGGGCAGGTCGCGCGCGGGCGAGGTTTTGACGCCGATCTTGCGCTGGTAGCGCCGATCCCACTTCACCTTTTCGGTGGCGATGCGCGGCGCCTCCTCGGGCAGCTTCGTGAAGCTCAGCTCCCAGATCGGCAGCACGCGCAGCCGGTGGTTGCCGAGCACGCCCACGTAGAGCTCGCGGCCGTCGATATAGCGCTCGACGATGGCGTCGGTGCCGAGACGTTCGTGTACGAAGTGCACCCGCTCGGCGAGCTTCTGATCCGTGTCGACCAGCGAGGTCTGCGCGATGCCGGCCGAGCCCTCCTTCACGAGCGACTTGACGATCAGGGGGAAGCTCAGCCGCTTCGGCCGGCGCATGGGCTGGCCCATGCGCACCACCGCGAACTCGGGCACGCGCACGCGATGGTACGAGAGGATCTTCTTGGAGAGCGCCTTGTCGCGGGCGAGGATGAGGCCGCGCGGATTGCAGCCGGTGTAGGGCACCCGCAAGAGCTCGAGGTAGCTCACCACGTTCTGGTCGTAGATCGGCACGTCGTCGAAGTCCTCGAGCAGGTTGAAGACGACGTTCGGCTCGAGCGTGGTGACGGCCTCGCGGATCGGCCCGAGGTCGGTGTCGACGCCGAGCACGTGCACCTCGTGGCCGAGGCGGCGCAGCGTGCGGATCACGTCGAACTCGGTCTTCCACGGCGCGTCGGCGGCGTCGCGCGCCGAGGCGTCCTCGGGCGGCAGCAGCGGCGCCTCGACCAGCGCCAGCACGCGGAGCTTCCGCCGGGCCGGTGCGACCCGCCGGGCGCTCATAGCGCCACCTCGTAGCCGCCGCTGTGCAGGAAGTTCATGGTGTGGACCGTGAGCAGCACGGCGAAGTCGCGCTTGGCCTGCTCCTCGGTGCCGGCCAGCCGCAGGTTCAACGCGCGGCAGCGGGAGACGATGTCGGAGAGGACCTGGTCGATGGCGTACTGGTAGGCCCCCGTCCACTGCGCCACCGTGCGCCGCACCTCGCGCCGGTAGCGGCGTAGGAAGCGCAGCGCCGAGGCGTGATGCTGGTGCTCGGGCCGGTCGGAGAAGAGCCGCCGGAGGTCGTGATCGTACGCCTCGGCGGGAAAGGTGACGCCGTAGTGCTCGCGGCGTTGCCGGTAGTGCTCGCGCAGCGTCTTGGCGAGCGTCTCCAGCGGCTCGACCCGGCGGTGCGAGCGGACGAGCGGCTCGCGGCCGGCGATCTCCTGCATGAGCGCGTGGACGTACTCGAGCTTGCGCAGCGCGGGCCAGCCGGCGTAGCGCTGGCGCCAGACCTCGGGCGGGTGCGTGAGCCAGGTGGCGAAGGTCTCGGCGAAGTCCTCGTCCGGGTGCGCCTGCGCGTACCAGTGGTCGAGGTGGATCACGAACCGCTTGCTGTAGGGCCGCGGCCGGTAGATCTCCGGGTAGCGCGTCGACGAGCGACCGAACAGCCGCTGCCGCTCGCGGCGCCGGCGCAGCAGATAGGCGTTGTCGACGGCGTGACCCGCCTCGTGGCGCAGGATCTTCATGCACCACTCCTCGGTCCCGCCTTCCACCTCCAGCATCTGGTTGAGCTCCAGGCGGGTGAGGCGCGGATGCGCCAGGTAGAAGGGCACGGCGATGCCGGGCACGCCGTCGGGCGTGAACCACTCGTCCGAGATCCAGAAGTGCGGCTCGAATCGAAGCCCCCGCGCGTGCAGCTCGGCGCGCAGCCGGCCGATGCGCTCCTTTAGCGGGCTCGTGCGGAGCGACAGCCGCAGGTCGCACAATCGCAGGTCGAGCAGCTCCTCATCGGAGAGCTGCGTCCAATCGGTTGGGCGCGCGTCGGGACTCGTCACTGGACGGCTCGGCGCGCTCCCTACTACTATCGAGGTCTCGAGGGGGCAACCGAATGAAGGTGCAGGCCGCGATCGCGTGGGAGCCGGGACGGCCGCTGGCCGTGGAGGAGATCGATCTCGAGGGGCCGCGCGCGGGCGAGTGCCTGGTCCGGCTGGCGGCGAGCGGCGTCTGCCACACCGACGCCTACACGCTCTCGGGGCGCGACCCGAGCGGGCTCTTCCCGGTGGTGCTCGGGCACGAGGGGGCGGGGGAGGTGGTCGAGGTCGGCCCCGGCGTCACCACGCTCGCGGTTGGCGACCACGTGATCCCGCTCTACATACCCGAGTGCCGGCAGTGCAAGTTCTGCCTCTCCCGCAAGACGCACCTCTGCGGCGCGATTCTCGAGACGCAGGGCCGCGGCGTCATGCCCGACGGCACGAGCCGCCTCTCGTACCGCGGGCGCATGCTGCACCACTACATGGGCACGTCGACCTTCGCCGAGTACACGGTCGTGCCCGAGATCGCGCTCGCCAAGATCCGCCCGGACGCGCCGCTCGAAACCGTGTGTCTGCTCGGCTGCGGCGTGACGACGGGCATCGGTGCCGTGCTGAACACCGCGCGGGTAGAGCCGGGCGCCAGCGTCGCGGTCTTCGGGCTGGGCGGCATCGGGCTCTCCGTGGTCCAGGGCGCCGTGCTGGCCGGCGCGGAGCGCATCATCGGCGTCGACGTGAACCCCCGCAAGTTCCCGCTGGCGCGGCAGTTCGGCGCCACCGACGTGCTCGACCCGCGGGAGGTCGGCGACGTGGTGGCGGCGATCGTGGAGATGACCGGCGGCGGCGTCGACTACTCCTTCGAGTGCATCGGCAACGTCGACGTGATGGGCCAGGCGCTGGCGTGCACGCACAAGGGGTGGGGGCAGTCGATCGTGATCGGCGTTGCCGGCGCCGGCGAGGAGATCCACGCTCGCCCGTTCTTGCTGGTGACCGGGCGGCAGTGGCGCGGCACCGCCTTCGGCGGCGTGCGCGGCCGCACCGAGCTGCCTCGCTTCGTCGACCGCTACATGGCCGGGCGCATCAAGCTCGACGAGTACGTGAGCGCCACCATGCCGCTCGCCGACGTGCACCGCGCCTTCGAGCTGATGCGCGAGGGCGCGGTGATCCGCAGCGTGCTGCGATATCGCTAGGGGCGCCGGGCGGTCCTAGGGCAGCTCGAAGCGGCCGTTCTTGCCGCGCACGACGTTGACCGTCCGCGTGACACAGCGAACGGGCGTGCCGGGCGCCACCAGCAACCGCAGAGCGGCCGTCACGCGGATGCGCTCGGCGGCCGGCGTGTAAAACCGCGCGCGCGCGCCGCGGGCGGTAAGGCGAAGCGCCCCCGTGCCGAGCCGCCGAAGCCCGATCGACGTGAGCCCGCGCGCGCCGGGCACGCCGCTGGTGCGGTCGACGAACGTGGCGCGGTCGGGCTTGGACCGGAAGTGGAGCGCGTGCACCTCGGCGCACACGAACGGCTCTGCGTCGTCGGCGGCGAGCTGCAGGACGAGCGTCTGCGTGGACGGCACGAGCGTCGGCACGGCCGGAAGGCCGACGGCGGCCAGCTGCACGCGGGTGACCGCCCCGATCGGCAGCAGCGTGAGCCGCTCGACCGTCAGCGTGCCGGGTGGGGCCGCGCAGCAGTCGGCGTCCTCGTAGTCCGTAAGCCCGTCGCCGTCGTCGTCGCGGCAGTTGCCGCACTGCTCGACCGGCGGGACGGTGGATGCGGTCGTCGATGTCGTGCTGGACGTGGAGGTCGAGGTCGAGCTCGCGAGCGAGGTGCTGGTGCTCGACGTGGTCGAGATGGCCGTGGTGCTGGTGGTGGAGACGAGCGTCGTCGTGGTGGTCGCGATCGTCGTCGTGGTGGAGTTCACCGTAGTCGTGGTGGTCGGCGAGCCCGCGTGGGCGAGCCGTCCGAGCGCCGCCAGCCACACGACGGCGAGAAGCGTGACCCGCATGCTGCGGCGGCATGATGGCCAGCGCGGTCGAAGAAGGTCAAGCAAGGGACGCTGTCGCACCGCCACCCACCAGCGATGGGACGATCAGAAGACCGGCCGGATCCGCGTAAGCCGCTCCTTGGCGGCCGCCATCAACGCATCCTCTGCGGCCTCGTCCGCGGCCTCGTACGTGACGGAGAAGCGCAGATGCGGTCCGGCGTCGTCCCAGGGCACGGTCACGATGGAGTGCTCGTGGATGAGATACTGGCTCGCGGCTTCGGCGTTCTCGAAGGTCCGGCCGTCAGCGGTACCCTTCGGCGCCGGGCCGTAGAGGAAGTAGGTGCCGCCCGGCATCTCGCAGGCGAAGCCGCAGCTCTGCAGCATCGCGACCAGCTTGCGGAGCCGGCGCTCGTACTTCTGCCGCGTGCGGACCGGAATGGTCGGGTCGTCGAGCGCCGTGATCGCCGCCTTCTGGATGGCGATGAACTGCCCCGAGTCGCTGTTGTCCTTGACGTCGGCGAGCGCGCGCACGATGCGGTCGTGCCCGCAGAACCAGCCGATGCGCCAGCCGATCATGTCGAAGCCCTTGGAGAGCGAGTGGATCTCGATGCCGACCTCCTTGGCGCCCGGGACGGCCAGGAAGGAGAGCGGCTCGCCCTCGTACGTCAGCACCGTGTGGGCGGCGTCCTGCACCACCACGATGCGGTGGCGGTGCGCGAAGTCGATCACGCGCCGGTAGAAGTCGACGGTGGCGACCTTGCCGGTCGGGCTGTTCGGATAGTTCAGCACCAAGAGCTTGGTTCGCCGCAGCACGTCGGCCGGGACGGCGTCGAGATCCGGCAGGAAGTGGTTCTCGCGCCTGAGCGGCAGCCGATACACCTCGCCGCCGTAGTAGCGGGTGTGGGTGCCCGCCACCGGGTAGCCGGGGACCGTCATCAGCGTCACGTCGCCGGGGTTGATGAAGACCGCGGGGATCATCGCCAGCGCCGGCTTGGAGCCGATGCAGTGGTTTACCTCGGTCGCGGGATCGAGCGTCACGCCGAAGAAGCGATGCATGAAGCGCGCGGCGGCCTCCTTGAACTCGGGGATGCCGTTGTCGGCATAGCCGCGGTTCTCCGGCCGATTGATCTCCTCCGCCATGCGGCGGCGGACGACCTCGGGCGCCATGCCGTCGTTCTCGCCGATGCCGAAGTCGAGCAGCGGCCGCTCAGGGTGCGCGGCCAGCACGGCGCGCTTGGCGCGCTTGATTTTCTCGAACTTGTAGATGTCGGTGCCCTTGCCGTAGTTGCCGCCGCCGATGCGCTCGGCGAACAGGCTCTGGAAGTACGGATCGCTCATGAAACCGCGGTCTCCTAGTACCGGTCGATGACGGTCACGCCGACCGTACCATATCGGTCCATTGATTCGAGGACGCCGCTCACCTGCTCGAGGCCGATCCGCTGCTGCACCAGCTTCCCGGGCGCGAGCTTGCCGGTCTGGACCATGCCGAGCATGGCGCCGTAGCGCGGCGCCGGCATGCCGAGCGAGCCCACCACGGTGATCTCCTTCAGCACCAGGAGGTCGATCGGCAGCGCGATCATCCCCTGTTCGGCCGACGAGGTGAGGCCGATCTGCAGGTGCCGCCCGCGCTTGCGCAGCGACATGATGGCCCCCTGACAGGTGGCGGCGATGCCGAGCGCGTCGACGGCGACGTGCGCACCGCCCCCGGTGAGCTCCATCACGGCGCGGCCCGCGTCGTCCTTGCCGGCGTTCACCGTGGCCTCCGCGCCGAGCGACTTGGCCATGGTGAGCTTGTCGGGCGCCACGTCGACCGCGATCACGCGCGCGCCGAGCGCCGAGGCGATCTGCACGGCCGACATGCCGACGCCGCCGCAGCCGTGCACCGCGACCCACTCGCCCGCCCGCACGCCGGCCTGGTCCACCAGCGCGTGGAAGGCCGTCATGAAGCGGCAGCCCATGCTGGCCGCGTCGACGAAGCTCACGCTCTCGGGCAGCGGCACCAGATTCACGTCGGCAAACGGCACCGCCACGTAGCGGCCGTAGCCGCCCCAGTAGACGACGCCCGGGGTGAGCAGCGTGTCGCAGACGTTGTGATGCCCGCCGCGACACCACTCGCAGGTGCCCTCGCCCTGGCTGAACGGCACCAGCACGCGGTCGCCCGGCTTGACGCGGGTCACGTCCTTCCCGACCGCTTCCACCACGCCGCAGAACTCGTGGCCCAGCACGTGCGGCAGCGGCAGCTGGATCCCGAACCAGCTCCAGTCGCCGGTCCAGAGATGCCAGTCGGTGCGGCAGATGCCGTTGGCTTCGACGCGGATGACCGCGCCGTTCGGCGCGGGGCTCGGATCGGGCATGTCGCGAACGACGAGCGGCTTGCGGATGCCTTCCATGACGGCGGCGCGCATGAGTACGTCTCCTTTTCTTCGGTCAGTAGCCGGCGGCCACGAGCGCGCGCTCGAGCTGCGCGCTGGTGGCGCCGTAGTGTTGTTCGAGGGTCTTGACGCGTTTCACGTGGAAATGGACGTCCAGCTCCCAGGTGAAGCCGATGCCGCCGTGCATCTGGATCGCCTCGCCCGCGACCAGCCGTGCGGCGTCGCCCGCCCACGCCTTGGCGGCCGCACAGGCGAGCGCGGCGTCGGGGTCGCGCGTATCGAGGCACCAGGCCGCCCGATAGACGGCCGCGCGTGTCGCTTCCGTGCGGACCAGCATGTCGGCCATGCGGTGCTGGAGCGCCTGAAAGGCGGCGATCGGCTTGCCGAACGCGTGGCGCGTGCGCGTGTACGCGATCGTGGTGTCGAGCAGCGTCTGCATGATGCCGAGCAGCATGGCCGACGCGCCCACCGCCGCGAGCTGATCGACGGGCTCGAGCAGCTCGAGTGGTCCGAGGCGCGTGGCGGCGCGGTCGAGGTCCACCTGCGCGAAGCGTTGGGCGGGGTCGAACGTTGGCAGCGGCACGGCGGCGAACGGCCCCTCCGCCACCACCACCTCGCCGGCCGTGGTCACCAGCAACGCGTCCGCGGAGCCCGCGAACGGCACGAAGTACTTGGTGCCGCGCACACGGCCGCCCGCGAAGGTGGCGGCCGGGCCCGGCGCGCCGGCGTAGAGCGCGTCGGCACGCGCCAGCACGGCGAGCCGCCGCCCCGCCAGCACGTCGGCGAGCAGCCCCGTGTCGTCCGGCGCGGCCGCCAGCAGCGCCGCCGCCAGCATGACGTCGAGAAGCGGCCCCGGCACGCCGTGGCGACCCGCCTCTTCCAGCACGACCGCCAGCTCGACCGCGCCGAGCCCCTGCCCGCCGCGGGCCGCCGGCACGGTGAGCCCGAGGTAGCCCATCGCCGCGAGCCGGGCCCAGCCGGCCGGCTCGAAGCCCGGGCCGTCGGCCTCCATCACGCGGCGGTTGCACGCCATCGGGAACTCGGCCGCGAAGAACTCGCGCGTCGCGCGCTGCAGCAGCGCCTGATCCTCGGAGAGCGCGAACCTCATCGGCCGTCCTGCGGCAGCTCGAGCACGCGCTTGGCGATGATGTTGCGCTGCACTTCCGACGACCCCGAGTAGATGGTGCCGGCGCGCGACCAGAGATACTCGCGCGCCCAGTCGACCTCGCTGCGGGCGCCCGGCGCGTGCCGCAGGAGCTGGCCGCCGGGGCCGAGCAGGTCGAGCGCGGTCTCGCGGAAGCGCTTGTCGAACTCGCTCCACATGATCTTCTCGATTGACGACTCTGCCCCCGGAGCGCGGCCCTCGGCGAGCGTCGCCAGCATGCGCACGCCGGCCGCGCGCAGCACTTCGTTCTCGACCACGAGCCGGCCGAGCTTCTCCCGCGAGGCCGCGTCCGTGCGGCCGAGCTCGCGGCAGGCGGCGGCCAGCGCACCGAGGTCGCGGCCGTAGCGGTTCGCCATGGCGAGGCCGACGGCGCCGCGCTCGTAGGCGAGCACGGTCATGGCGATCCGCCAGCCCTCGCCGATCTGGCCCACGAGGTTGGCGCGCGGCACGCGCACGTCCTCGAAGAACACCTCGCCGAACTCGCTCTCGCCGGTGATCTGCCGGAGCGGCCGCACGGTGACGCCCGGCGTGTCGAGCTTGCAGAGGATGAAGGAGATGCCGCCGTAGCGGTCCCTCGGGTCGGTGCGCGCCAGCACGAAGATCCAGTCGGCCCACGGGCCGAAGGTGGTCCACACCTTCTGGCCGTTCAGCACGAAGTGATCGCCGTCGAGCACGGCGGTCGTCTTCAGCGAGGCGAGATCGCTGCCCGCGCCCGGCTCGCTGAAGCCCTGGCACCAGATCTCGTCGGCCGCGAGCATCGGGGGAATGAAGCGGCGGCGCTGCTCCTCGCTGCCGTGGTGAATGAGCGCGGGGCCCAGCAGCCCGATGCCGAGCGTGTTCAGGATCTGCGGGGCGTCGGCGGCGGCCATCTCCGCCTCGAAGATCGCCTTCTCGACCGCCGTGGCCCCGCGCCCGCCCCATTCGCGGGGCCAGTCGAGGCCGAGGTAGCCCGCCTCGTGGAGCATGCGTTGCCAGCGGCGGCGGAACTGCATCAGCGAGTTCTCGTCGTGCGCCGGGTCGCGCAGCTCGTCGTGCCACGAACGGCGGAGATTCGCCCGCAGCCAGGCCCGCAGCTCGTCGCGAAACTTCAGGTGGGCCGGTGAAAGCTGCAGGTCCATCCAGGCTGTCTACGGTCCGGCGTCGGCGCGTGTCAACGACGCGGGCGGAAGAGCCCGAACGCGCTCGTGTAGCCGTGGAGGAAGGTACGCCCCTGCACCGGGCCGATCTCGCCGTTGCAGAAGAAGCCGCCGAGCGCCACGTCGCCCAGCGCCGCGCGGAAGACGTCGGTGTCGTGGTCGGGCCGCCCGTAGAGGTGGCGCCCGCGGCCGAGGCACGAGAACAAGAGCGAGCCGGCCGGCTCCTCGCGATAGCGCGCGAGCAGGTGGATCAGGTCGTCGGCCGACGTCTTGGCGTCGCGGAGGTGGAACTGCACGACCTGGTTCTCGCGCACCTGCGTGCCCACCACCAGCGCCGCCTGCCGCGGCTCGACGCCGAGCACGTTGCGGATGAGGAAGTCGCCCTGGCCGTAGTGCTGCTGGCGCTCGCGCATGACGACGCCGACGAACAGCGCCTGGCGGACGAGCACGCGGTCCTCCTTCGAAAGCTGATCCAGCACGCGCTGCAGCGCGAGCACCGCGGGGTTTCCGTCCAGCTCGTAGATGACGTTGCGCTCGCCGCGCGTGACGAACATCGGCTCGCCGATGGGACGGCATCCCTGGGCGACGATGGTGTCGACCTGCACGTTACCGTCGAACGCCACGCCGACGAAGCCGCCGCGCTGCACCCGGCTGTCGAGGTAGAGCGCGTTCTCGCCCGGCCGCCGTCCCCCGCTGGCGAGCCCGCCCACGACCACGGCGTCCCCATAGCGGGTGTCGATCGCGTGCAGGAGGGCTTCGACGTCCAGGGTGAAGGGGTCGGCCAGGAGCACCAGCTGTGGGGGCGTCCCCGGCAGCGGCGGCGGCACGGGCTCCATGCCCGCGAGCGGTGTCAGCCGGACGTCGGGGAGGAGCGCTGCGGTCACCGAGAAGCCAGGGGCGTCTTCGACTTCGTGGCCGCCGCCGATTACGCCCCCGGCCGAGCAGCCGAGCGAGACGCCGTGCGGCAGCTCGGCCGCGAGGAGTTCCGGGACGCGTTCGTAGTTCGCCCCATGGTGGTGGGACACGAACGCCACGACCAGGTCGGGCCGTGCGCCGCCGAGCTCGGCCCGCACGGCCGCGCACGCCTCGTGCACGGCCTCGGAAAGGTCCTCGTGACCGGAGACGGCGGACCCCCAGTGCATGCGATCGAACCTAGCCGAGCGGTGCCCGTCCGTCGAGGCGGTGGCGGCGCGCGCTCAGAAGTCGAGCTTCGGCTCGACGCCGAGCAGCTTGCAGTGGAGGTACGCCTGCGCCGAGTCCTCGACGATCTCGGCCCGATTGTACGCCTCCAGCAGCGACGGGCCGGTGGCGGCGAGCCCGTGGTTCGCCAGCAGCACGATGCGCGTGTCGGGGAAGCGCCGGTAGACGTCGACGATGAGATCGCGCAGCTCCTCCGAGCCCGCGGGCGCGTAGGGCACGATCTGGATCGCGCCAAGGTGCACCCGCGCCTGGCCCGTGAGATGCGGCGGCACCACGCCGCAGATGCCGAACGCCATGGTGGCCGTCGAATGCGTGTGGACGACGCCGTTCACCTCCGGCCGCGTGGCGAGGATGCCCGCGTGCCAGCGGTATTCCTTGGAGGGCTTGCCGTCACCGCCGTGCTGGCGGCCGGCGAGGTCCATCTCGATCACGTTCTCGACCGCCGTATCGCGGAAGGTGACGCCGGTGGCCGTGCAGAGGTAGCGATCGGTGCCCGGGATGCGCACGCTGATGTTTCCGCCGGAGCCCGAGGTGAGCCAGCGCTCGCTCGCGCGGTGGCAGATGTCGACGAGGTGCTTCTTCAGATCCGTGACGTCCATCGGCGCCGACACTATCGGCGATCGCCGCGCGCATCTCAAACGGCGTCGGGGCGCTCGACGCCGGGGCAGTCGAGCACCGGGAGCCGCGGGTAGCGCGGGAAGCGCGGGTCGGTCTCGGCGCGCCGGCAGCGCCAGAAGACGCTGCCGCGGGCGGTCTCCTGGCGCGCGGCATGCCGGCACGACGCGCAGAGCCCGACCGTGCGGGCGAGCTCAGCCGAGCGATCGTCGGAACTCGGCATAGTCGACCATGGCGCGCAGCGTGGCGACCGCCCGATGCGCGCTCGGGTGGCAGAAGCGGCCGCGCTCGCGGAGCGCCAGCGGCGCGGCGTTGCCCGGCGGGTCCGCGGTGTGGACCAGCTCGGTCGCCACCAGCACCGGCTTGCCGTGCCGCTCCGAGGCGTCGACGGCGGCCAAGGCATAGCGGCGATCCTGGCGCTCGTGGAACTCGGCGATGCGATCGAGCCCGTGGGCGGGGAAGAACCGTCCGCTGCGGAACACCGCCGCCTGGTTCGCCTGGATGCCGATGCCGACCACCAGGACGGCGTCGACGTCCGGATGCCCGGCCGCGAGGTCGATGATGGCGGGGACGGTGTCTCGCGTCTCGCCGCCCGCCGGATCGATCGGATTGTTGCGGCTCCAGCGCGCCGGCAGCAGCGCGTCGATCGCGGCCTCGAGATCGTCGGGTAGCGGGATCACGTCGAGCGCGGCGACCGCACATGCATCGGCGGCGAGCACGCCCCAGCCGCCGGCGGTCGTGACGATCACCACCCGCCGCCCGCGCGGCAGGGGCTGTGTGACGAGGCTCGCGGCCCACTCGAAGGCGGCTTCCGCCGTGGGCGCGCGCAGCACGCCCGCCTGGCGGCAGACGCCGGCGAAGATCCGCTCGTCGGTGGCGAGCGCGCCGGTGTGGCTCGCCGCCGCCCGCTGCCCCGCCTGCGCCGCGCCGCCCTTCAGCACGATCAACGGTTTCTCCGCGGTCACGCGCCGCACCGCTCGCAAGAAGCGCCGGCCGTCGCCCACGCTCTCCACGTAGGCGAGCACCGCGCCCGTGTCGTCGTCGACGCCGAAGTATTCGAGATAATCCGCGAGCGTCGTCTGCGCCGCATTGCCGGCCGAGATGGCCACGCTCACCCCGATGCCGCTTGCCCGGGCGTAGTTCTCGAAGGTCGAGACCAGGTTGCCGCTCTGGCTGGCGATCGCGATCCGGCCCGGGGGCGGAAACGGCGCCACGATCTGCGCGCACATCGCGTCACGCGTCGAGACCACGCCCTGGCCGTTCGGGCCGGCGAGCAGCATGCCGAGCTCGTCGGCCGTGGCCACCAGCTCGCGTTCGCGCGCTCGCCCCTCCGCTCCGAGCTCGCCGTAGCCGCCGCTCGCCACGAACGCCGCTCGCACGCCACGCGCGGCGCATTCGCGCAGCAGCCCGGGGTTCACCGCCGGCGGCGTGCAGACCACGACCAGATCGGCGGCCCCCTCGGGCACGTCGGCGACGCGGCGGAGCGTCGGCATGTCGAGCACGGGCGCGCCGTCGCGCGTCACGGGAAAGAGGGCGCCGCGATATCCGAAGCGCAGCAGGTTGTGGTACGCCACGAAGCCGAACTTCCCGGGGTGGCTCGACACGCCGGCCACCACGATGCCGCGCGGATGGAACAGCGGCCGGAAGCGGGCGCGCAGCGTCTCGGCATCGCTCGCCGGGATGACGGGCTCGGCCGGCGCCGGCGTGCCGCGCACGACCAGCGCGTCCACCGCCACCGGACGGCCGTCGCGCAGCAGCACCGGGTTCAGATCCACGCTCGCGATCTCCGGATGCGCCTCGGCCACCCGGCCGAGCGCCACGAGCAGGTCGGCGAGCGCGTCCACGTCCGCCCCGGGCTCGCCGCGGAGCGGGCGCGTGAGCAGCGCGTGGGCGCCGAGCGCGTCGATCATCCGTCGGGCCTCGGCGTGCGCGAGCGGGGCGGCGGCGAACGCGGCGGCGCCCAGCGCTTCGGCGAGCACGCCGCCGGCGCCGAGCAGCACGCAGGGCCCGAACTGCGGGTCGCGCACCAGCCCCGCGATCAGCTCGCGCAGACTCGCCACCTGCTCGGCCACCAGCAGCGCCACGGGGCCGTCCTCGGGCCGTGCCGCCGCCAGCAGCTCCGCGGCCGCCGCCTCCACCTGCGCCGCGTCGCGGCACCCCAGGCGGACCAGCCCGCGCTCCGTCTTGTGCGCGATGGCGTCGCCGCAGAGCTTCACCACCACGGGGAAGCCCAGCTCGCGGGCCGCGCGGACCGCACCGGGCGCGTCGGGTGCGAGCCGCTCGCGCGCAAACGGCACGCCGAACGGCGCGAGCAGCTGCTTGGACGCGTGCTCGGAGAGCGTCACCGGCTCGGCCAAGGCGGCCCGCCTCGGCGCGTCAGCGGATGACGCGCGCGCCGCGGATCGAGTACGGCACGGCGATCACGTCGGTGCCGTCGCCGAGCATCGGTCCGAAGTTGGCGAGGAACATCGTCCGCCGCCCGGTGCCGCGCCGCCCGAACGCGATGTTGGACGGCCAGTTGAGCGGCGCCGAGGCGGTGAGCGGCGTCACCGTGCGGGTCTCGCGGTCGACGACCGAGAGCGCGCCGGCGCCCACCACCAGCAGGTTGCCGCGCCGGTCGAAGGCGAGGCCGTCGGCGAGCGTCAGCCCGGTCGCGTAGATCTCGGAGGCACCGAGCGTCCCGTCGCTGTTCAGGAAGAAGCGGCGGACCCCGTGGACCAGCGTCTCCGCCACGTACAGAAAGCGGCGGCCGCCTTCCGTGCCGATCGCCAGTCCGTTCGGAAAGACGAGCCCGGAGGCGACCACGACGGGCGTGCCGCTGGTCACGTCGACGATGGTCCCGGCGAACGAGGCCGAGACGAAGATGCGCCCCCGCCGGCGCTCCTGCGCCACGAAGTTCGGGCCGTCGATGCCGCTCGCCAGCACCGTCGGCGTGCCGTCGGCGTCGATCACCCAGACGCGGTCCTGGTCGAAGCCGCAGGCGGCGATGCGGCCGTCCTTCAGCACGCTGACGCCAGCCAGGCGATCGCCCGTGGACGCGACGAGCGACGTGGCGCCCGCACGGTCGATGCGCAGCACGTCGCCGGTCACGGTGCCGACGACGAGATCGCCGGTGCGGGTCGCGGCGATGCCTTCGGGACCGGCGATCCCGGTGGCGAACACCGTCGGCGGGCCGATCGCCGGCTCGGCGGCCGGGGCGGGCGCCACCGCCGCGGCCCAGAGCAGCAGAGCGGACACGATCTGTCGGACATGCATCGTGGGACCCTCCCGGTTCAGCGCTTGAGCATCACGACCGCATTCGCATTGATGGAGTCGACGATCCCTTCGAGGTCGAGGCCGGTGAGGCTGCCCTCCTTCTTGTCGTCGATCGTGGCGGTGGCGATGCTGTCCGTGCCCGCGAACACCAGGCGCTTGCCGCTCTTGTCCCCGGCGAAGGCGGCGACGGCGAGCGGCGCGTTGCCCTTGATGCCGGTGGACGTGAGCACGCCCTTCTTGCCGATGGCGAACGGCTGGAAGGCGTCGTCGGCGAATCCGCTGAGCGCGTACGCGAGCTTCTTGGTGACGAGGACTCCGAGCCCGCCGAGCACGGTTTCGAACGGCGAGCCCGCGATCTCGGTGAGTTGCGCCGTCTTGTTGTCGACCGCGAATGCCCGGATGCCGACTTCGAAGTCGTCGGCGTAGACCACCTTCCCGCGTGCGTCGGGGCTGAGGTTGTAGATGAAGTTAACGTCGTTCGGCGTGAACGGCGACCCGGGTGCCGGGACCAGCGTGCCGTCCGTCGCGGCGACGTAGGACGAGAGCGAGCTCGGGGAGGCCCCGCTGTCGCCTTCGTTCGCGACGAACACGAGCTTCTTGCGCACCGCCAGGCCGTCGGGGCCCACCCCCGCGGCGAACGGCGACGCGGCGAGCTCGGCCAGCGAGCCGTCCGGCTGCGCCTCCCAGCCGTAGACGTTGTTGTCCGCGTACGAGGCCGCGTAGACGAAGACGCGCTTGCCGATCTCGACGACCCCGGTGCCGAGGAAGTCGCCGCCGGCGCCCGGCGAGAACGGCGAGCCGGGCACCAGCGTGAGGCTGCCGTTGGGCGCCACCGTCCAGGCGCTCACGCCGGTCGGCCCGCCGGTGTAGAGCGTCTTGCGCTTCGGCGAGTACGCCATGGTCTGGCAGTTGCCGCTGCACCCGCCGCCCTGATCGACCAGGACGAACGGCGAGCCGGCGACCGAGGTGAGCCGCCCGTCCTTGTCCATAGCCCAGGCACGGATGCCGCCGGGCGCGCTGCGGTCGTGGACGTAGACGAACTGCTGCTTGGCGACGGCGCGCGCGGGCAGGGCGGTGAGAACGGCCAACGCCAGCCATGCGCTCCATCCGAGACCACCACGTTCCCTCGCGCTCGTCATGCTCGTCTCCCCCCCTCGTCCGTTCATCCGATGCGGCGCACCAGCGCCTCGCGCTGCCGGGTCATCTCGCCGGGCAGACGGTTGCCGAACTTGGCGAAGAACTCGCCGATGTTCTCGGCTTCCCGGCGCCAGTCGTCGCGCGACACGGTGAGCAGCTCGCGCATCGTTGCGCCGTCCACGTCGAGGCCGTCGGTGGCGATCGCCCCGGGGGCGGGGACGAGCCCGATCGGACTCTCGCGCACCGTGCCACGCTCGCGGCAGCGGGCGAGGATCCACTCGAGCACGCGCAGATTCTCCCCGAACCCGGGCCAGATGAAGCGGCCCTGGTCGTCCTGGCGGAACCAGTTCACGTGGAAGATCTTGGGCGGCTTCGGGATGGTCGTGCCCATGTGCAGCCAGTGGCCGAAGTAGGACGCCATGTTGTAGCCGCAGAACGGCAGCATGGCCATGGGATCGCGCCGCACCACCCCCACCGCGCCGCTTTGCGCGGCGGTCGTCTCCGAGGCCACCGACGCGGCGACGAACACGCCATGATTCCAGTCGAACGCCTCGAACACGAGCGGCGCGGTGCGCGCCCGCCGCCCGCCGAACACCAGCGCCGCAATGGGCACGCCCTGGGGGTTCTCCCACTCGGGCGAGATGGATGGGCACTGGCGAGCCGGCGCCGTGAAGCGCGAGTTGGGATGGGCGGCCTTTTCGGCGCTTCCCCTCGTCCACGGCCGCCCGCGCCAGTCGGTGAGCCGCTCGGGCACCTCGCCGTCGATGCCCTCCCACCACGGACAGCCGTCCTCGGTGACGGCCACGTTGGTGAAGATCGTATTGGCGCGCACGGTGGCCATCGCGTTGGGGTTGGTCTTGCTCGAGGTGCCGGGCGCGACGCCGAAGAAGCCGGCCTCCGGATTGATCGCCCAGAGGCGCCCGTCGGGCCCGATGCGCATCCAGGCGATGTCGTCGCCGACCGTCCAGACCTTCCAGCCCTTGCGCGAGGCGGGTGGCACGAGCATGGCGAGGTTCGTCTTGCCGCAGGCGCTCGGAAACGCGGCGGCGATGTAATGCGTCTCGCCCTCGGGGCTCTGGAGCCCGACGATCAGCATGTGCTCGGCGAGCCAGCCCTCTTCGCGCGCCTGCACGCTCGCGATCCGCAGCGCGAAGCACTTCTTGCCGAGCAGCGCGTTGCCGCCATAGCCGGACCCGACCGACCAGATCGTCTTCTCTTCGGGGAAGTGCGCGATGTAGCGGCGCTCGGGGGAGAGATCGCCGAGCGAGTGGAGCCCGCGAACGAACTCCGGGCTGTCGCCGAGCTGGTCGAGCGCGGCACGCCCCATGCGCGTCATGATGCGCATGTTGGCGACCACGTACGGGCTGTCGGTGATCTCGATGCCCACCTTGCTGAACGGGGAGCCGATCGGGCCCATCACGTACGGGATCACATAGAGCGTGCGCCCGCGCATGGCGCCGTCGAACAGTCCGCCGATCTTGGCCTTCGCCTCGGCGGGCGCCATCCAGTTGTTGGTGGGCCCGGCGTCCTCCTGTCGCTCGGAGCAGATGAAGGTGAGGTGCTCGGTACGCGCGACGTCGCTGGGATCGCTGCGATGGAGGTAGCAGTTGGGGTAGCGCTGCTCGTTCAAGGGATGGAGCGTGCCGGTGCGCAGCATTTCGGCGATCAACCGGCGGTTTTCGGCCTCCGAGCCGTCGACCCATTCCACCCGGTCGGGCTTCGTGAGGGCCGTCACCTGCTCGACCCAGGCGTTGAGGGCGCTGTTCATCGAAACTCCTTGACGTAGGAAAAGTGGGGGGTCGGCGACTCTAACCCGGGATGACGCGTTACATCAAACGCGATATTGGGCCCGGATGGACGATCTGCTGAAACGGGCGCTCGACTCGCGCGTGCCCGAGGTCGTGCCCGAACCCACGCCGCTCGATGCCGCGCCGCTGCTCTCCGAGCGCCTCGGGACGCCGATCCTGATCAAGCGCGAGGACCTCACCCCCGTCTTCTCCTTCAAGATCCGTGGCGCCTACAACCGGATGAGCCTGCTCGGCCCGGCCGAGCGGGCGGCCGGCGTGGTGGCCGCATCGGCGGGCAACCACGCGCAGGGCGTGGCGTACGCGGCGTGCCGGCTCGGCATCCCGTGCCGGATCGTGATGCCGCGCACCACGCCGTCCATCAAGGTGGACGCGGTGCGCCGCTACGGCGTCGCGATCGAGCTGGTGGGTGACGACTACACCGCCGCGGCCGAGCACGCCGCCGGCCTGGTCGCATCCACGGGTGCGGTCGACGTTCCGCCGTTCGACGACCTCGACGTGATCGCCGGCCAGGCGACGGTGGGGCTCGAGATCCTCCGGCAGGCGCCGCGCGACCTCGCGGCGATCTTCGTGCCGATCGGCGGCGGCGGGCTCGCCGCCGGCGTGGCAGCCGTCGTGAAGGCGCTGCGGCCCGGCGTGCGCGTGATCGGTGTGCAGGCGGACGATTCCGACGCCATGGCGCAGTCGCTGCGCGCCGGCCGGCGGGTGGTGCTGCCGCACGTCGGCATCTTCGCCGACGGGGTGGCGGCGCGGGAGGTGGGCGAGCACACCTTCGCGCTCTGCCGGCGATTCCTCGACGAGTGCATCACGGTGAGCGTCGACGAGATCTGCGCCGGCATCAAGGACGGCTTCGAGGAGAAGCGCGTGCTGCTCGAGCCGGCGGGCGCGCTGGCGATCGCCGGCGCCGTGCGCTGGCGGCGCACCGGCGGGGCATTGGGTGGGCCTGCCGTCGTGGTGGCGTCCGGCGCCAACATCGCGTTCACCCGGCTGCGCTACGTAGCCGAGGTGGCCGAGGTGGGCGATCGGCGCGAGGCGGTGCTCGCCGTGACGATTCCCGAGCGCCCCGGCGCGTTTCTCGCCTTCTGCGCGACGCTCGGCGATCGCGCCGTCACCGAGTTCAACTACCGGCTCTCGACGCGCAGCGAGGCGCACGTCTTCGTGGGCGTGCGCGTGGCGGGCCCGGAGGAGGTCGAGGTGCTGGGCGCCGAGCTCACGCGCGCCGGCTACGCCTGGATCGATCTCAGCGACGACGACCTGGCCAAGACGCACGTCCGGCACATGGTGGGCGGCCGCGCCGCCGCCGCCACCGACGAGGTGCTCTACACGTTCGAGTTTCCCGAGCGCCCGGGTGCGCTGCGGCAGTTCCTCACGAGCCTCGGCACGCGCTGGAACATCTCGCTGTTCCACTACCGCAACCACGGCGCGGCCTTCGGCCGCGTGCTGTGCGGCTTCGAAGTGCCGGCCGCCGAACGGCCTGCGCTGCGCGAGCGGCTCGACCGCCTGGGCTTTGCGTACCGCGAGGAGAGCGATAACCCCGCCGTGCGCCTCTTCCTATAGCGCGCTGCAGCGCGCGAGCGCGCCTCGTCCGGCCGGATCGGCTCGCGACGGCCGGCCGCTGCCAGCGCGTCGGGCGGCGCCTTTTCGGAAGTCCGCGAGACGCACCGGGAGCCGGCGCGCCCCCACGACCCCGGCGCCGCCGCGAACCGCCCGGCGCACGGCGTGCCGCAACGCGCGCAGGCGCCGGCGCGCACGCGCACGAAGCAGAAGGCCCGCCTGGCCCTCGCGCAGTTTGCAGGCACGCGGGCAGACGTCGCACTGCACGCGCCCGTCGTCGAGGGCGTGCCAGTGGGTGGTGGGGACGGCGATACGCTCCACGGCGCGTCCCATGTCTACGCCGTTGCGGCGACCGGGCGAGCCGGCCGGGCGGCGCTTAGCGGGCCGCGAGCCCCGCGTCGAGCGCGCGGCGGATGCGATCGTAGGTGCGCCGGAAATCGTCGATGGTGCCGCCGAACGGGTCGCGGATCTCGGCGGCGTCGCCGCCGGCGAGCGCGCTCAGCTGGTGGACCTTGTGCCGCGCGTCGGGGTGCCGGGCCAGCACGGTCGTGAAGTTCTCCTGGTCGAAGGTGAAGATGGCGTCGGCGGCCTGCACCATCGCGGCGTCGAGGATGCGCGAACGATGCGGCGCGAGATCGGTCGCGAGCTCGTGCGCCGCGGCCACGGCCTCGGCGGGGCAGGGCCGGTTGCGCTTCGGGTGATAGCCGGCGGAGTGGACGTGCACGGCGCGGCCGTTCAGCCGGCTGCGGAGATACGCCTCGGCGAACGGGCTGCGGCAGATGTTCCCCTTGCACACGAACAGCACGTCGCGCGCCTCGGCGAGCGCGCGGCGGGCCCGGGCGGCGCGGCGCGCCTGGACGCCCGGGATGCGATCGGCCACCCGGCGGGTGAGCCGCCGCACGCGACCTAGCGCGCGGGCGCCGAGCCGGCGGAGGTCCTCCAGCCCCGGTGCGGGATCGTCGAGCGCGAAGGTGTCGCTCGCCTCGCGGCCGCGCAGCAACGGTCCGAGCTCGCGTGCCAGCGTCGTGAGCGGCACCCGCTCGTCGGGCGGCGCCTCGAAGTTCTCCTTTAACCAGACGAGATCCCGGCCCCAGTTCCGGCAGTACACGCCCACCCGGTAGTCCTGCGGGAACTCGCGCCGGCCGAGCACCAGCGCCTCGTAGAGCCACCAGGGGAAGTCGGCCCCGGCGTGGAGACAGAGCGGCAGCGACGCCCAGAAGCGCGCGTTGATCTCGATCAGCACCCACTCGCGCGTCTCGAGGTCGAGCTTCAGCTCGAACATGATGACGCCGGTGTAGTCGAGCGCCCGCACCATGCGGGCCGCCGCGTCGTACATGTCCTGGCGGATGGGCAGCGTCACCCGATAGGAATCGGCGCCGCCCTTGCGGCGCTCGTGGATGCGGAGGTGCTGGAGCGCCGTCAGGATCTTGCCGTCGACGGCCAGCATCTCGATGCCCGCGCCGGTGCCGTGGAAGTGGCGCTGCACCAGGACCTCCGAGGCGCCCTCGAAGTGGGCGAGCGCGTCCGGGAGCTGGCTCGGCTCGCGCACCTTGCGCACGAAGTGCTTCTGCTTGAGGTCGTCGAGCGTGAACGACGCGTGCGGCTTCAGCACGAGCGGGTACCAGCTCAAGTCGATGGCGTCGGGCGGCGCCGGCAGCCGCAGCACGTGCTGCGGCGGCAGGGGCACGTTGCACGCGGCGGCGAGCGCGTAGCTCTTCTCCTTGTCGAAGCAGATGTCGAAGGCGCGATCGGGAATGAGATAGATGCGGCCGTGCGGCTCGAGCTCCGCGCGATGGGTCTGGAGCGGGATGATGCTGGCGTCGTTGGTTGGCACCACGAGGTCGAAGCGCTCGCGCTCCAGCATGTGGATGAAGGCGGGCTTCCAGGCGTCGTCGTGGGCCGAGTAGAGCGGCACCTCGTCGTGGACCCGCGCGACGTAGCGCGACTGCCGCGCCAGCGCGTCCGGCGGGGTCCAGCAGAGGTGCACCTCGGCGCCGCGACGTCCGAACGAGCGCACGACCGCCAGAAAGGCGCGGTCCTCCTTGCCGAGCACGCAGATTTTCGGGCGGCCCGCGCTCATGCCACCGCGCGCCCGGCCGCCCGGCCCGGCCCGTGGCCGAGCACCTCGTCGCACAGCTCCTCGATGGCGCGGACGTGATGGCGGATGTCGAAGACCGCCTCGACGCGGGCGCGTGCCGCGCGTCCCATGGCGCGCCGCCGCGCCGGATCGGTGACCAGCGCGGTGATCGCGGCCGCGAGCGCGCCGGCGTCGCGCGGCGGGACCAGGAGCCCGGTCTCGCCGTCGGCCACGATCGCGAGCGGTCCCGCCTCGCGCGGCGCGATCACCGGCCGGGCGAGCGCCATGGCCTCGATCATGACGCGCCCGAACGGTTCCGGCTTGATCGATGCATGGATGGCGACGTCCATCGCATCGAGGCAGGCGGCGACGTCGGTGCGCTCGCCGGTGAGCACGACGTGGCCGGCGAGATCGGGCTCGGCGATGCGGGCGCGCAGCGCGTCGGCGTACGCGGCACCGGCGCGGTGGACGCCGCCCACGACGAGACAGCGGAGCTCCGGGTACGTGCGCCGGGCCTGTGCCACGGCTTCGACGACCAGGCGCTGCCCCTTCCACTCCTGCAGGTGGCCGACGATGCCGACGAGCGGCGCGTCGGCCGGGATGCCGAACTCCGCGCGCACCGCGGCGCCGCCGCCGGGCGCGAACTCGGCGACGTCGATGCCGTCGTAGATGGTGACCCAGCGGCGCGGCCGAAGGCCGAGGCGCTGGAAGTGGCGGACGATGTCGTCGGTCATGCCGATGCAGACGTCCACGCGCCGCGAGGCCAGCCGCTCGACGGGTCCGACGCGGCGGTAGCCCTTCTCGTGGCAGATGATCGGCAGCCCGAGCCGCGCCGCCGCGACGACGCCGTCGAGGTTCGCGGTGACGCCGTTGGCGAGATAGACGAGGTCGGGTTGCCGGGCGCGCAGCACGCCGCCGAGCGCGCGCGCCCGCGGGCC
>DATMAZ010000065.1:0-3012 GCA_035559675.1 Candidatus Limnocylindria bacterium
CGCGGCCGCTCGGCTGGACTCCCGTCCACGGCGAGCCGGCGGCGGAGCGCGCGGCCGAGGCCGAGCGAGCCCGCCAGCACGAGCGGCCGCGGGCGCTCGAGCAGCACGGCGAGGGCCGCATCGAGGTCATCGTCGGTCACCGCGTCGCATACGAAGACCGTCTCGTCGGCCTCCCGGCCCCGCTCGATCGCCGCCGCGAGCCGCGCTCGGGAACGTACCTCCTCCAGCGCGAGCACGCGGCAGCGACGGCTGCTGCCGCGCTCGACGTGCGCCGCTACCTCGGAGCGATCCACCGGGTGCAGCGGATCGGCGGCGAACGCCGTGCGATGCACGGGCACCCCGTCCAGGAGCTGCACGCCGCCGACGGTCGTGCGGCCGACGGCGGGAATCGCGGGAAGGACGAAAACCTCCGCGGCGCCGGCGGCCTCCATCGCGGCTTCCAGCTCGGCGCCGAGGTGGCCGCGCAGCGCGGTGTCGATCTTCTTCAGCACGACCGCGCGCGCCGCGCCCGCGTCCGCCACGGCCTGCTGCACGGCCCGGCGGGCTTCCGCGACCGGCAGCGTCCGACTCTGCGTGTTCCGGACCCAGAGCGCCGCGCCCGCGGGGCGCGGCGCGCCCGCATGGGTCTCCACCACCACCGGCCCGCTCCAAGGCAGCAGCGCCGTCGCGATGTCGCACGCACCCGTAAGATCGTCGGCCAGCACGCGGAGCGCGCGCGGGTCCACCGCGCGGCCTCAGGCCAGCAAGACCGCCCGGGCCGGCGCGCCGTCGAGCCCGGGGAACTTGAGCGGCAGGCACACGAGCACGTAGCGGCCGGGCTCCGCCTGCCGGAGATCGAGCCCCTCGATCACGAAGACACCGGCCCCGAGCAAGATATGGTGCACGGGAAAGCTCGTGCTGCCGAACTGCTCGATCGACAGATAGTCCATCCCGACGGCCCGCACGCCACGTGCCACCAGCTCCTCGGCCGCGTCCTCGGTCACGTAGGTGAAGTCGCGGCGGAATTCCGGCGACGCCCAGCGCTCGGAGTTGTCGGTGCGGAACAGCACGATGTCACCCTTTCCAAACGGCCCGCCGGTGAGCGCGGCGCGGTCGATCGCGGCGCGCCCGCGGAGGTCCAGCACGATCGCTTCGCCCACCATGCGGTCGAGCGACACGTCGCCCAGCCGCGCCCCGTCGTTGAGAAAATGGTACGGCGCGTCCACGTGCGTCCCGGTGTGGCTGCCGAGCACCAGCAGCGACACGTTGGCGGCCTTGCCGTCGACGATGCGGTGCACGTGCTCGACGTGCGGCGCCGGATCGCCGGGATACACGTGCTGTCCCGGGCCGTTCGGCACCGAGATGTCGATCACGCGCTCGAAACGCGCCGTCATGCCGCCCGCCCGAAGGCCGCCGCGAGCCCGCGCCGCTGCGCAGCCTTGCCGCCCCGCGCCACCTCGGCGGCCACCCGCAGCGCCTCCAGCAGATTGCGATGGTCCGCGATGTTCTTGCCGGCGATGTCGAACGCGGTGCCGTGTCCCGTCGACGTCCGGATGAGCGGCAGCCCGATCAGCAGCGTCACCACCCGCCCGAAGCCCACGAGCTTCACCGCCATCAGCCCCTGGTCGTGATACAGCGCGATGGTCATGTCGTAGAGTCCCTCGCGGGCCTTCAGGAAGACGGTGTCGGCGGGAAACGGACCCTGCGCGTCGATCCCGCGCTCGCGCGCGGCGGCCACCGCCGGCACGATGTGATCCAGCTCCTCGCGTCCGAACAACCCGTTCTCGCTGGCATGCGGGTTGAGCCCCGCCACGGCAATGCGCGGCCGCGCAATCCCCATGTCGCGCAACGCCGCATCCGCCAGCACCAGCCGCTCGAGCACCCGGTCTTTGCGGATGTAGTCGCAGACCTGCCGCATCGCCATGTGGTTGGTGAACAGCATGAGGCGCATGCGATCGACGACCATCACCATCGCCGGCTTCGAGCGCGTGAGCTCGCCCAGGATCTCCGTCTGCCCCTCGTAGCTGTAGCCCGCCTCGTGCATCGCCTCCTTGTTGAGCGGGGCCGACACCATGGCGTCGATGCGGCCCTCGAGCGCCATCTGCCCGGCTTCCTTGGTCCAGCGCACGGCCGCTTCGCCGTACGCCGGCTGCACCACGCCCCAGCGATGGGCGCCGAGATCGATGCAGGCGGCGTCGATCACCTCGACCACGCCCGGCGTGCCGGTCGCCTCCTCGGGCGCGGCGATGCGCCGGATCGGCACGTCCACGCCCACGGTGCGCGCGGCGTGCGCCAGGACGCCGGCGTCGCCGAGCACGAACGGGATGCACCAGCCGGCGGCCTGCGGATCGGCCAGCGACTTCACCGTGATCTCCGGGCCGATGCCGGCGGCGTCCCCCATGGTGATCGCCACGCGCGGTCGCTCGCTCATGTCTGCTTCACCTCGTCGTAGATGCCTTCGAGCGCCGCCATTCCCCGCGCGTAGCGCGCCGGGTCGGCCACGCTCTGCCGGGCCGCCTCGCCGAGCCGGCGCCGCGCGCCGGGGTCACGGAGCAGCCCGCTCACGGCGGCGGCGAACGCCGCCACGTCCTGGTCGTGAACGATCCGGGCGTTCTCGCCGTCGCGCAGGCCCTTGCCGCTGCCGGCGGTCGCCACGATCGCCTTGCCGGCCGCCATGTAGTTCAGCAACTTCATCGGGTACCCGGTCGCCTCGCGACGCGGCAGCACGAGCACGTGTGCGCGCGCCAGCGTTACCCGTACGTCTTCGTACGACGACGCGAAGACGATTTCCACTGCGGGCGGGAGCCCGCCGGCGGCGAGCCGGCGCGCGCCGCGCCGCGCATCGGGATGGCTCACCAGCACGAGCCGCGCCGCCGGCACGCGCTCGCGAACCAGCTCGAATGCCTGCAGCAGCCCGCAGAGGTTCTGATACGCGTCGAGGTTGCCGGCATAGGCCATCGTCGGCTCCGGCGCCTCGGGGGGTCCACCGATCGCCTGGGCCTCGCGGGGATGCAGCGCGGGAGGCAGCCAGGC
>DATMAZ010000066.1:0-21330 GCA_035559675.1 Candidatus Limnocylindria bacterium
GGGCGTCGTCGCGGGCGCATCGGCGGCGGCCATGCCGCCCGCCTCGGCGGCCGGGACTCGTCGCGGTGCGGGATCGGCGGCCGTGGACGTGTAGGTGACCGTCTCGCCGTACTCGAGCACTGGCGCCGGCTGCCGATGACAGGCAGCGGCCAGAACCACGACGGCCATCCACGCTACGCTCCGCATCCACGTTCCTCCCCGCTCGGCGCATAGCGCGCGAGCCCTGTCCGCGCAACGGCCCTTTCCCCGCTCGCGCGCTTTGCATAAGACGCGCACGATGATCGAGATCCGGCTCGACGGTCCCGGCAAGAACGCCCTCGGCACCGGCGTGATGGAGCACACCCGCGAGCGGCTGCGCGACGCGGCCGGCCGACCCGTGCTGCTCACCGGCGCGGGCGACGCCTTCTCCGCCGGCCTCGACTTGAAGGAGGTCGTGTCGCTCGATGCCGAGGGCATGGCGCGCTACCTCCAGCTCCTCGAGGACTTCGTGGCGACGCTCTTCGCTTATCCCGGCCCCACCGTGGCCGCGGTGAACGGGCACGCCATCGCGGGCGGCTGCGTGCTGGCGCTCTGCTGCGATCACCGCGTGATCGCCGGTGAGTCTCGGCTCCGCATCGGGCTCAACGAAGTCGCCCTCGGCGTGCCGTTCCCACCGCGTACGCTGGCGGCGGTGGTGCACCGCCTGCCACCCTGCTCGCGCGACGCGGTGCTGCTCGGCGCCGAGCTGCACGGCCCCGACGCGGCACTTCGGCTCGGCCTGGTCGACGAGATCGCCGCGGATCCGGTGGCGCGCGCCCGGGAGCGGCTGGCGCTGCTCGCGTCGCGCCCGGCCGGCGCGTATGCGGCGACGAAGCTCGCGCTCCGCGCCGCCTTGGTCGAGCCGAGCGATGCGGCGAGCCGCCAGCTGCTGGACGATATCGTCCCGGCCTGGTGCGCCCCGGCGGTGCGCGAGCGGCTCGCCACCGCCCTCCGACCCCGGCGATGAGCGTCCGCCGCGGGCTGGCCCCGCGCCGCGACCTGTTCGTGATGACACTCGCCTACGCGGCGGCGTTGCTCGCAGCGATCTACGTCGGCCGCACCGCCCACGGCCTCCATCCGCTGGTCGTGGCAGGTGCGGCGGACCTGGCGGCCACGGTGGTGATCTTCACGTTCAGCGTCGCGTACGACAACTCGAGCTTTTACGACGCCTACTGGAGCGTGGCCCCGATCGGCCTCGCGGTCTATTGGCTGCTCGGCGCGCCGCCGGAGGTGCCGGCCATCCGCCAAGCGCTGGTGGTGGTGCTGGTGGGCGCCTGGGGCGTCCGGCTGACGCTCAACTGGCTTCGCGGCTGGCGCGGGCTCGAGCACGAGGACTGGCGCTACGTGCAGATGCGCGGGCAAACGGGCCGCGCCTATTGGCTCGTGAGCTTCGTCGGCCTGCACCTCGTGCCCACGCTGGTGGTCTTCGCGGCCTGCCTGCCCGTCTACCTGGCCGTGGCCCGCGGCACGCAGCCGATCGGCTGGCTCGACGCGCTCGCGGTGGGCCTCACGGCCGGCGCCATCGCGATCGAAGGCATCGCGGATCTCCAGCTCCATCGCTTCCGCGCCACCGCGCCGCCCGGTGCCATGCTCGAGCACGGGCTCTGGGCGTACTCGCGCCACCCGAACTACTTTGGCGAGGCGCTCTTCTGGTGGGGCGTGTGGACGTTCGGACTGGCCGCGGTGCCCGGCGCCTGGTGGTCGGCAGCGGGCGCGCTCGCGATCACGCTGATGCTGTGGCTCATAAGCATCCCGCTCCTCGACCGGCGCATGCAGGCGAGCCGGCCCGGCTACGCCCGGCGCATGGCGCGCGTCTCGGCGCTGGTGCCGTGGTTTCCCCGCCGCCCCGAGCGGTAGCTCGGCGGAATCCACGTGCGGCCGGCGCATGCACGGGCGGCGTGGAGGCCACGCGCCGGTCGTGGCATGATACGGGCGGCATGGCCGAGCTTCCTCCGTGCGGCATCTACCGGACGACACGCCCGCTCGGCGACGACATCCCGGCCGGGCGGCTGGTCTACTTCCACAACCACGGCGATCCCGGGCCCGGCGTCTATCTGCCGGCGGGCTGGTCGGCCAACCGCGCGTCGTGGGACGAGAGCGGCCACACCATCCCGTCCGACGAGTGGGCCGCCTCGCTGGTGCCGCTTCGCCAGGAGGGCTTCTACCGCGTGACCGAGGCGTTTACCTGCTGCGAGCAGCGGTGCCGGATCTACGAGCCCGACCTGCTGGTCCAGCTCGGCTACGACGCCGACGGCCAGGCCATTCTCTTCGTGCCGGAATGGACCGAGGGAGGCCTCGCGCTCCCGGAGCTCGGCCTCCACGTCGACGAGAGCCGGCTCGCGAAGCTGGCGCCGCTCACCGTCGCCGAGCCGGACGAGGAGCCCCCGTCCGGCATCCTGCACTAGGACGACGACCGCGGCGCGCCGGGCACGAGCCGCGCGATCAGGCTCGACGTGTCCCAGCGGCCGCCGCCCATCTGCTGCACTTCGGCGTAGAAGCCGTCGACGAGCCGCGCCACCGGCAGCT
This sequence comes from Candidatus Limnocylindria bacterium, assembly GCA_035559675.1. Classification (GTDB taxonomy): domain Bacteria; phylum Desulfobacterota; class Binatia; order DP-6; family DP-6; genus DATMAZ01. The sequence continues at coordinate 2,545 of DATMAZ010000066.1, forward strand.
CGAAGCCGCGGTCGCGCGCTTCGGCGAGCGCGATGGCAAGATCCTTCCGCATCCAGTCCACGGCAAAGCCGAAGTCGAAGCGCCCCGCCGCCATGGTCGTGGCCCGATGGTCCATCTGCCACGACTGCGCCGCCCCCTTCGACAGCACCTCTACCACGGCGGCCACGTCGAGGCCGGCAGCCCGCGCGAACGCCACGCCTTCGGCGAGACCCTGCACCAGCCCCGCGATGCAGATCTGGTTCACCAGCTTGGTGAGCTGCCCGGTGCCGCTCGGTCCCATGTGCCGAACCGCGTGCGCGTAGCAGGCGACGAGCGGCCGCACGCGCTCGAGCGCCTCGGCGTCGCCGCCGGCCATCACCGTGAGCCGCCGCTGCTCCGCGCCGACTTGGCCACCGGAGACGGGCGCGTCGAGGAAACGGCAGCCCCGCAGCTCGGCCTCGGCGGCGAGTGCACGCGCCAGCGTGGGGGAGGCGGTCGTGTGATCGACGAACACCGCGCCGGGGGCCATCGCGCCGAACGCGCCGCGCGTGCCGATGGTGACGCTCCGCACGTCGTCGTCGTTCCCGACGCAGGCGAGCACCACCTCGGCCTCGCGGGCCGCGGCTTCCGGCGACTCCGCCACGGCGCCGCCGTACTCGGCAGCCCAGCGCTCGCTCTTGGCCGGCGAGCGGTTGTGGACCGTGACGACGTGACCGGCGCGCGCCAGGTGCCCCGCCATCGGGTAGCCCATCACACCCAGCCCGATGAACGCGATGCGAGTCGGCATGTCGCGGGGTTACACCTTGACCCCGCCCGGCGCCACCTTTATGGTCCGCCCGCCATGGCCGCGCTCGAGCTGCTGGAGCTCTATCCGTCGCCCTGGTCCGAGCGCGTGCGCTGGGCGCTCGAGGCGAAGGGGCTGCGCTACACGCGCCGTCCCTACCAGCCGATCGCAGGCGAAGCCGAGCTGGTGCGAAGCACGGGTCAGCGCACCGTGCCGGTGCTGTTCGTCGACGGGCAGATCGTGGGCGACTCCAACGCAGCGCTCGACTGGCTCGAGTCGGCGCATCCGACCCCGCCGCTGCTGCCCGCCGCACCGCTCGCGCGGGCACAGGTGCGGGCGCTGGAGATCATGGCGACCGAGACGCTGGCCCCCGCCGCACGGCTGGTGATGATCGGGCACTTCAAGCAGATCGGCCTCCAGCCGCTCGCCGACCACTTCGCGCAGAAGTACGGGTGGGACGAGCGCGCCGAGGCCGACGCCGATCGGCTGCTCCGCACGCTCTTGCTCGATCTGGCCTCCGCCGTGAGCGACGCGCCGTATCTGGTGGGCCCGGGCTTCACGCGGGCGGATCTCACCGTGGCCTGCATGCTCACTCCCGCGCTCGGCGCCCCGCCCGACGAGCTGTTCGAGCTCGACGCGGGCTACCGCTCCATGTTCGGCGTGCCGTTCGCCGGCGATGCGCGGCTGGCGCCGCTGCGCGCCTGGCGCGACGAGATCTATCGCCGCCATCGCGGCGGGCGCGTGCTGCCAGCCGCGGCCTGAGACAGGAACCCGAAGATGGCCGACCCCTTCGCGCGACTCGACGCCACCGCACAGGCCGAGCTGCTGCGGCGACGGGAGGTCGGCCCCACGGAGCTGGTCGAGGCCGCGATCGCGCGGCTCGAGCGGCTCAATCCGTCGCTCAACGCGGTCGTCCATCCGGCGCTCGAACGCGCCCGCCGGCGGGTCGCGGCCGGCGTGCCGGCGGGGCCGCTCGCCGGGGTGCCGACCTTGATGAAGGACATCGGCGGGCTCGAGGCCGGCGAGCCGTGTCATGCCGGCATGCGGGTGCTGCGCGACGCGCGCTGGACCGAGCGCGTCGACGCGTACTTCACCCAGAAGGTCGTCCAGGCGGGCTTGGTGTCGCTCGGCCGCACCAGCACACCGGAGCTGGCGCTCTTGCCGACGACCGAGCCCGAAGCCTACGGCCCCACGCGCAATCCGTGGAATCTCAACCACAGCGCCGGCGGCTCGTCGGGCGGCGCGGCGGCCGCGGTGGCGGCGGGCATCGTGCCCGTCGCGCACGCGAGCGACGGCGGGGGGTCTATCCGGGGGCCGGCCAGCATGTGCGGGCTCGTCGGCCTCAAGCCGACCCGCGGGCGCTGCTCGTTCGGACCGACGCTCGGGGAGCGCTGGATTGGCTTCTCCTGCGAGTTTTTCGTTACCCGCTCGGTGCGCGACACGGCGCTGCTGCTCGACTTGGTCGCCGGGCCGATGCCGGGCGATCCCTACACCGCGCCGCCCCCACCGGCCCCGTGGACCACCGCGCTCGACGGCCCAGGGCGCCCGCTTCGCGTCGGCGTGATGCGCATCGCCCCGCGCGCCACGGCGCTGCATCCCGAGGCGCTCACCGCGGTCGACCGGACGGCGCAGGCGCTCGCCGCGCTGGGCCACGTCGTGGAAGAGAGCCATCCCGAGGCGCTCGACGATCCCGGGAGCGTGGCGGCGTACGTGACGGTCGTCTCGAGCGCGGTGGCGCGCGCGCTCGATGCGATAGGTGAGAAGGTCGGCCGCGTCCTCGAGTCCAGCGACGTCGAGCCGCTTACCTGGGCGCTCGCGGAGAACGGCCGGCGGGTCACCGCCGCGCAGCTACTGGCGACGATCGAGTTCGTGCACGCCTTCGGCCGCCGGCTGGCATCCTGGTGGGAGAGCGGCTTCGATCTGCTGCTGACGGCCACTCAAGCCGCCCCGCCGCCCGAGATCGGCTACATCACGTCCACGCGGGAGGAGCCGTTCCGCGCCTTCCTCCGCGCCGCGCCGTACGGCGTCTGCACGCTGCCGTTCAACATGTCGGGTCAGCCGGCCATCTCGCTACCCGTCCACCTCACCGCCGACAACCTGCCGGTCGGCGTGCAGCTCGTCGCCCCGTTCGGCCGCGAGGACCTGCTGATCGGCGTCGCGCGCCAGCTCGAGGACGCCCTCCCCTGGCGCGACCATCTCCCCCCGCTCCACGCCTAGTCGCTTTTCGCCTGGTAACCGAGCGTGTTGTTTTGGGTGACGCCGCCCGGGGAGAAGGTCGCTTCCCAGCACTCGCCGTTACCCTGCACCTGCAGGCGCAAGACCGAGCCCAGCGGCAGGCTCGGCATCGGGATGTTGCTGCCCTTCGCCTTCAGCGTAATCGCTGCCGAGCCGTCGCCCCCGGCCTTCAGCACCAGCTTGCGAATGCCGTTCGGCGTGAGCTCCGCATCGACGTACTTGAGGCCGCTCGACGTCGTGCGCCAGCACGGCTTGCCGCCGCAGGCGCCGGCGGCCGGCGCCGAGAGGCGCGTCACCAGCGCCGGGACCAGCGTCGTCTCGTCGTAGAGGCAGATCGCGTAGTCGTCGTCCACGGCAGGCGTGCCGAAGTCGGCGACGGCCGTCTGCTCGCCGCGGGCCCACTTCCAGACGAGCTTGTCCGTGTCGCTGGGATTCTGGTCCTTGATGAGCAGCTTCGACTTCCCCGGGATCACCGTCTGGCGGCACACCTGCATGGGCGTGGCGACGCAGCCGGCCGTCGGGTCGCAGCTCTCGCACTCCGGGCAGACGACCGGGCTCCCCCCGCCGCATTCGCCGTTCGTGCACGTCTCGCCGGTGAGGCACGCCGTGACGTCGCAGGGGCTGCCGTCAGGGAGCGCGCCGTCGGCCGGACACGTGGCGGAGAGCCCGGTGCACATCTCCGCGGCGTCGCACGCGTCAGCCGCCGGGCGGCAGACGAGGCCGGCGTTGCCCGCAACGTGAGCGCACGCACCGAGGCCGTCGCAGGCATCGGTCGTACACACGTTGCCGTCCTCGGCGCAGCTTTGGCCGGCCGGCTCCGCCGTGCACGACGGCGAGCAGCAGTCGCCGCCCACGAGGTTGCCGTCGTCGCACTGCTCGGGCAGCTCGCGGGCCCCGTTGCCGCAGATCGGCACCGGCGAGGTGGTCGAGGTGCTCGACGTGGACGTCGTGGTCGTGGTGCTCGGGAACGTGGCGCGCCCCTCGAACACCTCGCTGGTGTTCTGGGCAGCGCCGGCCGCCGTGAAGTACGCTTCGAAGCACTGGGTGGGGCTCTGGAGCTGCACCAGCACCGGCAAGGCGAGCGGCAGCTCCGGCAGCGCGAGCGAGAGGCCCTTCGCCTTGACGATGGCCTTGGCCTTGCCCGCCGTGCCGGCCGCGAGCACGACCTTCTGCCCGCCGTTGGGCGTGAGGTCGGGGTCGACGTACTTGTAGCCCGTGGGCGTGCCTCGTCCGGTCGTGCGCCAGCACGCCTTGCTGCCGCAGGTGCCGCCGGCCGGTGCGTCGACGCGAGTGAGCAGCTGCGGGCTGCCGGCCACCTGCCACATGCAGAAGGCGTAGTCGTCGGTGGTAAGCGGGTTGCCGAAGTCCGCCGCGGCGGTCGCCTGGCCGCGCAGCCACTTCCAGACGATCTTGTCGGCCGAGTCCTTGCTCTTGTCGCGAATCAGCAGCTTCGCCTTGAAGGGCTCGATGGACTTGCGGCAGCCGCTGCGCGGCGCGCCGCAGGGCCCCGGCATGGTGGTGGACGACGAGGTCGACGTGGTGGACGACACGCTGGTCACGCTGGTCGTGCCGATCGTCGAGCTGCTCGACGACGTGGTGGTCGAGGTGGTGGTGCCCCCGCACGCGACGCAGCACGGCAGCGTGCCGTCGGCCACGATGGACGGGGCCGGCGAGACCACGAAGCCCGGCAGGAACACCGGCGGCGCTCCGCGATGGCGGAGCTCGACGAACGCACCCGCGTTGATCGTACCGGCGATCGTCATGGTGCCGCTGGCCGCCAGCGTGGCCGTGGCGCGGGGCGCCGGCCCGGCCCCCGTCGTCAGCAAGTCGGCGCCGAGCGCCAGGGTCAGGTTGCACGCCGAGATGTCGATGCTGCCGCCGAACTGTCCGAAGGGGCTGCCGGTGCCGCTGGCGTCGATGACGGTCGCCGGCACCGTGGTGAAGTCCCCGACGGCGATCGCGTCGAACGAGCCGCCCGCGAACCCCGCGCGCAGATCGACGGTGGAGTTCACCTCGGTCTTGGCGTCGCTCGCCAGCAGCACGTCCCCACCCACCCCCTCGGCGGCGCCGGTGACCACCAGCGGCGCATTGACCTTCAGCGTGCCGAGCGCCAGCAGATCGACGAACCCGCCGCCGCCGTCGGGCCCCGCGCCGCTGAGCGTCACCGGGGCGTTCACCGTGACGTCGGTGCCGATGACGTCGAGATCGCCCCCGTCGCCGCCGCCCTCGGAGAGCGTCCCCTTGCCGGTCGCGATGACCGGGCCGCTCACCAGCACGTTGCCCCCGGCTGCGAGCGAGATCGTACCGCCGGAGCCGAATTCGAAGGTGGCGATGGCGTTGAGCGTCCCCGTCGCGGTGACCGTGACGTCGCCGAGCGCGTCGATGTCGATGTCACCGCCGTCGCAATCGCCGCCCTTCAGTTCGACCGGTGCGGAGACCGTGACCGACCCGTCGGTCACGATCTCGAAGAAACCGCCGCACCCGAATCGGTCGCCGGCCGACGCCAGCACGCCCGTGCCGGCGACGGTCGTCCCGCCGGGACTCTGGATGCTAACGAAGCCGCCGTCGCCGTCACGCGTCGTGGCATTCGCCCGGATCTGCCCGTTGATCGTGACGGTGCCCCCCGCAATCAGGGTGAGGGCGCCGCCCGTCCCGGCGCTGACGTCGATGCGCGAACTCGGGTCGAGCGTGATGCTGCCGGCGGCGTCGAGAATGACGTCCCCACCCACTCCCGCATTGCCGGTGGCGACGATGCGCGCCCCGTCGTCGAGCAGGATGTCACCCGCCGTCACACTGAGTATCCCGGCGCCCTGCACGGTGAGCACCGTGTTGGGGGCGATCACGAGGTCGCGCGTGCCGAGGTTGATGACCGACCCCGACGGCACGTTCGTATTGGCCGCCACCACGCAGGGGTCGACCGTCGGTCCGCAGAGCTGCGCCAGGGCGGGCGCCGCCGCCAGGAGCACGACCACCGTGCCTGCGAGCCGAAAGAGCGGAGTCGTCGCTGGCATGGCGCCAAGCCAGCGCTATGAGAAAAGGCCGAAACCGTCAAGAAGATTGTGCGACACAGCGATTGACCAGCGTGCCGAGGCCCTCGATCGTGCTGGTGATCACCTCGCCGGGCCGGAGGTACCGCCGCGGCGTGCGCGTCGAGCCGACGCCGGCGGGCGTGCCGGTGAAGATCAGATCCCCGGGCTCGAGCGGGATGCGCGCCGACAAGTAGGCGATCAGCTCGGGGACGGAGAAGATCATGTCGCTCGTGCGCGCGTCCTGCATGACGACGTCGTCGATCGCGCAGCGGATGGCGAGGTCGTTCGGATCCCGGAGTGCGTCGAGTGTGACCACCGCCGGGCCGAGCGGCCCGAAGGTGTCGAGCGACTTGCCGAGCGAGAACTGCGGCGGCCTGTCGGCGAATTGGAGACGACGGTCGGACACGTCCTGGCCCACGCAGTAGCCGGCCACGTAGGGGAGCGCCCGCTCCGCCGATACGCGCCGCGCCTCGCGGCCGATCACCACCACCAGCTCGACCTCCCAGTCGACGGTGTCCGAGGACAGCACGACGTCCGCGCGCGGTCCCACGAGACAGCTCGGAAATTTGGTGAAGACCATGGGCTGCTTCGGCAGCTCCATGCGCGCTTCCTCGGCGTGGCCGCGGTAGTTGACGCCGATGCCGATCACCTTGCGCGGGCGCGGCACGGGCGGCCCGAGCCGCGCCGGGTCCACCGTCTCGTCGAACGCGCCGTCGGCGAGACCCGCCGCCCAGGCGACGAACGCGTCCCAGACCGCCAGCGCCCCCATGGGATCGGCGCCGAATCGCCCCCCCGACGCGCGCTCGACGTCCGCCGCGCGCTCGCCGCGCACCACCACCGATCTCCCGGACGAATTGGCCAGCGACACGCTCATGACACCGCTCGTAGCGCGGCGGCGGCGGTCATGGCAACGCCGCGCCGCTGCGTCAGCGGCCGACGGCCAGCGTCGCGCCCATGATCGCGGGCAGGGGATCGGGCGTATAGGCGAGCGCCCGGCCGCCGGCGTCGGCCACCAGCGCGCGCACGAACGCGTCCTGCCGGCTGCGGGCCTCCGGCACTGGAACGCCGCGGTCGAGGATGGCGAACGTGACGCGTCCCCAGCGCTCGGTGTAGACGACGCCGGCCAGCGCGCAGGCGCCGACGTCCCCGTAGGTGCCAGTTTTGCCGACCACCGTGCCGCGCGTCGCCGGGTCGTCGAGACGCTCGCGCAGCGTGCCGGCATCCACGCCCGCCACGGGTAGCACGTCGGCGAGCGTGAGCCCGTGCTTGGCGAGCTCGCGCTCGAGCGCCGCGATCAGCTCGACCGCCGCGCGCGGGCTCAAGCGGTTCGTCGTGCCCGCGCCGGCCGCGTTGTCGAGGCGGATGCCCGAGCGTGCCGCGGCCGGGACGGATTCGACCGCGATCTTCTGCACGGCGGCCGGGCCGCCGATCACGTCCGACAGCGGATGGAAGACGTTGTTGGAGTAGCCGTTGAAGGCCTTCACAATGCGCACGAGCGGCGGAGAACGGTGCACGAGCAGCGTCTCGCGGGCAGCGCCGCGCGGGACGGTCTTGTCGAGGAAGCGGAGCCGCGGCGGCCGCTCTCCCAGCCCCGGACGGCCAGCCCGCGCGGCGCTCCACGCGTCGTGTCCCGCGGCGCCGGTGAGCACCGCCCGCAGCCCCGCGCCGTCGGGATCGGGGCGCCAGTTGAAGAGCAGCGGCCCCTCGACCCGAAGGCGTCCCGCCACCTGCCGCACGCCCAGCTCATGCAGCTCGGCCGCCATCCAGAAGGCATGCTCGGAGACGATGAACGGATCGGACGACGCTTCGACCACCAAGTCTCCCGCGAGGGTGCCGTTTGCGATGGGCCCGGTGCCCACGATCCGCGTCTCGAAGCGATGCGCCGGGCCGAGCCGCCGCAGCAGCGCGAGCGTTGTCGGAATCTTCGACACGGACGCGGGATGGACCGCCCGGTCCATCTCGACGGCCGCCAGCACCGTGCCGTCTTCGGCGCGCGCATAGACGCCTTGATCGGCCCCGACGAGCCGCCGCGCCAGGTCTTGATACGGCGGCGCCGCGGCGTACGCGGCGCCGCCCGAAACCAGACCGGCCACCAGCAGGACCGCCACCACCCCGCCCATCGGGAACGCATTACCAGGCGGTCCCGGAGCGGTCCACCGGGGACCGCTCCGGCACGTCATTGCAGGTTGCGCTTGATGAAGGCGACGAGCGGCTTCGCGACGTTGCTCGCTGGGCCGTCCTGTGCGGTGACGATGTCGAGGTGCGCAAAGCCCTCGCTGAGATGCACCTCGTAGCCGCCGGCGACCCCACCGAAGGTCGGGAACGCCGTGTTCGGCAGGCTGGGATCGATCACCCGCGGCGTCACCCCGTCGCAGCTCGGCGCGGTGCAGAGCCCGATCGACAGACCGAAGGCGGTGAAGCTGCCCGGGATGGGCGTGAGGCCGTTCGTCCCGCCGAAGGCGATGACCGGGATGTTGATGTTGCCGGCCTGGGTGAGATTCTCGATGTCGCGGCGGCCGCGACCGACGGAGAGCGCCGTCGAGTCGAGACCTATGCCGGCGGTCACGGCGAGGCCGGCGGACGGATAGTACCAGTCCGTGAAGTTGGTCTCGTCGGCGATCCACTTGCTGCTCAGCCGGCGGATGTCTGTCACCTCGCGCTCCTGGCCCCACACGGGCTGGGGCCCCATGGTCGCGAGCGCCGTCGGCATGGGCCCGTTGTCGGGTAGCACGCTGGCGGGCATCGGCCCGTTCTGGATGTCCTGCCAGCTGAGCAACGGCCCGATGAGCGGTCCGGGCGCGCCGACCGAGCAGCGCACGAAGGTCGCGAAGGATGAGATGAAGCCGTCGTCGTCGATGAAGCTGCCGAGCGCGCCTTCCGCCGTGGCCTGGGGCAGGACGGCCAGCACACCCAGGTCGGGCACCACCTGGATCGGCGTCCCGGCGCCCTGGTCGACCTGGAGGATCACCTGTCCGGTGTCGGGATCGGTGAACCCCTGGACGACACCGGGTTCCGCGGACGCGAGGATGCGGGCGTTCAGCAGGTTGGGCACGATGGCGTACGCCGACGTCGGCTGCGTGCAGGTGCCCCGACCGATGCCGACGCAGTCGGCGTCGCCGTTCGCCGAGCAGTCGGTGCCGTCGGCGCACCGGGGCGCCTGGTCGCGTACCGCGTAGAACTGCCCGCCGTCGGCCTTGTCCTCGATCTTGTCGAGCTCGGCCGGCGACGGCGGCGTGCCGAGCGAGCCGCCCCCGCCTTCGAGGAGCACGAGGCCGCGGAGCTTGGCATAGCCGGCGTCCACGGGGCCGAGGCCGGTCAAGTCGAAGTCGGTCGCCGCGTAGCGTGCCGTAAAACCAGTGCCAGCCGAATGACCGCCGAGGAACACGTTCTGGTTTTTCGCCGCCGCACGCGCGGCCTCCACCACCGCGTCGATGTCCTCCGAGAAGACCAGCGACGTCCAGTTCGCCATGAAGGCCACGTCGGCGCCCGTGTTGTGGAAGAAGGCGCGCCGGTTGGGCCCGGCGACGAGCTCCGGCGAAAGCGGCAACCCGAGCTCGGCGCCGAAGAACCAGTCGAGCGCCACCAGCGGATCGGAGAGCGCAGCGGCGATTGCGATGCCTTCGCGGTCCTCGAGCTGGTTCGAGCGGCGGTCGAAGGCCCAGACCTCGAGCGCCAGGCCTTCCTCGATCCAGGCGCGACGGATGACGTTCTCCGCCAGGATCGCCAGGCTGGTGGCGCCGCCCTCGAACCCGGGCACCAGGATGAGGATCGCGTCGGGAGCGCCCCCCCTGCCGCCGTGATAGCGGGTGTAGGTGGCGTTGTTCAGGCTGAAGCTCGAGCTGCCGAACTGCATCACCAGGTTCGGATTGGTGACGACCACGCCCATGGTGCCGGGCGTCTCCGGCGGCTCTGCGGCGCTCGGGATCGTGTTCGTCTCGAACGGCACTGCGGGGCAATCGGCGGCAACGCCGCCCTTGGCCACGAGCTTGTAGCCGGTGCCCCCGGCGATGCTCTTGTAAGCCACGGTGCTGCCGTCGCCGGTCGAGAAGCGGGTGCACATGCGACGCATGGAGAAGTCGATGCCGTTGTTGATCGACAGGACCACGGTCACCCCCCCCGCGCCCGGGGCCCCGACGGAGAGGTCGATGGGGTGGCCATCGCCCAGACCCTTGGCCACCACCTTGGCGACCAATCCGGGCTTCACCACGGCAACCTTTACGTCGCCGCCGCTCGGGGCGAGCTTGTTCACGTACTTGGCGACGGTGTCCTTGTTGACGAGCCAGGGGGCGGGGACCTCGAACGTGCCCGCCACCCCGGGCGTGTCGGTGTAGAAGACCTCGAGGCCGCCCTCGATGAGGGCCGGATCTCCCTCGGGGCCCTTGGCGATGTCCGGATCGCCCTTCGAGACGAAGACGGTCTTGGCCTTGCCCGTGGTGGCCAGCTTGTCGACGATTACCAGCTTGGTCCCGGGTACCCCGACGTCGATCGCGCCGGCGGGCGCAGCGGCGCACAGCAGCGCGGCGATCACAGGAATCTTGGTAGAACGGATCGACACTGGATGTCCTCCCGGAGGGACACCCTAAACCAGAACCGCAGATCCGATCCAGGGAAAAACGATCCCCGTGACACGTCAAGGGACCGCGGCGCAGCCCAGCGCCTCGTTCCCGCAGTCGAGCGCCGCCCCGGCGGCCGCATCCTCCGCCAGGAACCGACCCGGCGCGTCGGTCACGATCGTGGTGGACGGGAAGAACGCGCAGTTGCGCACGGTGCCGGTGCCGACACGCACACCGACCGGCCCGAGCCCGCCGCCAAGCGGAACGCCCACCGCGTTGGACGACACTTTGAGCTTCCGGCCGCGCTGGATGACGGCCATCTTGACGTCGGCTGGCCGGCCGGGTCGCTTGAACTTGTAGACGGATCCGCTGCGGCTGACGCGCCAATGGTCGGCCGGCAGGTCGAAGACCACAGTCCCTTCGGCCGTGCACAGTTCGACACTCGCTCCGAAGAGCGTCGGGTCGCTCGGCGTGTTCACCAGGGGCGCCGCCACGCCGGCGTCCTTCGAGAGGAACGACAACCGCTCCTTGCTAGCCGTCGCCGTGAGCAGCAGCTTCGCGCCGGCCACCGGGCGATCCTCCTCGGTGCCGTTCGGGAACCCGCCGATGCCTTGCAGGCGCTCGCGACACGGAAGCTGCTCCTCTATGGGAAGGCGGCGCTGAAACTGGCGCGTGATGCACGCCTGGCAGCCGTCCGTGACGCCGCCCCGGGCGTCGAGAAGCTCGATCACGCGCTTTAGCAACTGCCGCCGCTTCTCGAACTGGCTGCCGTCGCCGACGTCCGCGTGCACCGCCCGTTGTGCCTCGAGGCAGGCGTCCGGGGGCAGCGTCGTCGACGTGGTCGTGCTCGACGTGGTGGTGGTCGGCAGCGTGGACGTCGTCGACTCCGGCGCACTGGTGGACGAACTGCTGCTCGACGTGGTCGTTGTGCTGGTGCTCGAGCTGGTGCTCGTGCTCGTCGAGCTGGACGACGACGTGCTGCTGCTCGTGGTCGAGGTGGCCCCGGGCAGCGACGACGACGTGCTGGTCGTGCTGCTCGTCGACGTCGTGCTCGTCTGACTCGTGCTCGTGGACGAACTGGTCGACGTGCTCGACGACGTGCTGGTGCTCGTGCTCGTCGTGCTCGTGCTCGTCGTGCTCGACGACGTACTGGTCGAGGTGGAGGATGTCGTGGAGGACGACGTGCTGGTGGAGGTTGAGCTGCTCGACGTCGAGGTCGCGGACGAGGTCGTGGTCGTACTGGAGGTGGAGGTGCTGGTAGTCGTGGTCGAGCTGGTGCTGGTAGAGGACGACGTCGTGCTGGTGGGCGGACAACTGCAGGTGAAGGTGCCGTTGACCACGTCGACCGGCAGCGGCTGCGCATCGGGATCGGAGAGCTTCGGATCGCTCAGGTTGAGGGCCGTCAGTTGCCCCAGGCCGCATGGGCTCCCGTCATCGGTCAGCGTAAGATTCACCACAGACCCGCTCGTCCCCGAGATGTTGCCTACCGAGAACTTGACAACGAGCACCCTGATCTCGTTGCCCACCTGGTTGGCGCTGCAGGAGAACCCAGACGTACGTGAAGTGCAGGCCGCAGAGACGAGACTCAGCTCGTCCGGGACATCCGTCAGCTTGAACTCCACCCCCCGCACCACGTCGACGGGGTTGCTGAGCGACACCGGGACGACGATCGCCGAGCCCCCCGGCTGCCCGCACGCCTGGCCCACCGAGAGCGTGTTCGTCTGGCCCGCGGCCGGCCCGGCGAGCGCCAAGGACAATGCCAACCCCAGGGTCGCGAGACCGGCCCCGCTTCGCGGCGCTCCGTGATTCACCGATACTCCCCCGACGGGCACCCCCGGCGCGTATCGCGGGGAGCGCATCACGTGCGGATACGATCACGCGCTTTGCGATGTCAAGGACGTTGGTTGCCTTGTCGTGCGGAAAGCGCTTGAGTGGTCGGCAGCGCATGCCGTCGTTCCTCGCCCGCCGCCTTCCTCGCCTCCTCGCCGCTGCCGCGTTGGCCGCCGCGCTGCTCGGGCCGGCCGCCGCCCGCGCCAGGGTTACCGTGAGCCTACCGGACGACCTCTGCGCCGATCCGGGTGCGATCGACATCGACGTCCCCGTCGAACTGGCGAATGCCGACCCCCCGACCCCCGTGCGCGGCATCCAGTTGAAGCTGCGGGACACCCCCGACGAGTTGACCTTCGTCCAGGGCGACTGCGCGGAGCGGACGGCCGGCTTCGCCTGCTCGGCCAACGAGGTCGTGGCCGACAACGTCATCCGTCTGCTGATTCTCGATCTACTCGGTGGATCGATCGCCCCAGGAACGGGCGCGGTCGCCACCGTGCGGCTCGCGGATCCGATTCCGGCCTGCACGCCGGGCGAAGTGATCGCCCTCGACATCGAAGACCTGTCGGTCGCCGACGAGAACAACCAGCCCATCGAGGATGCCATCGCCGTATCCGGTGCCTTCACCTGTGGCTGCCCGACCACCACCACAACGACGAGCACGAGCACGACGACCACCACGACCATCGTCACGACCACCACCGCTTCTTCATCGTCGAGCAGCACGTCCACGACCGTCGAGCCGACCACGACCACCACGACCGCAGCCACCTCCACGTCGTCGACCGTCTCGACCTCGACGACCGTCTCGAGCACGACTTCGACGAGCGAGCCGGGCGCCACCACCTCCACCACCGTCACGACCAGTTCCTCGTCCTCGACGACGTCGTCCTCGAGCAGCTCGACCTCGTCGAGCGTTACCTCGAGCACTGCCGTGACGACCACGTCGTCCATCGCCAGCACGTCCTCGACACTCGTCTCGACCACCTCGACGCTAGCCAGCACCACGACCACGACGAGCAGCAGCAGCACCACCACCACGTCGACCACCGTCGCCGCCCGGCTGCCGGGCGGCCCCGTCTCCAAGACGGCTTCCGACTGCTACCTGGAGCTGCTGGTCGCCGGGGTCGAGACCGGGTCAGCGATGGTACGGGACGGCCGCAAGGTGCTGTGCACCGACGGCGAGGCGTGCGACGCCGGCCCCTGCGGCGACGGCTTCTGTGCCATGCGGGCCGCCGCCTGCATCAACCAGACCGACGCCAACCTTCCCGACTGCACCCCGCCGGCGGGCGGGCTCGACCGCGTACACGTACGCAACGCCATCAACCTGCAGGTGCCCACCGCGCTGGCGGCGCCGGCGTGCAGCCCCTGGGTGGACTTCTCCGTCGAAGCCCGCCTCGACAAGTCCGGCAAGTACGTCGCCAAGAAAAGCCGGGTGGTGATGAAGGGCAAGGCCCGGGCCGTCGCGGGCACCAAGCCTCGCAACGACGGCGACACGTGGATCCTGCAGTGCCTCCCGCGGACGACCGACTGCTCGGCGCCTTGAGCGGGCCGTCCTAGTTCGGGCAGACGAGCGGCGTCGGGATGACGCCGAGGACGGCGTCGATCTCGTTCAGGATGTCGAAGAGGTCGATGTCCGCGTCACAATCGTCGTCGCAGAGCACGCGCTGCGCATCCGTGGGCTCGAGGCGCCCGAGCACGATATCGATCTTCTCGATGATGTCGAAGAGATCGATGCCGTTGCCGTTGTCCTGACAGTCGCCCAGCTCCCGGCAGGCGCAGTTGAGGCACAGCTCGTCCGTACCACAGGCGGGCAGCCCAATCTCGCCGCACGTCTCGTCGGGATCGATGCTGCCATTCCCGCAGAGGCCAGGCACCGTGGAGGACGTGGTGGACGTGGTGGACGTGGTGGACGTGGTGGACGACGTGCTCGTGCTGCTCGACGTGCTGGTGCTGGACGAGGTGCTGGTGGACGTGGACGTCGAGGTGCTGCTCGACGAGGTGCTGGTGGAAGTGCTGGTCGACGTGCTGGTGCTGGTGGAGGTGGTGGTCGACGTGCTGGTGCTGGTGGACGTGCTCGTCGAGGTGCTGGTCGACGTGGATGACGAGGTGCTCGTGGATGAGCTCGTCGAGGTGCTGGACGAGGTCGACGTCGAGCTGCTGGTCGAGGTGGACGTGGTGGTGGGAATGGGGACCTCGACCGACCCGATGTCGCACACCGCGATCGTGTCCCCGTTGCCGTCGAGCGGCCGGGCGATGTTACGCTGATCCGTCGCGGGCGGCGGGCAGCTCGTGCCCGCGTCGATCGCCTGGCTGCCGGAGAGCAGCAGGTGCGTCTGCGTGTCGCCGCCGTTGAACGCCAGCGGTCCCAACGCGGGCGACGCGTTCGAGAGGTTCCCCGACCCGCCGCCGAAGGCGCAGGTCGTCCCCGTGTCCAAGTTGGCGTTCGCGGGGTTCGGCACTCCCGATCCGGCGCAGTTCCCACCGGAGGTGCTGCCGGCGAGGAGCACGTTGGTGGCGGTCCAGTTCTCGAGCGACAACACGCCCCCGCCGTCGTCACCCGCGCCGTTGGCGTTGATCGTCACGTTCTTCAGCGTCATGTCGGACGAGTTGTAGATGCCACCCCCATCGGTCCCGGCTGCATTGCCGCTCACCGTGCTGTTGGTGATCGTGAGGGTTCCGTCGTTCAGGAGACCCCCGCCGGCCGCGCCCGCGACGTTCTCGCTGAAGGTGACGCGGGTCAGCGTGGCCGTCGCGAGCGCCGTATTGTGCAGGCCGGCTCCCTGGCCGTTCGTGATGCACCCGCTGATGGTCACGTCGGTCGCCGTGAGCGTATTGTCGTTGATGACGCCCCCGCCGCTCAGCCGCCCTTCGCTGCTGAGAACGCGCACGCCGGTAAGCGTCAGGTTCTCCGAGTTCCAGATGGCACCACCGGGAGCGCCGAACCCAGAGAAGCCGTTCTCCACGGTGAGGTTCGAGATGGTGACCGGGGTCGTTACGCCGAGGTTGGAGTCGAAGACGTCGAATACGCGGTCGATGCCGCGTGCCGGTGAGCCGCTGAGCGCCATGCTAACGATCGTGAGGGTCGCGCCCGCGCCGTTGATCGTCATGGCCGTTGTGATGTCGAGGTCGCCAGTCGCGGAGGCGTTCTCATTGGCGCCCACGATGCTCAGCGTGAACGTCCCCTCCGGCACGTTGATCGTATCGGTTCCCGCGAGCGCATTGGCCTCCTGTACGGCGGCGCGCAGCGTGCAGACGCCACCCACCGTAAGACATACGCCGTCGCCGATGGCCACATCCACCGCGTCCTCCGGGCTGTTGACGGCGAACGTGGCGGCCCTGGCGGGCGCGGCTGCCGTTAGCGCCGCGGCGAGCAGGACGCGGACCGCCCGGACTCGCCCTGCCAGGCCGGGGCGCGAGATGCGGCGCGTGTTCATGGGGCGACTCGTCGAGTTATAGAGGGACGCCTCGCGCCGTCGCAACCTCTCCGTCGGGAGCGACCCCGCCGCTGCCATGGGCTTTGCCAGGGCGAGCGACGTTGCTTGACCTCCCGGGACCCCTCCCTTCACACTGTCGCGATGCGGACCGCGCTCATTCTCTTGGGAACTGCGCTGCTCGTCGCCACGGCACTCGCTCCCGGCTGGGCCCAGCACGCGGAGCCGCCCGTCAGCGAACCCGCCCCATCGACCGACCTCCCGCCCATCGAGACGACGAGCCGCAAGGTGAAGGCGAGCAAGAATCCCGACTTCCCGCCGGCACTCGGACCCGCCCCCACCATGGTGTACGTGATCGTGTTCTGCGACTATCGCGACGACCGTTGCGCGCGTATGACGCGTGCGGTGCGGCAGATCGCGAACGAATGGCCCGAAGAGGTGCGCGTGGAGTTCCGCCACTTCCCGCAGGCTGGCCACGCCTGGGCCAAGGGCGCCGCCGTGGCGGCGCTGGCGGCGCACCGGCAGGGAAAGTTCTGGGAGATGCACGACTGCCTCTTCGCCCACCAGCCGACCCTGGACGACTCCACGCCGGAGACCTGCGCGCGCGAGACCGGGCTCGACCTCGCCCGTTTCGAGCGCGACCGTACGTCGCCCCGGCTGGCCGCCCGCGTCGACCGGGAAGTCGCGCTGGCGCGGCGCCTCGGCATCCACCAGGTGCCCGCCTACACCATCAACGGCCGGCTCTTCGTGGGCTGGGGAACGTGGGAGCTGCTCCGAGGCAGCGTCGACGAGGAGCGGCGGCAGATGGCGGCGCTGCGCAAGCAAGGCAAGTCGATCCATCAGGCGCAGGTCGCCCGCAGCCGACAGAACGCGCCCAAGAGCGCCGACGCGCTGGCCGCCTACGCCGAGCTGATGAAGCACCTGCACGGCGGGCTGGCACCCGCGGCGCGACCTTAGCGGTCAGCTCCCCGACTGGAGGCGGCGGAGCACCATCGTCGCCTTGCTGCGAAACTCCGATACCTTGGACTGGCTCGCGATGATGTCGACCAGCTCCTCGGCCCGGCCGCCCGCAAAGCCGCGGAAGAGCCGCGCCAGGTCGGCGTCGCTGTAGTTGTTGGCCATGTCGAGCGTCGCGGACCGCAGCCCCGGCGACCCCTCGATGGCCTTGAACCCGCTCCGCAGCGACTGCGCGCCCACCGTCGGGTCGCTCTCGTGAAGCCAGAGGTTGGCGAGCTGCCCCAGGCTCGCCTTGTCGGAGCCAAGCTTCTCGGCCACCGGACCCGAGATAGGAATCTCCGCGGCGAGCAGCGCCGCCAGCCCGGCGGGCGGCACGACCGTCGACGGCGTGCCCGCGCTCGCGGGCCGCAGCGAGAAGCTGGGCGCGGAGCCTACGGTCGAGCCGCTGAGCAACGGGATGGCGCGAAGCGAACCGTCCTCGCCGTAGATCAGCGCGTAGTTCTGCGTGCCCAGCAGGCGGTCGAGCGCATCGGCGAGGGGGACGTCCTCGAACCGCGCGGTCACGTCGCGGGGCTCGCGCAGCTCGCCGCGGATTTCGGCCTGGCTCTGGCGCGCGATCTCGGCCAGCACTTCGCCCAGCGGCACCCTGACGAGATCGACGGTGAGCCGGTCGTCGCGGTATTTGATCACGCGTGCGCCGGGCTGCTGCTGGTCCTGGGCGCCGGCCACCACCCCGAGCGCGGCGACTAGCCCAAAGACGCAGGCTCCCACGGCTCTGTGCGCGGGGAACGTCACCTCGGAGGGAGTGTACGAGAGGCCTTCCGCAGCTGCAACCGGGAACCCGGAGCGCGCTTTGCCTCTTGCCTTGCGGGGCGCCCACGGGCACGCAAGAGCACGCGGACACTTCTGAACCCCCGCGGCATCCACAAAACGCCGGCAGCACCGTGGCGACTGCCCCGGCGCCCGCGCCGTGCCGTGGAAAGATAGCTCGCGCCTACGCGGGTGCCGTGCGGGCGACCGCCGGCCTCCGTCTTGCTGGAGGAGCCGGGCATGGGTCACCGGAATCCGGTTGGGCGCGGGCGGGGTGTAGGCGCACGGTGGCACGTGTCGCTGCTCCTGGTAGCGGTTGTCGCGAGCGCGACGTCCCCGGCACAGGCGGTTTCACTGCGGCGCTGGTGCCGCCAGGCATGCGCCGACGAGGTGGCGACCTGCGCGGCGGACGGTCTCTCGAAACGGGCGTGCCGCCGCGAGCTGGTGCGGGCCTGCAAGGCCGGCGCGATCATGACCTGCATCCAAACCATCCCGACCGCCAAGCAGCCGGGAAAGGGCGCCCAGTCGCTGAGGGCGCCCGGGTCGGTACAAGCCGTCGCGGCGGCACCGACGGTTATCGACGTGACCTGGGTCGACACCAACAGTGGCGAGGTGTCCCAGGTAGTGGAGCGTTCGACCAGCCCGACCGGGGGCTTCGCGCTCGTCGCCTCGGTGCGCCGCAACGTGACTGCCTACCGGGATTCGGGACTCGCCGCCGGGACAACCTACTACTACCGGTTGAGCGCGCTCGGCCAGGGAGGCACCGCGTCGCCCTACTCTGACATCGCATCTGCGACCACGCCGTCGGGCACGGGGAGCACGACCAGCACGTCCACGTCCAGCACGTCCACGTCCAGCTCGAGCACGTCGTCGTCCTCGACGACGAGCAGCTCCAGCTCGACGTCCACGACCTCCACATCGTCCACCACCAGCAGCACGCTGGTAGTCGGATCGACCACGAGCACCTCCACGTCCAGCTCGAGCACGTCGTCCTCGTCGTCGACGAGCAGCTCCAGCTCGACGTCCACGACCTCTACGTCGTCCACGACCAGCAGCACGCTGGTAGCCGGATCGACCACGAGCACCTCCACCTCCAGCTCGTCGACCACGAGCAGCACAAGCTCGAGCTCCACGTCGAGCACGACGTCGACGTCGAGCAGCACGACGAGCACGACGGT
>DATMAZ010000067.1:0-5383 GCA_035559675.1 Candidatus Limnocylindria bacterium
CGGCGCGTCGCCCGTGATGGCGGCGGCGGCCGCCGCGAGGCCGGCGTAGATGCCGTCGCCGTAGGCGCCGCGCTTGAAGTGCGGCACCACCCACTCGTCCAGGATGGCTCCCACGCGCCCGTCGGGCAGCGTGCCCTCGAGCCCGTAGCCCGTGAACATCCGCACCTCGCGCGGCTCCAGCACGACCAGCAGGAGCAGCCCGTCGTCGCGGTCCTTCTTGCCGAGCTTCCAGGCGTCGACCACCTGCATGCCGTAGTCGAACGCCGTCAGCGGGGCGACGGAAGGCATGGTGAGCACCGCCAGCTCCGCCCCCGTGCGCCGCTCGAGGTCGAGCGCCAGCTCGGTGATCCGGCGGCGGCTTGCGGGGTCGATGATGCCGGCCTGGTCGACGACCGGCCCGGCGAGCGGCGGGATCGGCGGCCCGAGCGCGAGCACGGGCGCGGCGAGCGCCATGGCGATCGGCAGGGCCCAGCCGAGCCCCCTCATCGGCGCTCGATCCGCCCGACCAGCGCGGCGAGCTCGTCGTGCACGGCGGCGAAGAGCTCGTCCAGCTCGCCGGCGGTGAGACGTTGCTCGCCGCTCGTCCAGCGATCGAGCCGGGTGAGCGCAGCGAGCGGAACGCCGTCCAACTCGCCGAGCGCGCGCAGCACGTCGGCGGCGCCGTCCGGGCGCGGGCGGCCCGCGAGCGCGAGCAGACCGCGCAGGACGACGTCGAGCGTCGTGCCGACGGCGCGCAGCAGCTCGGGGAGACCGTCGCGACCCGCCAGCGCCAGGTAGCTCGCGCGGAGGTGCAGCAGCTTCCCGCGCAGCTGCTCCTCGAGCTCGAGGCGCAGCTGCGACGCCGACGGCGGCCCCAGGGCGGCGAACGGATCGTCGGCGCCGTGCAGCAGTCGATGGCGCTCGTGGAGCTCCAGCATCTCGAGCGGGAAGACGTCGCGCGCACCGGCGAGGTGCTCGCGGTCGAGCACGAGCGGGACGTCGAGGCGCAGCCGCTGCCAGGCCTTTACACGCGCACGCAGCGCGCGGAGATCGGCGATCCCGATGCGGTCGAGGACGAGCACGGTCTCGAGCGGTGAGACGAGGGGCCGGTAGGCCGCCGTGGCCGCTTCGCCGTACAGGGCCAGCGCGAGCAGCCGCTCGCCGAAGAGCCGCCGGCAATCGGCGACCAACGTGTCGAGCGCGGCTGCGTCGCGCTGATCGAGGGGCATGCCCCCGAAAGATAGCCTACACGACCCCCGCAGCGAAGTTGCCGTGGAAGCCGAGCGGCACGCGGTGCTCGAGGTGGGCGACGGCGAGCGGCGGGGCGTCGAGGTCCCGCGCGTCGAGCACCGCGAGGTAGCTGGTGCCGGCCGGCATGTCGGCGACCACGCTTAGCACGAAGCCGTCGTCCTCGGCGGCATCGGGCGCGCGCGGCACGAAGACCGGCTCGCCGGGGAAGTGGCCGCGGCCGAAGCGATGGTACTGGCTGCGACCGCCCTGGCGGTCGTACTTCACCAGCATGAGCTCGCCGGGCATGAAGAAGTTCGGGCCGTCCGCCATGACGGCGTAGCCGTAGCGATTGCGGTAGGCGACCAGCCGGTCGTCCAGGCGCGGGAACTCGGCGCTGCGGTCGTCGAGCTGGCGCTCCCGGCACGTGCCGCTGGCGAGGTCCAGCTCGTAGAGAAACGGCACCGCGCCGGCGTTGTCGGGACACTCCCCGGCGCGGACCCCGGCCAGCCCGGCGAGCAGCGCGGCGCCGTCGAGGTAGGTGCAGGCGTCCATCACGATGCGGTCGCCGTCTTCGAAGGCGTTGCCGGGATGGAAGATGTAGCCGGGCGTGGGCGCCTCGAACCAGCGTATGGGGGCGCCCGGCGTGCGCGCGCGAACGCCGAACTTGAGCCCGAGCTCGGGCGCCCAGCGGAGCCAGTCGCGGAACGGCCGACCCTCGAGCACGTCGAGCAGCACCGGGCACAGGAGAAAGATCACGTAGTGCTCGGTGAGCGCCAGGTCGTGCATCATGACGGAGTAGGGCGTGTCCACCGTCTCGGCGAGCGAGCAGCGCCCGTCGGGCTCGACCACGTAGAGCTGCACGAACGGCGGGAACGGCTGGTAGCCGTGGATCACCAGCTGGCCCGTGCGGCCGTCGATCTTGGGATGCGCGGTGACGCTCATGCCGAGCGGCGGATCGGTGAACGTGATGCGGCCGCGGCTCGCGAGCGTGCGCGGGTCCATCTCCCAGGGATGATCGGCTTCGACCATGGCCATCAGCCGGCCGTGGTGCCAGACGACGTTCGTGTTGTGCGGCGCGCGCAGCGGTGCGTCGGGCGCCGGCTCGCCGACGCGGAAGTTGAGGAAGTCCACCTTGGACGGGCCGAGCCGCTCGTCGGCGACGTAGCTGTCGTCGCGCACGAAGCGGCTCGTGTAGTGCACGCGGCCGTCGGCGATGCGGAACGCGTGCACCAGGCCGTCCCCGTCGAAGAGGTGCATCGCCTCGTAGCCCTCGACCGGCTTCACCCGCTGCGAGGGGCCGTTGCGGAAGAGCGTGCCGTGCAGCTCGCGGGGCACTTCGCCCTCGATGCGCGTCACGGCATAGGCGTGCTCGTCGACCACCGGCGTCCAGGGGTTGAGGCGCGCGGCAGCGGCCGTCGCGTCCGTGCGAGCGGGCTCGTACATGGGTGTCACCTCGCGCGGCCGCGCGGGCGTCCCGCCCGGCCGTGCCGTTGGGCGCGCGCCCGCGTGCGGCGCGCGCGATTGCCTTCGAACAGCGTGGTCTCCATCAGGTCGACGATGTGGTCGACGTCCTCGTGGATGAGGGAATACGTTCCGGCCAGGTAGAGCGACGCAATGCCGTGCACGGCCGCCCAGAAGACGTGGGCCAGGTGGGTGGCATCCCCCTCGAGAAGCCCGGCGTCGATGGCGGCCTGCACGCCACGCCGCAGCGGCTCCCAGCCGCGGATCTGCTCCGCGGCCAGCGCCGGATACTCCTCGGCGCTGCCGAGCGGGTTCATCTCGAACATGATCCGATAGGCGTGCGGCTCGCGGCGCGCGAACTCGAGGTAGGAGCGGGCCATGGCGCGCAGCCGCCGCTCGGGATCCGATTCGGCGGCATAGGTGGCCTCCTGTGCGTCCGCGAACCGGCGGAAGCCCGCGGCCCGCACGGCGGCGAAAATGGCCGCCTTGTCGCGGAAGTAGCGGTACGGCGTCATCGGGCTCACGGCCAGCTCGGCGGCGAGCGCGCGCAGCGTGACGCCGGGATAGCCGCGCTCGGCGAACAGCCGCTCGGCCACCGCGCAAAGCTGCCCGCGGAAGTCGGCGACGGCGGCGTCGGAGAGGGCGGCGCGGGGCACATCCCGTGTTTATGCCGTAAAATTTACTTCGTCAATCTATTTATTCTTGACCGCCGCCGCGCGCGTGTCGTACCCCTTGCTCTCGGAAGGGGGGGTGGCGCACCACGCGCCGAGCGAACCTTGCGCCCTTCCGAATCGGAGAAGACCCTGATGTCAGTGGCGAAACCCGAACGATGGCGGCATGCCCCCTTTTGGCTGCTGGCGACGGTGCTGGCGCTGCCGCTCGGCCTCGGTGCGACGCCGGCCGCGGCGGTCTGTGGCGATGGTGTGCTGGACCCAAGCGAGGAGTGCGATCCGGGTAACGGGACCTTCATCAATGGGAATCCCAACAACCCCGCGTGCACCTCGGGCGGCAGTTGCTTCTTCCGGTTCTCGTGCTGCAAGTTCAACTGCCAGTTCGTCGGCAACGGCCCCGCCTGCGACGACGGCAACGACTGCACGGGTGACGGGAAGTGCAAGCTCGCGGAAGCCAACTGCACCGGCGCCCTGCCGCTGAGCGCCGGTACGTCGTGCGGCAGCCCGGTGTCGACCGAGTGCACCGCGCCCGACACATGCAACGGCAGCGGCGTGTGCCTCCCGAACCACAGCCCCCCGGGCACCGCCTGCGGCGACCCGACCGACAATCAGTGCAACGCGCCCGATAGCTGCGACGGCGCGGGAACTTGCCTCCCCAACTTCGTACCCGCCGGCACCCCGGCCGGCACGTTCTGTGCCGACGGCGGTGGCTGCACGGCGGACGAGTGCGACGGCAGCGGTGGCTGCACTCACGTGCCGGTCGGCGAAGGCGAGATCTGCCGTGGCGTCGCGGGCGCATGCGACGTACCCGAAGTCTGCACGGGCGGCGTGTGCCCGCCGGACGACTTCGTCGCCGCCGGCACCGAGTGCCGCGCAAGCGCGGGCGTGTGCGACGTGGCGGAGAGCTGCACGGGCGATTCGCCCGAGTGTCCGGACGACATCTTCCAGCCGGCCGGCGCCGAGTGTCGGGCGAGCGCGGGTGTGTGCGACGTGGCCGAGACGTGCACGGGATCGGACGCGGCGTGCCCGGCCGATGGCTTCGCGCCGTCGACCACGGAGTGCCGTGCCAGCGCGGGCCCGTGCGACGTGGCCGAGACGTGCACGGGATCGGCGGCGGCGTGCCCGGCCGACGGCTTCGCGCCGTCGACCACGGAGTGCCGTGCCAGCGCGGGCGTGTGCGACGTGGCCGAGACGTGCACGGGATCGGCGGCGGCGTGCCCGGCCGACGGCTTCGCGTCGTCGACCACGGAGTGCCGTGCCAGCGCGGGCCCGTGCGACGTGGCCGAGACGTGCACGGGATCGGACGCGGCGTGTCCGGCCGACGGCTTCGCGTCGTCGACCACGGAGTGCCGCGCCAGCGCAGGCCCGTGCGACGTGGCCGAGAACTGTACGGGCCTCGGCGCCGAATGTCCGGCCGACGCGTTTGCCGCCGCGGGCACCGACTGCCGGGCCGCGGCTGGCGTCTGTGACGTGGCGGAGGTGTGCAGCGGCGACGACCCCGCATGCCCGGACGACACCAAGAGCACGGACGAGTGCCGCGCGTCCACGGGGCCGTGCGACCCGGCGGAGGTCTGCGACGGGATCGGCGACGCTTGCCCCGCCGACGCGCTGCTCCCGGCCGGCGAGACGTGCGACGACGGCAATCCGTGCACCGGAACCGGCACCTGCGACGGGATCGGATCGTCGTGCATCACCGGGGCCCCGATCGTCTGCGGGGCCTGCGAGGCGTGCGACGGGGTCGGCGGGTGCGTGATCGGCCCCCTCGGCGTCTGCCGTGGCATCACGGGGAAGAAGGCCAAGCTCATCGTGAAGAACCGCACGCCCGCGACCCGCAACGTGCTCGTGTGGAAGTTCAACAAGCTCGTGGATGACACCGAGGCGGCCGACTTCGGCACGCCCACCGACCCGGAGGACGCCGGCTACGATTTCTGCGTCTTCCAGGACATGAACCCGGATCCCGAGGTGATGGAGCCGGAGCTGCTCGCTCACGTCGCCATCCCGGCGGGCCCGCCGTGGCGGGCGGCGGGCACGGGCTTCCGCTA
>DATMAZ010000068.1:0-10224 GCA_035559675.1 Candidatus Limnocylindria bacterium
CGGTTGCGCAGCCGTACGGCGGCGGCGAACGGCCAGCTTGCGGGCACGAGCGCCCCAGCGACGGCGCGACCCCAGCGGGTCCGCCCGTCCCACGCGGCCTCCGCGATGCGCGCGAGCCGGGCCGTCACTCCTCCGCGCCGCGCCGGGCAAACCGCGCGGTCGACAGCCGAGCCGTGATGATCTTCAGATGCCGCTCGAGCGCGCCCTGGCCGCTCTGCGCCACCGCGCGGGCCCGCTGTCCCATGACCGTCGCCGCGCCCGGCTCGGCCAGCAGGTGATCCAGCGCCAGCGCCAGCGTGTCGTCGTCGCGCACGCGGAGCGCTCCGCCCGCGGCGACCAGGCGATCCACCACGTCGCGCGCGTTGTCGGTGTGGGGGCCGACCAGCACAGGCACGCCCGCCTGCGCCGGCTCGAGCACGTTGTGGCCGCCTACCGGCACGAGGCTGCCGCCGACGAACGCAACGGCTGCCAGCCGGTAGCACTGTGCCAGCAGCCCCATGCGATCGAGCACGATCACCAGCGGGCGCTCCCTCACGTGCGGCGGCGGCGCGGCGTCGGCGAGCAGCTCGCTCGCGCGCACGAGCGGGAGGCCCGCGCGCCGCACCACCTCTTCCACGGCGTCGAGCCGCTCCAAGTGGCGCGGCGCCAGCAGCAGCGCCACGTCCCGATGGGCCAGCGCGAGCCGCTGGTAGACGCCCGCCAGCACGGCCTCCTCGCCCTCGTGCGTGCTGCCCGCGACGATCAGCGGCTGCTCCGGCGCGCCGATCGCGCGTCCGAGCCGCGCCACCTCGTCGCTCACCGCCGCCGCGCCCGTCTCGAACTTGAGGCTGCCGGCCACGTGTACGCGCCGCGGGTCGGCGCCGAACGCCACGATCCGCCGTGCGTCGTCCTCGGTCTGCATGCAGCAGGTCACCTCGGCGAGCGCCGCCCGGTAGAGCGAGCGCAGCCAGCGGGCGCGCCGCGCCGTCCGCTCGCTCACGCGGCCACTCACCATGATGCAGGGGACTTGCTCGGCGCGCAGCCGCTCGAGCCAGAGCGGCCAGATCTCGGTTTCCGTGAACAGGAACGCTTCCAGGCGAAACCGCTCGAGCACCGCCTCCACCGGACCGTCGGCGTCGAGCGGGAACAGCACGGCCAGATGCGCCTCCGGCATCGTGCGCGCGAGCGCCAGCCCCGTGCGGGTGAGCGTCGAGACGACGATCACCCGCCCGGGGAATCGCTCGCGCAGCTCGCCGACCAGCGGGCGGACGGCGGTGAGCTCGCCCACCGAGGCCGCGTGCACCCAGAGCGCCGGCGCGCTCGCGGCCATCGCCTGCGCCGAGGCGTCGAGCCGGCCGAGCCGGTCGGCCACCGCCCGCCAGCGCGGCGGCGCCCCCGGCATCGCCGAGGCCACGGCGCCCGCCGCCGCGAGCATCTGCATGATGCCCCGATAGGCGCCACGCATGAGCACCTCGCTCACCGACCGCCTCACGTCCCCTGCGCCCGCTCCGCGGAAACCTCCTCGGCCCCGAACTGCCGATCGTAGAGCTGGCGGTATTCGCCCCCGCGCGCCAGCAGCTCCTCGTGCCGGCCTCGCTCCACGATGCGGCCGCCGGCCACCACCACGATGGCATCGGCGCGGCGGATGGTCGAGAGGCGGTGGGCCACGACCACCGTGGTGCGATTCACCATGAGGCGCTCCAGCGCGTCCTGCACCAGCGACTCCGATTCCGTGTCGAGCGCCGAGGTCGCCTCGTCCAGGATGAGGATGGGCGCGTTCCGCAGGATGGCCCGCGCGATGGCGAGCCGCTGGCGCTGGCCGCCCGAGAGACGCACGCCGAGGTCACCGATCTGCGTGTCGTAGCCGTTCGGCAGGCGTTCGATGAACTCGTGCGCATTGGCCGCGCGGGCGGCGGCGATCACTTCCTCGAGCGGGCGTTCGGGCTCGCCGTAGGCGATGTTGGCCCGCACCGTGTCGTTGAAGAGGAAGGTGAACTGCGTCACCACCGCGATGTGCGCGCGCAGCTCGGCCAGGCGCACGTCCCGGATGTCGACGCCGCCGATGGTGATGCGCCCGCCGGTGACGTCGTAGAGGCGCGGAATGAGATCGGCGATCGTGCTCTTGCCGCCGCCGCTCTCGCCCACCAGCGCCACGACGCTACCCGCCGGGATCTCGAGGTCGATGCCGTGCAGTACGGGCACCCCGGCGTCGTAGGCGAACTCCACGCGCTCGAAGCGGATGCCCTCGCCCACGCCGGGGAACGGCCGCGCGTCGGGGCGGTCGCGCACGTCCGGGATCATGTCGAGCAGCGCGAAGATGCGGTCGGCACCGGCGAGCCCCTGCTGGATGGCGTAGTTCGTCTTGACGAGCTTCTTGAACGGCTCGTAGAGCAGCGCCAGCGCCACCAGGAAGGCGCCGAGGTTGCCCGCCGTGCGGGTGCCGGCGCCGTACCAGAAGACCCCCGCCATCGCGAGCCCGGCCACGATCTCCGCCACCGGAAAGGAGCGCAGCCGGCTCGTGCGCATGAAGATGCGGAAGACCAGCTCCGCCTGCTTGCCGATGCGCTGCGCCTCGTAGCGCTCCTTGCCGAACACCTTCACCACCCGGTTGCCCTGCACGTTCTCGTGCAGCATGGCGTTCAGCCGTCCGACTTCTTGCTGCTGGCGGCGGGTCTGCTGGCGGAGCCGTGTCGACAGCAGCCGGATCGGCACGGCGGCGGCGGGGAGCACCACGAGCCCGAGCACGGCCAGCACCCAGTCCATGTAGACGGCCACGATCACGAGACCGATCAGCGTGGTGGAGTCCTTGAAGATGGACTTGACGGCGTCGGTGAGCGCCTGGCGCACCAGCATCGAGTCGGCGGTGACGCGCGAGACGATCTGCCCGGCCCGCGTCTTGTTCACGTACGCCACGTCGAGCGTCTGCACCCGCGCCGCCAGCTGCTTGCGCAGATCCGTCACCACCCGCTGCCCGATCCAGTCGCTCAGATAGTTTCCTGCGAACTCGAGCAGCCCGCGCACCAGCGACAGCCCCACCACGCCCGCCGCCAGCACCGGCACGAGCTGCGTCTGCCCGGCGACCAGGACCTGCTCGATCGCGTAGCGCACGATGAAGGGCACCGAGCTCTCGATGCCGCTGAAGCAGAGCATGCAGGCGACCATCGCGACGCCGCGCGGCCAGACGTACGGCCGGAGGTAGCCGAGAAGCCGGGCGTAGAGTTTCACGGGCCGCCCTCCCCGTGCCGGAGGAGCAGACGCTCGGCGAGCACCGCGGCGCGCGCCGCCGCCCCCCCGCCGCCGAGCCGCTCGCGCACCTCGCGCAGCCCGGCGCGCACCTCGGCGCGCCGCGCGGGATCGGCGAGCAGCGGCCAGGCGGCATCGGCCAACCGCGCGCCGCTCACCTCGCCCTGGATGAGCTCGGGCACGACCGAGCGGCCGGCCACAATGTTGGGCAGGCCGATGTGATCCACGCCGCGCACCAGCAGCCGTCCGAGCGCCGCGGTCACCGGCGAGAGGCGATACGCGATCACCATCGGACAGCCGAGCAGCGCGCACTCGAGCGTCGCGGTGCCGGACTTCACCAGCGCCACGTCGGCGGCCCCGATCACGTCGTACGCGTGGTGGTCGATCACGTGCACCGGCACCGGACTCGTGTCGAGGTGCGGCCGGAGCTGCTCCTCGCCGACCGTGTGGGCGCGCACCAGGGCGACGGCCAGACCCGGGTCGCGCGCCACCAGGCGGGCGGCGGCATCGAGGAAGGGCGGCAGCATGTTGGCGATCTCGGCGCGGCGGCTGCCGGGGAGCAGGACCAGCGTCCGGCGCGCCGGGTCGAGGCCCGCGGCGCGGAGCGCCGTGTCCCGATCGGCGCGCCGCTCGACCCGGTCGAGCAGCGGGTGCCCGACGAACTCCGCGGCCACCCCGCGCCCCGCGTACCAGGCGGGCTCGAACGGCAGCACGAGCGCCAGCTGATCGACCCGGCGCGCGATGGTGCGCACGCGGCCGCGCCGCCACGCCCACACCTGCGGGCCGATGTAGTAGAGCACCGGCGTGCCCACGCGCCGCGCGACCTTCGCGAGACGCAGGTTGAACTCCGGGAAATCGATCAGCACGCAGAGATCGGGGCGCTCGTCGCGCAGCACGCGGGCGAGCGTCCGGTAGGCGCGCCAGAGCTTGCGCAGCCCGCCCCAGCCCTCGAAGACGCCCACCATCGCGGTGTCACCGACGTCGGGGACCAGGGGCTCGAGGCCGGCGGCGCGGAGCGCCTGCCCGCCCATCCCGGCCACGCGGACGTCGGGCAGCCGGGCCCGCAGCGCCGCCACCAGGTCGGCGCCGTGCAGGTCCCCCGAGGCCTCGCCCGCCACCAGCAGCACCCGTTTGGGCGTTCCGGGCTCGAGCGCGCGCACGCGGTCGGCGGCCATGCTCACGTCGGGGCGACGCCCGCTGCGCGCACCTCGGTTTCGACGGTCTGCCGGATCACCTCGGCGATCTCGAGCGCGCGCAGCCCGTCCCATCCCGACACCGGGGGCGTGTCGCGTGCCCGCACCGCCGCCACGAACGCCTCGATCTCGGCGCGCAGCGCGTCGCCCTCGTCGACCACCAGCTCGTCCAGCGTGACGCGCGCCCCGCCCGTCGGCGTGCGGTGGCGGCGGGCCATGCGCACCTGCCGCTGATCGAAGTCGATCGAGAAATACGCGTCGGGCTGGAAGATCCGCAGCTTGCGCTCGCGCTTGGGCGAAACCCGGCTCGCCGTCACGTTGGCGACGCAGCCGTTGGCGAACCGCAGGCGGACGTCGGCGATGTCGATCGCCGCGGTCAGCACCGGCACGCCGACGGCGTCCACCGAGCGCACGGGCGACCCCACCATGCTCAGCACGAGATCCAAGTCGTGGATCATGAGGTCCAGGATGACGTCGATGTCCGTGCCGCGCGGCCCGAAGGTGGCCAGGCGCTGGCTCTCGATGAAGCGCGGCGCGCCGATGTAGTCGGCGACCGCCCGCATCGCCGGGTTGAAACGCTCGAGGTGGCCCACCTGCAGCACGCGACCGCCGCGGGCGGCGACCTCGAGCAGGTCGCGCCCCTGCGCGACGGTGCTGGTGAGCGGCTTCTCGACCAGCACGTCGATGCCGCCGGCGAGCAGATCACGGGCGATCGCATGGTGCGCCGCCGTGGGCGTGGCCACGCTCGCGCAATCCACCAGGCCGGCGAGCGCCGCATGCTCGGTGAACCACGGTACGCCGAGCCGTTCGCCCACCTCTCGCGCCCGCGCGGCGTCGGCGTCGACCACCGCGGCGAGCTCGACCCCGTCGGCGGCGGCGTACTTCTCGGCGTGGAACGCGCCGAGGTACCCGACCCCCACCACACCGGCGCGAAGACGCGTCACGGCGTGCCGGCCTCGACGGCGACGATACTCAGGTCGGCAGCGTCCGCGGCGGCGATCATGGCCTCGCGATCGAGCATGAGCGTGCGCCCGGCCTCGACCGCGAGCACGCGGCCCCCGGCGGCCCGCATGGTCTCCACGGTACGGATACCCGTCGCCGGCAGGTCGAACCGCCGGTCCTGCGTCGGCTTGCACGTCTTCACCACCACGAAGTCGCCGCGCACGAGCGCGCCCGCCCGCTCGATGGTGGCATCGGTGCCCTCGATGCCCTCGACGGCCACCACGGTGCCCTGCCGTATCACGACGCTCTGGCCGATGTCGAAGCGGCCGATCGCGCGCGCCACCTCGAGGCCGTGCCGCACGTCGTTCCACTCCGCCTCGGTTGGCGCGCGTCGGGTGAGCACGCCGGCCGCGGGCACGAGGTCGCCCAGATAGAGCGTGGACTCGACCACGGTGATGCCCTCGCCCTCCAGCTCCGCGGCGAGCGCGCGCAGCAGCCCATCGTCCCCGATGCGCCCGACGCGCGCGATCAGCGCCAGCGCGCGCTCGTCGGGGCGGAAGTTCTCGAAGAGCCGCGGCTTGGTGATTCCGCCCGCCATCACCGCCCGCGTGACGCCGGCGGCTCGCAGCGCGGCGATCATCGCACCGATCTGCCCGGCGTCGATCCAGGTGACGGCGTCGACCAGCTCGGCGATCCTCGGCTCCGTCTCGCCCCGGTGCGCGACCGCGGCCACGTGCACGCCCGCCCGGCGCGCCCGCTCCGCGAACACCAGCGGGAAGGTCCCGTTGCCCGCGATCAGCCCGATCCGCTCCGCGGTCATGGCCGGCACACTCCCCGCGCCGATCCCTCGACGAACGCCACGAGCTGCACGACTTCGGGGACCTCGCCCGCCTCGGCCCGCGCGCGCGCGAGCGCCTGCTCCAGCGGCTGTCCGGCGAGAAAGAGCGTGCGGTAGGCGCGCTTGAGCGCCCGCACCGTCGCGTCCGGGAAGCCCCGCCGCTTGAGCCCGATGAGGTTCAGCCCGTAGAGACGGGCCCGGTCGCCCGAAGCGGTGCAGAACGGCGGCACGTCCTGCGACACCATCGCCCCTGCACCGCACATCGCCGACTCGCCCACCCGGGTGAACTGATGGACGCCCGCGAGGCCGCCGATGATGGCATGCGCCTCGACCACCACGTGGCCCGCCAGCGCGGCGCTGTTGGCCAGCACCACGGCGTCGCCCACCACGCAGTCGTGGCCCACGTGCGCGTTCGCCATGAACAGCGACCCGTTGCCCACGCGCGTCAACATGCCGCCGGCCTCGGTGCCGGGATTCATGGTGACGTACTCGCGGATCGCGTTGTTCGCCCCGATCTCGAGGCGGCTCGGCTCGCCGCGATACTTGAGGTCCTGCGGCGGCCCGCCGAGGCTCGCGAACGGAAAGACGCGGTTGTCGGGGCCGAGCGTCGTGCGCCCCCGCACCACCGCGTGCGCGCCGACCCAGGTCCGCTCGCCGAGGCGCACCTGCGGGCCGATCACGGCATACGGGCCGATGCGCACGCCGCGCGCCAGCTCCGCCCCACGCGCCACGATGGCGGTGGGATGGATGTACGGCTCGTCCGAGGCGTCGAGCACCAGCTCCGCCTCGACGACCACCCGCCCGTCCACCGTGCCCGTGCCCCGGCAGCGCCACGGGGGACCAGGCTCGCACTCGACACTCAGCTCGAGCGCATCCCCGGGAAACACCGGATGGCGGAAGCGCGCGTGCGGCATCTCCCGCAGCGCCGGCGGCGGGCCGTCGCCGTCTTCGTCGACCACCAGCGCGGCCAGCTCGGTGAGCGCCGCGCACAGCAGCACGCCCGGCATCACCGGGATGCCCGGGAAATGGCCCGCGAAGTATGGCTCGTTCGCGCTCACCACCTTGCGCGCCCGCCCCCGGCGCCCCGGCTCGAGGTCGAGCACGCGGTCGACGAGCGGGTAGCCCACGCCGCTTCGCATCGGCGCCGCGAGCGGACGTACCGCGAGCCCGGCCGCCCCGTCAGCGGGCGTTGTGCCGCTTGATGACCTCATCGGTCATGTCGATCGCCGGATCCGCGTACACGAGCGCGCCGGCGGACGTCTCGAGCACCAACGTGAAGCCGCGCTCCTTCGCGTAGCTCCCGACGATGTCGTAGAGCTGCTCGACGATGCCGGACGTGAGCTCGGCGTCGGTGCGCTTCAAATCGCGCTGGTAGTCCTCGTACTTGCGCTTGAAGTCGAGCGAGCGGGCCTCGAGGTCCTTCTCGAGGTTGCGGCGCTCCTCGTCCTTCAGCACCAATGCCTTCTTGTCGTAGCTCTCGCGCATCCGGTCGAGGCTCTCGCGTTGCGACCTGAGCTCGTTCTGCGCCCGCTCGAACTTGCGGCGCACCTCCTCCTTCGCCTTCTTGCCGGCGTTGCACTCGTTGAGCGCCCGCTGCATGTCCACCACGCCGATCTTCACTTCGGCAGCGGCCGGCGCCGCGAGCGCCACGGCCAGCGCGATGGCGAGCCCCGACAGGCTCCCCCGAGCCACGATCCGTCGATCCCTCATGCGTCTCTCTCTCCTTGCCTCGCCTCAGAACTGAAATGGTCCGCCGAACGAGAACAGCACCAAGCTGGTCTCGTCCTCCGGCTTGTCGTTGAACGGAAATCCGAGCTCGATGCGCAACGGGCCGAGCGGCGACAGCCAGCGCACGCCGCCGCCCGCGGCGAAGCGGGTGGCATCGTAGCTGAGCGCGTCGAGGCCCTTGTAGGCGTTGCCTGCGTCGACGAACAGCACGCCCTTCAGCCCGAGGCCCTTCACGATCGGAAAGATGATCTCGTTGTTCGCCACCAGCAACACGCTGCCGCCGATGGGGGTGGTGAACTCGACGGTTCCGAAGCGGTTGCGCTTGGCCTCGCGCGGCCCGAGCGTGCGGGCCTCGAAGCCCCGGATGGAGTTGATGCCGCCCGGGAAATAGCGCTCGAAGAGCGGGAGGTCGTCGCCGTCGAGCCCGCCTTCCCCGACGCCCCACCCCGCCGTGGTGCCGAGGGAGTAGGTGAAGTCGCCGAACCGCTTGCTGCGCAGAAAGGTGTAGTAGAAGCGGTTGTTCACCTCCGCTTTGATGAAGCGGTCGCCGCCCAGGCCGGCGATCTCGAGCGAGAGGTCCTGGACGGAGCCGGCGGTCGGGTCGAAGGCGTGGTTCAACGTGTTACGCATGATGCGCGGTGTGATGCTGCTGATCGTGCTGGTGCCCTCCTCGGCCTCGATGCTCGGCGTGGCCTCGGAGGTGAGCTCGTCGATGGTGGCCTGCTCCAACCGGTAGCCCAGGCCAACGCGCACCTCCTCCATGGAGAGCCCCAGGATCTCGTCCCACCCGAAGCCCACCACCGGATAGGTGCCGGCGATGCTGGCGCCGGTGCCCTCGCGGTCGAAGCCCTCGAACTCCAGCCGCCAGTTGAAGGCGTCGACGCCCACCGTGAGCGGGGTGCCGCGGAAGTACGGCTCGGTGAAGGACAGCACGATGTTGCGCCGGATCGAGCCGACGTCGATGTTCAGCACGAGCCGCTGGCCGCGCCCGAACAGGTTGTTCTCGTTGATCTGCAGGTTGAAGAGGAGCGCGTCCGCCGAGCTGAAGCCGGCGCCGGCGCTGACGGCGCCCGTCTGCGCCTCCTTCACGTCGACCACGAGATCGAGCCGGTCCTCCCGATCGGTGCGCCGCGTGCCGATGTTGACCTCGCGGAAAAAGCCGAGCCGCTGCAGCGCGTCGCGGCTCTTGCGGAGCTTGGTACCGGAGAACAGCTCCTGCTCCTGGAGCCGCAGCTCGCGCCGGATCACCTTGTCGCGGGTCTTGGTATTGCCGGCGACCTGGATGCGGTCGACCGTCACCGGCTCGCCGCGATCGACCTGGAAGCGCACGTCGATCGTCTTCTGCTCGACGTCCACGTTCGTCACCGGCTCCACCTTGGCAAACGCGTAGCCGTCGTCGGAGAGGCGGGTCACCAGCTCCTGCGTGTCGTCGCGCACGCCGCTCGCGCTGAACACCTCGCCCGCCTTGGTCTCGAGCCCGGCAAGCAGCGGGCGCGGGTCGGGGGGCAGGTCCTCGCCCTCGAGGTCGACGCTCGCCACGCGGAACTGCTCGCCCTCTTCGATCTTCACCGTCACCACGAGGCCGTCGCCCTTGCGCTCGACCTGCGGCTCGTCGACGCGGACCGTGACGTAGCCATGGTCGTAGTACCACGCCGTCAGCCGCTCACCGTCGGCGCGCAGCACGTCGCGATTGAGGTTGCCCGCGCCGGTGATGGGGGTGAGGATCCACGCCGTCTTGGTCTGCATGAGCCCGCGGAGCTTCCGGTCGCTGAACGCCCGATTGCCCTCGATGCGGATCTTCTGGACGCGGATCGGCTTCTTCTCGTCGATGGCGTACTTGAGATCGACTTCGTTCTCGCCGGTGGGCGTGGTGGTGAGGTCGATGGTGGCGTCGAGATAGCCCTTCTCGGCGTAGAGCTTGCGCGCCGCGAGGATGCCTTCGTGGGCCTTGCCGGGGTCGAAGATGGTGTGCGGCCGCACGCGGAGCGCGCCCTCGACGTCCTCACGCTTCACCTTGTCCGTGCCCTCGATCTCGACCTTGCGGACGAGCGGCCGCTCGTCCACGCGGAACACCAGCACCACTCGGCCCTCGTCCTCGCGGCGTTCGACGCTCACCTGGTCGAAGAACCCCATGGCATAGATGGCGCGCACGTCGCGGTCGATGCGCGCCGGGTCGAGCGGGCTGCCGGCCCGCGTCTCGAGGTTCACGCGGATGGCGTCGTCCTCCACCCGCACGTTGCCCTCGATCAGCACCTTGGTCACCAGCGGCTCGGCCGCCGCGACCGGACCCGCAACGACGGC
>DATMAZ010000069.1:0-28203 GCA_035559675.1 Candidatus Limnocylindria bacterium
AGGCGGGGTCGCCGGCGGTGCGGCCGCCGCCGTAGTCGTACGCGAAGCGGTCGAGCAGGAGATTCAAGCCGGCGCTCGGCCCGATCTCGATCAGCGCCAGCGGCCGGCCCGCGCGGCGGGCGATCACGCCGAGCGCCGGGAGCAGCGCGCTCGCCCGGCCCACCTCGTTGGTCTGCGTGCGCCGCGTGCGCAGCAGATGCGCGATCTCGTCGAAGCGCGTCTCGAGCACGGCGCGGAACGGGGGCCACGGATCGCCCGGCTCGCCGGCGTAGATGCGCGCGAGCGGGCTCGCCGGCTCGACGTCCACGAGCGACTTCACGGCGGCGAAGAGCAGGACCGGAACGATCTTCTCGCGAGGCGCCACGTCGACCAGCCGCTCGAGCAGCGCCGTGTCGTCCGCGAGCGCCCGCGCGATCGCGTCGTAGAGCGGGCAGTAGCCCCGCAGCTCGCTGTCGGCCCAGACCCGCAGGAACCGCGCGAACTCGTCGGCCTCGGCGCTCACTACTGGATGAGCTGCAGCGTACCGGGGAGGCTGGTGGCACCCGGACCGGGCAGGTTGGCGGCGCTGTTGATGAGGAAGCCGAGCGAGCCCCCGACCGACGGGATGCAGAACACCGAGGCGAGCGTCGCCGGATGCGTCCCCGGCGTGAGCGGGCCAGCAGGCGCGCCCACTTCCTCGATGTAGTCGATCACCGGGGGCACGTTGCCGCCGGGACAGATGGCATTTGCCGCCCCCGATCCCTGGCAGCCGAAGGCGCCCGGCGTGGTCTGACCCGGACAGAACAGCCCCGAGGCGTCCGCCTTGAACGCCGTGCCCGTGGTGATGGGCGTGAGGTCGACGGGGAACGAGGGCAGCAGCGCGCCAGCCGGCGGGTCGCAGTCGTGGCTGTCGCCAGCCGCGTTCACCGGCGTGCAGGCGGCGCCGGCGTCCGGCGACGGGCCCACACCGGCCGCCCACGTGGGGTCGCACGTGCCGGAGTTCGTCACACCGGGGGTCCCACCCACGCAGAGCGGGCATGGGGAGGTGGCGTTGCCCGTGAGGTAGACCGCCGAGGTGAGCGGGAAGCTGCCGGTGAACGTGCCGGCCGTGGTGTCGAGGGTACCGCTCGCGGGGGCCGAGAAGGTGTTGCGCACGCAGGTCGAGGTGCCGGCGTTGGCGATCGGCAGGTACGGTCCGAAGGCGCAGCCGGGGGCCGAGCAGACGTTGTTGCTGCCGGCCTGCGCGGCGGTGATGGGGCCGATCGTGCACACGGCGCCGCTACAGAGCGCGCGCAAGCGGGTCTGCGCGTCGGACGGGGTGGGCCCCTCGGCCACCGTCGAGGCGCCGGCGCCGACGTTCAAGCCGCCGCAGGTGAGCGTCTTGCGCACCGTGCCGCCGGCGCCGCCCGAGCGCACCGCGCCGCAGCTGCCGCCGGCCGCGCCGGTCACGAACTGCAACATGAGCGACGTGGTCGTCGTAGAGCTGGTGCTCGTGCTGGTGGTGGTGGGGATCGACGTGCTGGTGGTCGTGGTGCTGCTCGTGCTGGTGGACGTCGTGGTGGGGATCACGCTGCACGACGACGGGACGCCGCGCTCGAGGAAGAGCTTGCGACCGGCCCCGCCGTCGACCACCTGGTGGCGGATGCTGCTGCCGGAGGAGAGCGCCCACTTCGTGCACATCCGATAGGTGTTGCCGTCGACCGCGTTGTGGACGCTCAAGATGGCGAGCACGCCGCCGGGGCCGGGCGGGTTGGTGATGTCGATGGAGCCCGTGTCGCCGAGGCCGCGCGAGCCGAAGCGTGCGAGCTTCTCGGCCTTCACCCCCACCTTGCGTGCCTGGCTCGGACCGCCCGGCGACGCGGTGTTGAGGAACTTGGCGTGCCGCTCCTCGTTGAACGTCCATGGCGCGGGCATGACGAAGGCGCCCTGCACGGAGCCCGGCGCGTCGACGTAGAGGATGTCGAACGTTCCGGAGACCTGGGACGGCAAGCCGCCCGGCCCCTTCTGGACGCAGGGCAGCTTGGCCGAGCGGTAGAGGATCTTCGCCGTGCCCACCGAGCTCAGCCGGTCGAAGATCTTCGCTTTGCCGCCCACCCCGCAGTCGATGTTGGCGGCCTCGGCGAGCGAGGCCATAGCGAGCGCAGCGGTGGCGAGCAGAGGGGGGAGACGGCGCATGCCAGACGATTAGGCACCGCAGCCTCGCAGGGTCAAGGGGAAAATCTAGCCAGGGAACGTGCTCACATGTCGGCCACGTGCACGAGATTGGTGCTGCCGAGGGCGGCGGTGGGCCAGCCGGCGGTGACCACCACCCGCGCCCCCGCCGGTACCAGACCGGCGGCGCGCACGGGCTCCCGAAAGGCCGTGAGCAACGCCTCGGGATCGCCATCCCACGGCAGGTGGAGCGCATCGACTCCCCAGACGAGCGAGAGCTGTCGCCGCACGCGCTCGTCGGGTGTGAGCGCGATCACGGGCAGCCGGGGCCGATGACGCGCCACACGCCGGGCGGTGAAGCCCGAACGCGTCGCTACCACGATGGCCGCCGCGCCCACGCGCGCGGCCACGCTGCACGCGGCCTGCGCGATCACGTCGGAGACGCCGTCGCCCATCGCCTCGTCGCACGGCTCGAGCGCCGGCTCCGCCTGCTCGACGATCCGCCGCATGACGGACACCGCCTCCACGGGATAGCGGCCGACGGCCGTCTCCTCGCTCAGCATGACCGCGTCGGTGCCGTCGAGCACCGCATTGGCGACGTCGGTCGCCTCGGCCCGCGTGGGGAGACGGCTCTCGACCATGGAGCGCAGCATCTGGGTCGCCGTGATCACCGGCTTCGCCTCCCGATTGGCGAGCGCGATCAGCCGCTTCTGGGTGAGCGGCACGTGCTCGATCGGAATCTCGACGCCGAGGTCGCCGCGCGCCACCAGCACACCGTCGGCCGCCCGCACGATCTCGTCCATGTGCGCGACCGCGCCCGCGCGTTCGATCTTGGCGATCACGGGCAGCCCGCTCGCCTTGGCCTCGTCGAGGTCGCGGGCGCGTTCGACGAACGAGAGCGCCACCAGGTCGACGCCCTGGGAGACGCCGTACGCAAGGTCGCGCCGGTCCTTGTCGGTGAGCGGCGGGATGTCGAGTCGCGACGAGGGGAGATTGATACCCTTGCCGGCCGGAATGTCGCCGCCCGTGACGACGCGGCAGCGCCCGCCCGCGAGCACCTCGAGCTGCATGAGGCCGTCGGCCAGCAGCACGGGATCGCCGGGGCGCACGCTCGCCGGCAGCGCGAGCTCCACCACGTCGCCGGGCTTGCCGGCTACCCGGCGGTCGAGCCGCAGTTTCGGCCCGCCGAGATCCTGCAGAATGGCCACGGGACGGCCGCCCGCGACGCGGCGCACGAGCGCGATGCGACGTCCGTGCTCCTCGTGCGTGCCGTGGGAGAAGTTGAGGCGCACGACATCGACGCCGGCGTCGAGCAACCCGCGGATGCGCTCCTCGGAGTCGGTCGCCGGCCCGAGCGTCGCCACGATGCGGGTGCGCGCCATGCGCACGTCTTGCCTCAAGGCGCAGCCGGGCACCAGTGCAGGTTTGACTCGGCGACCAGGCGGACGCTACCCAGGGGCTTCCGGAGGTTCTTCATGCCGATCCCCTCGCTCGCGGCCGTGCTGGCCGGCTGCTTCCTCCTTCTCGTCGATGCGCGCGGCGCCACCGCGCTCACCGTGCTCACGGTCGGCAAGCAGGCCGTGTTCACTCCGGAGAAGGGACGGGTGCACGTCGGCCGCGACCCGCGGCTGTCCCCGGTCGCCGACCCGCGCTGCGGCGGCGTCGAGACACGCGTGCAGCTCGCCTCGTACCCGCAGGCGACCAACCGGCTCGTGGCCCAGGACGAGGTGGTGCTGCCCTGCGAGCGCTGGCGCAAAACCAGGAAGGGCTACGCCTACGAGGATCCGGCGGGAACGGCGGGCGGCGTCGCCAAGGTGATCTACTCCGCGCGCCGGCTGCAGGTGCACTTCGGCGGCGACCACTACACGGCACCCGACGGACCGGTGGGCTACGTCGAGCTGTGGTTCACGGTCGGCGCGGCGCGGCTGCTCGCACGCTTCCACAACTTCACGACCAACGACGCCACCAAGCTCGCGACGCTGAAGCCCTCCAGGCAGGCCGCCGAGGGCGAGGCGCTCTTCTGGGCGGTGCTGCACGGCGACGACACGTCCGACGCCACCCAGCGCGCCGCGCTCGATCTCCTGGCGAAGGCGTCGGACAAGAATCGCAAGGACGGCCGCTCGCCGTTCCTGTGCGGCATGATGCATCTCTATCGCTATGGCCGCTTCCTCGACGCCGCGGGCCAGCCGACGGCGGCCGCGCGCGCGGCGATCGACGCCGCGGTCGACGCCTTCGAAGTGGCCGAGCCGCGGCTCTGGGACGGCACGCGCGGCGACTCCCGGGTGCCCGGATTCATCGCAGCGGCGAAGTTCACGCAGGGCTTCGCGCACGGGAACGAGTCGCTGATGAACGAGGGCATCGCAGACCTCCAGGAGGCAGTGGAAATCAACGCCTTCTTCAACGTGTTCGACCTCATTCCCGTGCTCCAGGCGCTGCCCCCGGGCGACCCGCGCTGGCAGCAGGCCTTCGAGGACGTGACGACGTATCTCGAGGACCCCGCCACCATCGCGTGCGTCGGCACGCAGCCCGAGATCTGCGGCAACGCCGGGCTGGCGCCCCAGAACATCGGCGGCGCGCTCGTGCTCTTCGGCGACGTGTACGCCAAGGCCGACAACCTCGAACGCGCGGCCTTCTGGTACGGGCTAGCGAAGGCCATCGCCAGCGCGCCGGGCGCACCGTGGGCGTTCCAGGACCTGGCCGACCAGCGGGTGCTCGACGTCGAGAACCGGATCGCGCGCTACCAGGATGGCGACCCCGCGAACGACGACCCGATCATCGGCATTGGCGAGGAGAACTGCGCCGTCTGCCACTACCGCTAAGGCGCGCGTCCTAGATTTCGAGCGGGGGCAGCGCCTCGCCCGCAAAAAAGCGGCGGGGATTGTCCACGGTGAGCGCCTCGATCTGCGCCTCGGTGGCCCCGCCCTCGCGGAGCTGGGGGACGATGCGGCGGCTGAAGTGCGTCGGGTTCCAGATCTCGGTGGCCTCGGCGAGCAGCGCGCGCGGCAGCGGTTCGCCCCGCCAGCACCACACCGAGTCGTGCGAGACCACCACGCGGTCGCCCGCGCCGGCGGCCAGCAGCCGCAGCAGCGCCGTGACGCGCTCGGCGTCGGGGTGCAGGATCTCGAGCCCGAAGCGGTCGAAGCCGAGGTACGAGCCGCGGGACGCGATGCGCCGATGGTAGGCGTGATCGGAGCTGCCACACGAATGGCCGATGATGATGCGATGCGCCGGGACGCCAGCCGCCGTCAGCACCTCCTGCTGGAGATCGCCGATCGTGCCCTCGTCGGTGTGCGTGGTGATCGGCGCGCCCGTCGCCACCGCCGCCCGGGCGGCGGCCGTGAACACCGTGCGCTCGTAGTCGCTCATCCGGCCGGGCCCCGTCGCTACCTTGATGATGCCGGCCCGCACGCCGGTGCGGCCGATGCCCTCGGTCAGCTCGTGGATGAAAAGCTCGGTCATGGCGTCGACCGAGGATCCGAAGCGCCCGCGCATGTGCCAGTACGGCGTGCCGCCTTCGTTCTCCTTGTAGAGCCCGGTGGCGCAGATGATCTGGAAGCCCGTTGCGTGGGCGACCTTCGCCATGAGCTCGACGTCGCGGCCGAGGTCGTTGGGACACGGGTCGATCAGCGTGCGATAGCCGAGCGCCTGCAGCTCGCGGATGCGGTCGACGCAGATCGCGTAGCGCTCGGCGTCGGTGGGCCCCGGCCGCAGCGTGTCGGCCTCCCAGCCGCCGTAGCCGATCGTGAGGTGCTCGTGCACCAGCGTGCGGCCGAGCTCGGCGGGCGCGATGGGGCCGGTCACCGTCTGGACCATCGCGGATGCCATGCGCCGCCAGCTACCGCGGTTGGTGGCGGCGGATCAAGTCCGCTGTGCGGTCTGCAGTCATGGAGACTCGCGGCGCCGTGCGGCACTCTGGAGGCAGGAGGTGTGGTGGATGGGGATGCGAATTCTCGCCATCGGCGGCGGCCGCGACACAGCAGAACACGCCGAGGCGCTCGCCGGGGCGGCCGGGATCAGTCTCTACGAAGCGAAGCGGCACCTCGCCGCCGGCAGCCCGCGTGTGCTCGCGACCTACGGCGATCCGGCGGCCGCGGCGGCGGCGGCCGCGGCGCTGGGGGCGGCCGGCTTCGCACCGATCGTGCTCGACGACGAGGTGGCGCGGCGCGAGCGCTTTCTCGTGCGCAGCTTCGTGCTCGGGGCGCGCACGCTCGGCGTAAAGGACCGCACGGGCACCCGTCGCGAGGTGCCGTTCGCGTCGATCGCCGTCATGGTGCGCGGCATTCGGGCGCTCGGCCCCGACGATCGCGAGCCGTTCCTCGACCTGCACGTGCCGGGCGATCCGGTCCTGGCGTTCTGCGAGGGGCAGCTCCAGTACGACGGCCTGCACCTCGAGCGACAGCCGACGGCCGCCGTCAACTTCGCTCGGCTGACCGCCCGGCTGCGCGAGCAGGCGCCGCACGCCCACTACGACGACCGGCTGAACACGCGCGCCGGGCAGCTCGCACTGCTCGGCGAGCGGCTGGCACCCGAGTCGTACCTCGAGGCCGCGAGCCTGGTGCTCGCGCGCGCGCTGCACGGGCTCGCCGCGGCCGCCTGAGCGCCGCCCTCGCCGCCGCCCGGGGCGGTGTGCTACGGCCCGCGCATGCGCGAGCACGAGTTCGCGATCGAGCTGCCACATGCGCCGGCGCGGCTCTGGGCGCTCTTTCAGCGCTACGACCTCTGGCCCGCGTTCGCGCCCGCGGTGCTCGCCGTCGAGATTGTCTATCCCGGCGACGCCGCCGGCAACGGGCTCGTGCGCAAGGTGATCTATCCCCTGCCCTTCGGTTGCCGCGGGGAGTCGTTCGAGCTGGTGACCAACGTGCGGCCGGCAGCGGGCTACGACTACGTGATGCTGCGCACGGGGCTCTCCGGCTCGCTCACGCTCGAGCGCGTCGGACCGAACCGCACGCGGCTCCGCTTCCGCGAGCGCTTCCACATGACGACGCCGGTGCTGCGCTGGTTCGAAAGCCCGATCTACCGGTTCATCAACCGCAAGAACGAAGCTTCGATGCGCGGGGCGTCCGCGTGGCTCGACGCGCACCCGGAGTTCCATCCGGAGCTCCGCGAGCCGGCGACGCCGTAATGGCTCTTGCCCGCGCCTAGTCGCGCACCAGGATGTGCGCCACGCACACGCTGCCGCCGCCCATCATGTGGCAGAGGCCGGCGCGCGCGTTCGGGACCTGGCGCTTGCCGGCCTCGCCGCGGAGCTGCAGCACCGTCTCCCAGATCTGCGCGAGCCCGGTGGGCCCGCCTGGGTGGCCGCGGGCGATCAACCCGCCGTCCGTGGAGAACGGCACGCGGCCGCCGAGCTCGAAGTCGCCGCGCTCGATGCACACCTCGGCCTCGCCTTCCCGGCAGAAGCCCAGCAGCTCGTAGTACTCCAGCTCCTCGATGGCGAAGGCGTCGTGCACCTGCACGAGCTGGATGTCCTCCGGGCCGAAGCCCGCCTGCTCGTAGATGGCCTTGGCGGCGTCGCGGCTCATGCGGCCGGGGCCGACTACGGGGCCCATGAACAGGTGGCCCCGCTCGTACTTCTCGCTGCCGAGGTGCGAGGCCGCGATGCGCACGATCGGGCGTCCCTTGGCGAGCTTCTTGGCGGTCTCGAGCCGGCACACGACCGCGGCGGCGGCGCCGTCGCCGATGGGACACGCCATCATCTTGGTGAGCGGCCAGGCCACCATGCCGGCCTTGAGCACGCCCTCGACCGTCACCTTCTCCTTCGGCTGGCGCTGGCTCATCGGGTTGAGCGCCCCGTTGTTCCAGTTCTTGGCGGCGATGCGCGCCAGGTGCTCGGGCTTGGTGCCGCGCTCGTGCATGCGGCGGGTGGCCCACATGGCGAAGAAGGCCGCCGGCAGGATGGCGTCCTCCAGCTCGGGCGCGGCCGGCGTGCGGCCGATCACCTCGGTCATCTTGTCGAGGCCGAGCACGAGCACCTTGTCGTAGTGGCCGGCGGCGACCGCGAGATACGCCTCGCGCAGCGCGGCCGACCCGGTGGCCGACGCGTTCTCGATGCGCTGGATCGGCACGCCCGTGAGACCGAGCTCCTTTACCGCGCGCACGGCGGTCATCGGCTGCATGAAGATGTGGCCGGCGTAGACGGCGTCGATGTCGGCGAAGGAGAGCCCCGCGTCGTCGAGCGCCGCCAGCCCGGCGTCCCGCGCGAGCTCGTTCACGTGCACGTCGGGATAGAACCCGAAGCGCTTCATGCCCACTCCCAGAATCGCGACTTGCTCCACGGTCAGGCCTCCACCGGTCGGAACCGCAGGATC
This sequence comes from Candidatus Limnocylindria bacterium, assembly GCA_035559675.1. Classification (GTDB taxonomy): domain Bacteria; phylum Desulfobacterota; class Binatia; order DP-6; family DP-6; genus DATMAZ01. The sequence continues at coordinate 8,439 of DATMAZ010000069.1, forward strand.
ACCACGTCCTTGTCCTCTTGCTCGCGCATGACGCTGATCTCGCCCCGCACCTGCTGGCCGACGCGGAACTGCTCGCGCTTGCCGGCGAGCGGCAGCTGGATGCGCGGGCCCTCGGGCAGGTCGATCTGCCCCACGCCGTAGCCCTCCGCGTACTCGATCTTGGTCGAGCCGAACAGCGGGATGTGCACGAAGGTGTAGCTGTAGAGCGTGCCCCGGGCGGGCACGCGCGTTTCCTCGGTCTTGCGGGAGAGACACTTGGCGCACACCAGGCGGCGCGGAAAGAAGTACTCGCCGCACTCGGTGCAGCGGCTGCAGATCACCTCGGGCGTGGCGTTGGGATCGTCGGGGACCGTGTAGTAGCCGGGCTTCACCGGCACGCGGGGTTTGGCGTCGGTCATAGAGGGCGGAGACTGGCACGGCGTCCGAGCGAATTCCAGGAGCGCGCGTGCCGGCTTGCCGCTCGCCGCACCGCGTGGGAGAGAAGCGAGCATGGCACCGCCACCCTTCGCGCAGGTGCTGGCCGCGCACGGGCTCCCGCCGCTTCGGCGTGACAGCGCGACGACGCTGCAGGTGAACGTCGGCAAGCTCTGCAATCAGGCCTGCCACCACTGCCACGTCGAGGCCGGGCCCAAGCGTCCCGAGCGCATGGGCGAGGCGGTCGCCTCCCGCGTGCTCGAGCTGCTGGCGGCGAGCCCGAGCGTGGAGACGCTCGACGTGACGGGCGGCGCCCCGGAGCTCAATCCGTGCTTCCGCCGCCTGGTCGCCGAGGCGCGCCGGCTCGGCAGGCGGGTGATCGACCGCTGCAACCTGACGGTCCTCTTCGAGCCGGGCCAGGACGACCTTCCCGAGTTTCTGGCCGCGCACGGTGTGGACGTCGTGGCGAGCCTTCCCTGCTACACCGCCGCCAACGTCGAGGCGCAGCGCGGCCACGGCGTCTTCGACAAGAGCATCCGCGCGCTCCAGCGGCTGAACGCGCTCGGCTACGGCGGCGGCCGGGGGCTCCGTCTCGACCTGGTCTACAACCCCGTGGGCGCCTTCCTGCCGCCCGCGCAGGCGGAGCTGGAGGCGCGCTACCGCGAGGAGCTCCAGCAGAGCTTCGGCATCGTCTTCGACCGGCTGCTCACGATCACCAACATGCCGATCAAGCGCTTCGCCGAGGCGCTCGCCCGCCAAGGCGCGGCGGCGGCGTACCAGAGCCTGCTCGTGAACCACTTCAACCCCGAGACGGTCGGCGGGCTCATGTGCCGCTCGCTGGTGAGCGTCGGCTGGGACGGCCGGCTCTACGACTGCGACTTCAACCAGATGCTCGAGCTGCCCCTGGCCGACGGCCGCGCCGGCACGCCGCGCACGGTGTGGGATTTCGGCACGCTCGACGAGACGGCCGGCCTGCCGGTCGCCACCGCGGACCATTGCTTCGGCTGCACCGCCGGCGCCGGCTCGAGCTGCGGCGGCGCGCTCGCGTAGGCGCGCTCAGTCGGTAAAGGCACCGCTCGGCGAGCCCTCGCCGGAGTCGCCCGCGCAGGTGAGCTGGGCGTTCTTGGCCGCCTTCAGCACGCGCGCGCACATGCAGCCCGCGAGCGTGCTGTCGGCCTTCACCTTGCCCTTGGCGTTGGGCGCGGTGATCGCCGCCGTCACGAGCGCCTCGCGCCCGAGCAGCACCTTCGAGCCGCCCACGCGCAGGGTAAACGGCGCGCCGCCACCGGTGCGGAAAGACGAACGGGTGCCTACGATCACGTTGCCCGTGACGTCGATGGTCACCTGGTGGGTGACCAGAACCTGCCCGCCGTTGGCGATGCGCAGCTCGCAGAACTGGTAGTGCCCGTTGCCCGGCAGGTGCAGGATGGCGCCCGTGCCCACGTTCACCTTGCCGTAGCTGCCCGGCGCCAGCTCGGTGGTGGTGTCCGTCACCTGCATGTCGCCGGTACCGCAGCTGAGCTCCGGCATCGGACAATACGGCACCTTCAACGGCAGCGCCACCGGGTCGACGGTGCCGTTGATGCTGTTCGTGTCGGCGGCGTTCAGCGCGTTCGTGCGCACGTCGTCGACCTCGGCGCCGGGCGCGATCTTCACGCGGTTGGCGTAGAGCGTGGTGCCCTCGGTCATGGTTGCGTTGGCGCCCACGACGGCCACGCCCGTGGCCGCGTTCACGCCGAGATCCGCGCGCACCGTCACCCCGCGCGCCAGCTTGGCGGCGAACTCGGCCATGAACGGCACGTCGTCGCAGTCGCAGGTCTGGAGGGAGGTGGACGTGGTGGAGGTCGTGGACGTGCTCGTCGTCGTGGGGACGGAGGTCGAGGTGGTGGTGCTCTCGACCGTGGTCGAGGTGCTCGTCGTCTCGACGGTCGTCGAGGTGCTCGTCGTCTCGACGGTCGAGGTCGTGCTCGTCATCACCGTGGTCGACGTGGTCGACTCGATCGTCGTCGACGTGGTGCTCTGCGCGAGCGCCGCGGGAGCAGCCGCCAGCAGCCAGGTGAGCGGGAGAGCCAAGATCGACGTATGCCGCATGACGCGCGCGGTAAGCTCCCACAGCCGCCAGAGCGCGTCAACAAATTTCGCCGCTCGGGAAACCCGTGTATCGCCGGGACGTTAGGCCTGGCCGACGGCCTTGACGAAGCGCTGGTTCGCCTGCTCCAGGCGGTCACTCAGGATGCGCGTGAGGTTCAGGAACACGCGCGCGGCGATGCGGGGGTAGCGGCGCTGGATGCGCTCGAGGAAGCGCTCGTCCACGGCCAGCACCTCGACCGGCGTCGCTGCCACCACGTCGGCACCGCGCACGTGCTGGCGCACGAGCCCCATCTCACCGCACACGTCACCGCGCCCGAGCTGGGCCACGCGCTGGCGCCGCGTCCCATCGCCGCCGATCACCACGTCGGCGCGTCCGTCGAGAAGCACGTACATCTCGTTGCCGGCCTCGCCCTGGCGGATCACGTAGGCACCGGGCTCGAAGCGCCGCACCTCGCCCATCAGCACCACCACCCGGGCCTGCGAGGGCCTGAGCCCCTCGAAGAGCGGAATGGTACGGGTGGGCTCCTGGCCGAGCCGCACGCCGACCAGGTCCCAGAGGGTGATGATCTTGGTGGTGGCGAGCAGCGCGGGCAGCAGCGCCAGGTTGGCAATCAGGCTCACGCCGAGCGTGACGCCGGTCAGCAGCCCGAAGTCCCGGATCGGCACGAAGCTCGAGAGACCGAAGACCAGGAAGCCGAGGAGCAGCGCGCTCGTCGTGTAGAGGGTGGGCGTACCGACCCGTCTCAGTGCCCGCTGGATCGCCGCGGTCTGGTCGGTCTCGCCCTGCAGCTCGCGGTTGAAGCTCGCCATGTAATGGATGGTCGCGTCGATCGCGAGCCCGAGCGAGGTGGCGGCGATGAGACTCGTGCCGAGGTTGAGGTAGATCCCGAACCAGCCGAGCACGCCGAAGAAGAACACGACCGGGAGCACGTTCGGGATGACGGCGAGCAGCCCGATGCGGACCGAGAGGAACATCAGGGCGAGCACGATGAAGATCGCCACCATCGCCATGCCGAGGCTCTGGAGCTGGCCGGTCACGATGCTGGCGGCGGTCCGGTTCACCAGCACGAGGTTGCCGGTGAGGTGCACGCGCAGCTCGGCGGGGAAGTGATCGTCGACGTACTCGCGGATTCGGTCGAGCGTCTGCTGGATGGCGCGCGTGCCGGCGAGGCTCGTGCGCACCAGGATGTTGGCGCGGCGGAAGTCCTTGGTCACCACGCTGGCGAAGGTCTCCGGGCTGGTCTTCACCATGGCCATGACCGGCTTGAGGTTCTGCGGCTCCTCCCAGAAGGGCTTCGGCGGCTCGGCGGGACGCAGCTGGCCGTGCTCGTCGACCACCAGGTCCTTCGCCGCGCCGGAGGCCAGGCCCGATTCCAGCAGCTCGAGGTAGTCGACCAGCGACAGCGACGAGGTGACGCCCGGCAGCGTCTCCACGAAGGTCTGCAGGTCCTTGACCAGGCGCAGCACCTCCCAGCGCGCCATCGTGCCGTCCTTCGGGCCCTCGACGACGATGTAGAAGGGGTTCGAGCCGACGATCTGCTGGTTGATGATCTCGTTGTCGCGGCGGACCGTCGAGTCCGGCGTGAAGTACTCCATGAAGTCGGAGTCGGCGTGGATCCGCGGAATGCCGATCAACGCCACCGCCGCCACGAAGAACGCGGTGGCGAGGATGGCGTAGCGCGAGGCGAACGCCCAGCGCCCGAGCCGCACGAACAGGCCGTCGAGCAGCGCCGAGGCACCGCGCGCCCGCTGCGCCACCCGCTCGACGGGCAGCAGCACCAGCGTGGCCGGCAGCACGGTGAGCGCGGAGACGGTGAGCGCGGCCACGCCGACGACGGCCAGGAAGCCCAGATCGAAGATGGCGGGGATGCGGCTCACCATGAGCGAGCCGAAGCCCACGATCGTGGTGAGCGCCGAGATGAGAAAGGGCGTGGAGACCCGCTCGATCGTGCGTCGCACCACGGTGCGCGGGTCGCTGTCGAACTCGGCCTGCTCGTAGTAGTGCGCCGTCACGTGGATCACGTAGGCGCTGCCGACCACCAGCAAGAGCGGCGGCACCATGAACGTGCCGAGCGTGATGGCCTTGCCGAGCAGCACCAGGATACCGAGCGTCCAGATGAGCGCGATGCCGACGGTCATCGCCGGCAGGATGACGCCGCGCTTGGTGCGCGACGACAGCCAGAACGCCAGCGTCATGAGGAAGAGCGCCAGCGGTGCCAGCCGGATGAGGTCGCGGCGCATCATCGCCGCAGCCTCGTACTTGAGGTGCGCGGTGCCGGTGTAGAAGAACTCCTCCGGCCCGCCCGCCTCCTTCAGCACGCGCGCGATGTTGCCCTCGATGTCGAGCGCCTCGTATTCGGCGTCCGTCATCGGCCGCAAGAAGACGTTGATCGCCGCACCCTTGCCGTTCGGGGCCAGCAGGTTCTTCGTGTAGACCGGCCGCTTCTGCAGCACCTCGTGCAGGTCGGCGATGTCCTCCGGCGTGGGTGGCATGCGAGGCAGCAGTGGCGGCGGCGTGAACACGTCGGCGGCGACGTCGACCGCGTTGGTGAGGCTCAGCACCGACTCGACCCCGTCGATCTTGGCGAGCTGATCGGTGACCCGGGCGATCTTCTCGAGCGTCGCCGGCGCGAAGACGTCGTCGGCGCGCACGCCGATCACCGCGACGTCGTCGCTTCCGAAATCGGTGCGCGTCTCCTCGTAGTACGCGACGGCCGGGTCGCCCTGCGGGAGCACGCTCGCGAGCGAGCTCTCGAAGCGCACCTCGCGCGCGTAGCGGCCCAGCACGAGGGTGACCACGGCCGCCAGCGCGAGCACGATGCGCGGGTGCGCCACCAGCCACCGTGCCCAACGATCCATCCGTTTCCATGTAGCGTGAAGCGCGTACACATGCTAGAAACCCGGCGGGTTGGCACGGGCCGCGGCCGGCGTGCCAAGCGACCCGGCGTGACGCCCCCGCTCGTCTCGGTGCTGCTCCCCGCGCGCGACGCCGCCGCGACCATCGCGTCGGCGCTGGCGAGCGTCCGCCGTCAAACGCTGACGGCGTGGGAATGCATCGTGGTCGACGACGCGTCGCGTGACGAGACCGCCGCCGTCGCCGCGGCGGCGGCCGGCCGGGATGCGCGCATCCGCGTGGTGCCGGGCCGGGGAGCCGGCATCGCGGCCGCGCTCCAGGCCGGCCTCGCCGCGTGCCGCGGCCGCTGGGTGGCGCGCATGGACGCGGACGACGTCATGCACCGCGAGCGGCTCGCGCGGCAGGTCGCCGCGCTCGAGGCCGATCCGTCGCTGGCGGCGGTGGGCGCCCGGGTCCGCATCTTTCCGCGCGCCGGCCTCCGCGACGGCTGGCGCGCCTACGAGCGCTGGCTCGACTCCATCGACACGCCCGAGCGAGTGCGTGCCGAGGCGTTCGTGGAGAATCCGCTCGTGCACCCGACGCTCTGCGCGCGGCGCGAGGTGCTCGAGCGCTTCGGCTGGCGCGCCTGCGGCTGGCCGGAGGACTACGACCTCGTACTCCGCATGCTCGCCGCCGGGCTCCGCCTCGCCGTCGTGCCGGCGCGGCTACTCGCCTGGCGCGACGGCCCGGCGCGGCTCACGCGCGCGCACCCCGACTACGCGCTGGAACGCATCACCGCGTGCAAGGCGCATCACCTGGCGCGCGGGCTGCTCGCCGGAACCGACCGCTACGTGCTCTGGGGCTACGGCGACACCGGCCGCGCGCTCCGCCAGGCACTCGCCGCCGAAGGCAAGCGGCCGTCCCACGTGATCGAGCTGCATCCCGGACGCCTCGGGCAGACGATCCACGGGGCGCCGGTGGTGCCGCCCGAGGCGCTCGTCGCGCTGCCGCGCGGCCCGTTGGTGGCGTCGGTGGCGGGGCTCGAGGCCCGCACGCGGATTCGCGCCTTTCTCGACCGGCTCGGATGGCGCGAGACCGCGGAGTACGTCTGCGCGGCGTAGCGCCGGGCGCGGCTCAGTCGCGCTGCCCGCGGGGCCAGCGCGGCAGATCGTCGTCGAGCGCCAGCCAGGGCAGCCGGTCCTCGTACCAGACGTGCTCGTCGGGCCAGAGCGACGCGGCGTCGTCCATGCTGGCGACGGTGACGTCGATCCACTCCGGCTCCTCGGCGGTGTGGAACGCCAGCGCCGTGCCGCACGTGCTGCAGAAGCGGCGGGTCGCCGGCGGCGACGAGCGCAGCGTGGCCGGCGTGCCGTGCGTCCAGCGCACCGCCGCGAGCGGATAGGTCGCCCAGGTGACCACGGGCGCGCCGGCCGTGCGGCGGCACATCGAGCAGTGGCAGTGCGACACCTGGCGCGGTGCGCCGTCGATCTCGTAGCGCACGGCGCCGCAGAAGCAGCCGCCGCGCATGGTCTGCGGCGGCGGCGGGCCCGCCTCGGCCGCCACGCCGAGCCGCCGGGCCCAGCGGGTGCGAACGAGCGGCACGAAGCCGTGACGCTCGTAGAGCCGCTCGACCGCCTCGTGGCCCCGCTCCACCTCGAGGTCGATGGCCACCGCGCCGCCGCGACTCGCCTCCTCGAGCGCGGCCTCGAGCAGCCGCGTGCCGGTGCCGCGCCCGCGCGCCGCCGGCTCGACGTACAGCTCCTCCAGCCACGCGCCCCGGCCGCCGTGCTCCAGCGGGAAGCCGAACGACACAGCAGCCACGCCGACCGGGCGTGCGCCGTCCCAGGCGAGGAGCAGCCGCCCCCGGTGCGGCCGCTCGAGCAGCAGGTCCACCACGCCGGCGATCTCCGCGCCGGGCGTGGCGATGCCGTGGTCGCGCAGCTGTGCCACCAGCAACGCGAGGACCGCCTCGCGATCGGCCGGCGTGGCGATGTGCACCTCGATGCTCACGCGACCCTGACTGTAGCATCCCTTGTGAGCGACCGCTCCCCGGCGCTAAGGTCCCGCCATGCGCGCACTCGCTCTCGCCACGGTCCTCCTGACCGCCGTCCCCGCTCTCGCCGGGTTCACCCCGGAGCAGGAGAAGCAGCTCGCGGAGGCGACGTACGTCTACATTCAGAGCGAGCGGAAGTCCGGGGAATGGAGCACGCCCGCCGAGATCTGGTTCTTCGTCGACGGCGGCAAGCTCTACGTCGGCACCCGGCCGCAGTCGTGGCGCGTCAGGCGGATCCGGGCCGGCCGCACCAAGGCCCGCATCGCCATCGGCTCCCGCAGCGGGCCGACCTTCGAAGCGACGGGCGAGGTGGTGCGCGATCCCGCGATCGAGGCGAAGCTCATGAAGGCGTTCGCCGCCAAGTACCCGGAGGGCTGGGCGCGGCACGAGGCGAGCTTTCGCGAGGGCTTCAAGACCGGCGAGCGCGTGCTGGTAGCGTACACGCCGCGCTGATGGACCCGGCGCGCGCGTTGCTCACCGGCCGCACCGCCATCGTGACGGGCGGCGGCGCCGGCATCGGGCGGGGCATCGCGGGCGCCGTGGTCGCGTTCGGCGGGCGCGTCGCGGTGCTGGAGATCGACCCCGAGCGCGCCGCGCGCGCGCGCAGCGAGCTGCCTGCCGACCGGGCGGTGGTGGTGACGGGTGACGCGCGTACGCCGCAGGCTCTCACGCAGGTCCTCGCCGCGGCGCGCGACGCCTTCGGCGACGTGCAGATCCTGGTGAACAACGTAGGCGGGGTGTTCCACCGCTGGTTCCTCGACAGCCCGGAGAAGGCCTGGGACGCCATGCTGCGCGTGAACCTGCGCTCGGTCCTGCACGGCACGCAGATCGTGGGCCGTCACATGCAGGAGCACGGGCGCGGCGGCAGCATCGTGAACGTGGTCACCATCGAGGCCTCGCGCGCCGCGCCGGGCTACGCGGTCTACGCCGCCGCCAAGGCCGCCGTCGTGAGCTTCACGCGCACGATGGCCCTCGAGCTCGCCCCGCACCGCATCCGCGTGAACGCCATCGCCCCGGACATCTGCATGACCGAGGGGCTCGCCGCCGTGGTGCCGCCGGGCGACGAGGCGCGCTTCGCGGACATCGTGCCGCTCGGACGCGCCGGCGAGGTCGACGACGTGGCGGGTGCGGCCGTCTTCCTCGCCTCCGAGATGGCGAGCTACGTCACCGGCGTGCTGCTGCCCGTGGACGGCGGGACGGCCGCCGCCGGCGGCTGGTACCACGACAACGGCGGCTGGGTGCTCGGCCCGCCGCGGCGGCGCCCATGAGCGAGCCGGTCATCATCGAGGTGGCGCTGAACGGCGTCACGCCGAGGGCGCGCAACCCCCACGTGCCGCTTCTCCCCGAAGAGATCGCGGCCGACGCGCTCGCCTGCCTCGCAGCGGGCGCCGCCATCGTGCACACCCACATCGACGAGTTCGCGCTGCCGGGGCCGGCGGCCGCCGCGCGCTACCTCGCGGGCTGGCGTCCGGTGGTGGCGGCGGTGCCGGACGCCATCCTCTACCCCACGGTCGGCTTCGGCGGCGACACGCCGGCGCGCTTCGCGCACGTCGAGCCGTTGGCCAGCGTGGCACGCATGGGCGTGCTCGATCCGGGCTCCGTGAACCTCGGTGGCGCGGACGCAGACGGCCTGCCCGGCGGCTTCGAGTTCGTCTACCAGAACACCTTCGCCGACATCCGCTGGACGGTGGCGCTCCTCGAGCGGCTACGCCTCGGCCCCAGCATCTCGATCTTCGAGCCGGGGTTTCTGCGCACGGCGCTCGCCTACTACCGCGCCGGCCGGCTGCCGGCCGGCAGCTTCGTCAAGCTCTACTTCGGCGGCGACGCCGGCTATCTCGGCGGGACGGCGGGCGCCGCCACCTTCGGGCTGCCGCCCACGGCGCGCGCCCTCGATGCGTACCTGGAGCTCCTGGGCGACAGCGGGCTCCCCTGGGCCGTCGCCGTCATCGGGGGCGACGTGGTGGGCTGCGGCATGGCGCGGCGCGCGCTGGAGCGCGGCGGCCACGTGCGCGTCGGTCTCGAGGACTACGCCGGAGCGCGCACGCCGGCCAACGCCGAGCTGGTAGCCGAGGTGGTGACGCTCGCGCGCGCGGTCGGACGGCCCGTCGCCACGCCCGCGGAGGCGGCGCGCCTGCTGGCACTTCCCGCCCGCGACCGCTAGGGAATGCCTGCCATGATCGATGCGAAGGAGCTGCGGCGGGTGATGGGACACTTCGCCACCGGCGTCACCATCGTCACCACGCGCGACGACGAGGGACGGCCCTACGGACTCACCGCCAACGCCTTCACCTCGCTCTCGCTCGACCCGCCGCTCGTGCTGATCTGCATCGACCGCAAGGCGGAGACCTTCTCGCACTTCTACGCCTCGCGCTGCTTCGTGGTGAATCTGCTGACCGAAGCGCAGGAGGATCTCTCCAACCGCTTCGCCAAGTCCGGCGGCTTCAAGTTCGAGGGCGTGGCCTACGAGACGAACGCCATGGGCGTTCCGGTGCTCGACGGCACGCTCGGGCACATCGAGTGCACGCTCACCGAGACGCACGAGGCCGGCGACCACGTGATCCACATCGGCCGCGTCGAGCACTTCGCCGTGCGCGGCGGGCGGCCGCTGCTCTTCTATCAGGGCCGCTACCGGCAGCTCGCCGGCGAGTGAGCCGTCACTTCCCCGCGCCCAGCCGCTCGAGGGAGAAGAGCGCGGGATCGAGCGGCACGCGCCGGTAGTGGCGCGACGGCCCGGGCGGCGCCGTGCCGGTGACGGTCGCCCGGTTCGCCTTCACGTTCACCGCCGCGAGGTACCCCATCGACGAGGCCGGCATGGCTTCGCCGTCGGGCGTGGGCTCCGCGCCGTAGACGAGGAACTGCAGGCTCCGCAGCAGCGTGCCCTGCGCGTCGAACTTGCGGCTCCACACGCCCTGGAACGTCTCCTGGTCGAGCGCGATCTCGATGCGGCGGAACAGGTAGTACGGGTCGCGCGGTCGCGCCTCCACCACCCAGAGCTTGCGGCGCACCAGCACCGGCGCCACCGGCGCCCAGGCCACACCGGTCCAGCTCTTGTCCTGATAGCCAACGACCGTCTGCCCGGGCGGCCACTCGTCCGCGTATCCGCCGTTCGGCAAGGCGTTGCGCTTCACCCCACCGGTGAGGCTCGCCGGATCGGCGAGCACGTAGCCGTCGCGCGCGCCGAGCAGCTTCCACTCGAACGCTTCGGGCTTGCCGTCGAAGAACGCGCCGTCGTCCTGGCTCAGATCCGAGCCGAGGAAGCCGTCGGAGCGGTTGGTGGGCGAGATCTTGCGCACGCGGCGGAGCGCCGGCACGTACGTCCACGCCTCGTCCTGCTTGTCCGGATCGCGGAAGCGCCAGACGAGCGACGCCGTGCCGTTCAGATCGGCGGGCGAGGTGACGACCGCGGACTGCTGGGCGGCGAGGTCGAGCGGGTTCTCTCGGGAGGCGAGCCCGCTCGGCACGCCCTCGTAGTAGAGCGTGCGCGTCTCCATCACGGCCTGCCGCTCGAGCCCGCCACGGCTGAGCCAGTCCAGCGCCAGCACGTCCTCCGTGCTGCCGACGCGCCAGAGCGCGTAGTAGGCGTTCCAGATCGCCTTCACGCCGGCCTGCGGGTCGCCCGGGTCGATGGCGAACGGCAGCCCGTAGAGTCCAATGGCGCGCGGCCCGTCGCGGCCCTGGAGAATCGTGCCGCGCTCGCTCACCGCGAGCGCGCCCTGATGGCGCGCGGTGGCCTCCACGAAGGCGGGCGCGAACGCGGGGGCGGTCGTCCAGGCCGCAATCGTGTTGCGGTACTCGCCCGCCTGGTAGCGGGCGATCAGCTCGGGCGGGAGCAGCTCGGCGGCCGTCGCGGCCGTCGCGGCGTCGAGCACGCCGCCCGGCCCCGGCGGCTCGGCGCGGGCGACGCCAGCGGCACCCAGGCCGATCAACAGCAGCAGCGCGGCGCGGAACATTCGCGCACTTCTAGCGGAGGGCCCCAGCGATTGCGAAGGCGACGCCTTGCGGGCGATGCCGCTCCGCCGCTAGACCGGCCGGCATGGACGTCGGCATCCTCACGTTCGCCACCGAGCGCTCGCTCCCGATCACCGACCTGGCTCGCGCCTGCGAGGAGCGGCAGCTCGAATCGCTCTGGCTCCCCGAGCATCCGGTCGTGCCCGTCGAGCACACGACCCGCTATCCGCTCTCGGCCGACGGCAAGCTCCCCCGCCCGTACCGCGAGCTGCCCGATCCGTTCGCCCTGCTGGCGGCGGCCGCGGCGGTCACGACGCGGCTCAAGGTCGCCACCGGCATCTGCCTCGTCCCCGAGCGCGACCCGCTGCTCACCGCGCATCAGGTAGCCACGGTCGATCACCTCTCGGGGGGCCGCTTCCTCTTCGGCATCGGCGCCGGGTGGCTGAAGGAGGAGATGGATCTGTTCACGCCCCACTTCCCGTACCGCTTCGGCTACATGCGCGAAGCGGTGGCCGCGATGCGCAAGCTCTGGACGGGCGAGCCCGTGGCCTTCGAGGGCAAGTGGATTCGCTTCCCGCAGGTGCTCTGCCGGCCCGCGCCGGCGCAGCGACCGCACCCGCCGGTCATCATCGGCGGCATGGGCCCGAACGTCCGCAAGCGCGTGGCGGAATGGGGCGACGGCTGGCTGCCGATCGGCGTGTCGCCGGCCGACCTGCGCGCGGCGCGCGAGGAGATCGCGGCGCTCGCGCGCGCCAAGGACCGCGACCCCACGCGCATCACCTACACGGTGATGATCGGCGCGCTTCCGGGCATGGAAGAGCCGGCGCTCGAGATGCTTCCCGGCAAGGACGTGCTCGCGGCGTACGCCGAGGCGGGCGCCGACCGCGTGGTGGTCTCGATTCCGACGCTCGACCGCTCCGGCACGCTCGCCCACCTCGACCACGTGGCGGCCGCGGCCGCGTAAGCCCTAGCCGACCACGTCCTCGCCGCCGTCGACGCCGATCACGTTGCCGCTCACCCACGTCGACGGGCCCTGACAGAGCGCCACGATCGTCTGGGCCACGTCCTCGGGACGCGTGAGCCGGCCCCCGGGGTTGCGGCGCGCGGCCTCGGCGAAGATCAGCTCGGCGCCGGGGATCTTCCGCGAGGCGGGCGTGTCGGTCACGCCGGCGCGGATCGCGTTCACCGCCACGCCGCGCGCCCCGAGCTCGAGGGCGAGCTGCCGCACGTGCGACTCGAGCGCGGCCTTGGCCGCGGAGACCGGCCCGTAGGCGGGCAGCACGCGCGCGCCGCCGGCGCTCGTCATCGCGAAGATGCGCGTGCCCGCGCCGATCAGCCCCCGCCCCGCCAGCTCCTGGGTCCAGTACACCAGCGAGTGCGCCATCACGTCGAGCGTCATCTCGAGCTGCGCCTTGGTCACCTGCTCGGCGGGCGTCGCGCCGACGAAGGGACGGAGCGTGCCGAAGGCGAGCGAGTGCATGACGAGCCGGAGCGGCGGGGACGTCACCAGCGCCGCAGCCCGCTCGCAGACCTGGGCGCGCTTCTGCTCGTCGGCGGCGTTGACGTTGAAGAAGTGGGCCGCGGCCCCGGCCGCCTCGACGTCGCGCACCACCGCCTCGGCCAGCGGCATGGTCGCCTTGCGGTCGAGGTGCACGCCGATGATGCTCATGCCGGCGGCGGCGCAGGCGCGCGCCGTGGCGGCGCCGAAGCCGCTCGACGCCCCCAGGATCAGGCCCCACGTCCCCGCCAGCGGCCCCTCGCTCGTCATGCGGCGATCCCATAACGCGCGGTTGTCGCGGCGGCAATGCTTGGCTACATGTCGTCGCGTGGGTGGACAGGGCGATCAGCCGAACCTCGAGGGCCGCTGGTGGATCGATCAGCAGAAGACCGGCGTGCCGGCGGAGCGCCCGCCCGCCAAGTTCGGCCGCCGCTTCTTCCACGCCGGCGACGGCTACGATCAGGACCGCGCGCAACGCCGGCTCACCGACCTGAACCTCAAGTGGTTCGAGGAGGTGGAGTGCCCGGAGGGCAGCTGGGCGGTACTGCGGCTCCTCGAGAAGCAACGCGTGCCCGAGGAGCGGATGGCCAAGATCCGCGCGGCGCTGCCGTTGCCGCCGAACGCGCGCGGCGTGCTGGTCGACTCGGGCGAGTCGGTGCGCGCGATCGCCACGGGGCGTCCGGTGGGCGAGCGGCTGGTGGAGATCCGCTTCGGGCGCGACTCCTCGTTCGACGCCTGGGTACACGGCGAATGGGTGCGCGAGGAGGCCTTCCGGACGTTCGAGGAGGCGATCCGCAAGGCGCCGCGTCTCATGCGCGAGTACCTCACGACCGATCGCGGCGCGCCCATCGCCTGACGCGCGGGCGCAGGCCGCGAGCCCGCTGCGGGGCTTTACGCCCCGGCGGCCCTGGGCTATGGGGGGGCCGGCGAAGGAGGGCCGTCGTGGAGCTGAACGAAATCGACGAGGAAACCGCGAAAAAGCGCGTGCAAGAGGCCACCTGGGCCGGCATTCAGCGCGTCGTCGTCCTGATCGTCACCTTCGGCGCCGGCTTCTTCGCCGCCTGGCTGATGTACGGCTCCGGCGCCGAGGGCGCGCCCGCGCTCCGCACGCGAGTCGCCGCGCTGGACGCGCAGATCGTCGAGCTGAAGAAGCAGCGCACCGACGCCGAGGGCAAGTACGAGGTCGCGAACACCCGCCTCAGCCAGTGCCAGGCCGATCTCCAGCGCAAGAGCACCGAGCTTGCCACGTTGAAGGCCGCCGGCGCCCAGCCTGCCACGCCCTGAGGGGCTAGATCGCCTTCACGTCGCGGAGCCGCTGCCGCTCTTCGGGCGAGAGGCCGAGCAGCGTCCCGTAGATCTCGTCGTTGTGCTGCCCCAGCGCGGGCCCGGGTGCGCGGACCGCGCCCGGCGTCTCCGAGAGCTTCGGCACCACGCCCGGCACGACCAGCTCGCCCAGCACCGGGTGCGGCAGCCGCTGGATCATGCCGCGGGCGAGCAGCTGCGGGTGCGTGAGCAGCTGGTCGACCGTGTAGACGGGCGAGCACGGGACGCCGGCGCCTTCGGGACCGAGCGCGTCTACCACCTCGGCGACGGTACGCTCGCCCACCCACGCACCGACGATGGCGTTTACCTCCTCGCGGCGCTCGAGCCGTCCCGAGACGTGCTTGAAGCGCGGGTCGGTGCCGAGCTCGGGGCGCCCGATGGCCGCAGCGAGCGCGCGGAAGAGCTTGTTGCTGGCGACCGCGATCACGACCCAGCCGTCGCGCGCCCGATAGCAATCGTAGGGCGCGGTGCCGAGGTGCGCGTTGCCCACCTGAACGGGCAGCCGCCCCGAGGCGGCGTACATCGACGGCCAGCAGTCGAGCAGCGAGAACATGCCGTCCTGGCTGGAGACGTCCACCGCCTGCCCGCGGCCCGTGCGCTCGCGCGCCGCGAGCGCCGCCAGCACGCCGACGGCGCCGAACAGGCCCTGCACGTAGTCGCCGAGCGAGCCGCCGCCGCGGGTCGGCGGATTGCCCGGAAAGCCCGTGAGCGACATGAAGCCGCTCGAGGCCTGCGTGATGATGTCGTAGCTCGGCCGGTCGCGCCACGGCCCCGTCTGCCCGAAGCCCGAGAGGCTGGCCACGATGAGCCGCGGGTGGTCGCGGCAGAGATCGGCCGGCGCCAACCCCCAGCGCTCGAGCGTGCCGCCGGCGAAGTTCTCCACCAGGACGTCGAAGTGCGGGAGCAGCTTCAAGAACAGCGCGCGGCCGTCGGGATGCCGGATGTCGAGCGTGATGCCGCGCTTGTTGCGGTTGGTGGCCTCGAAGAGCACGGGCACGCCCTCGACCGGCTCGTACGCGAAGCGTCCTTCGTCGCCGCCCTTCGGATTCTCGACCTTCACCACGTCGGCGCCGAGATCGGCGAGCAGCGAGGTACAGTACGGCCCGGCGAGAAAGCGCGTGAAGTCGAGCACGCGGACGTGCGAGAGCGCGCTCATCGCTCAGGGAAGGAAATGCTCCATGGCCGAGAGCAGCGCGTCGAGGTCGGCGTACTCCGACAGCTCGCGCACGAGCAGCGCGTGGGTCGCGCGCACGCGGCGGGCGTCGGGCTCCTCGGCGGCCATGAGCTCGTCCATCTGCTTCAGCAGCGGCTGGGTCTGCAGCTTGGTCTCGACCGGAATCTCCTCGGAGAGCGCGATCAGCAGCCGGCTGCGCTCGATCAGCCCCGCCAGCACCTCGCGGTCGCTGCGCTCCTTCACTCGCCTTCCTTCAGCTGCCGCTTCCAGTCGAGGATGCGCGCCTTGCCGCCCTCGGCCTCGGCCTCGGCGATCATCCCCGCCGCCTGGTAGATGCGCGACAGCGTGGTGTGCGCGAGCACGTCGTCGGGCGTGAGCTCGCAGAGCTTCTTGCCCGCGTCGATCGCCTCGGCGTGGCGCCCGAGGTCGTTGTAGGCCAGCGCGAGGCCTTGCCAGGCGTCGGCGAAGTCCGCGTCGAGCTCGAGCGCCTCGCGGTACTTGGACACGGCGGCGTCGAGCTTGCCGTCGGCCACCAGATCGACCGCCTGGTCGAAGAGCTCGTACTTGTCCGCCATCGCTTCCTGCGTAGCGCATTCACGCACGAGGGGGCAAGGTGGCTGCTGCAATTTGCCGTGACTGCCCAGCCTCGGGCTTGCCCGTCGCATCGCAATCCACGCGAGACTCGCCAGCGACACGATACTCGATCGCCCGCAGCCGTGCCTCAGCCAGGAGCCCCTCGCGCGCATCCGAGACGACGAGCCGCACGCCGCGGAGCCCGCGCTTCACCAGGCTGCGCAAGAAGGCCGTCCAGAAGGCCCGATCCTCCGACGGCCCCGCATCGACGCCGAGAATCTGCCGCTCGCCGGTCGCGGCCACCCCGATCGCCACCACCGTCGCCATGCTCTGCACCCGGCCGTCCTGGCGGACTTTGTGGTAGGTCGCGTCGATCCACACGCACCGGTGCTCGCCCTCGAGGCCCCGCGACCGAAACGCCTCCACCGATGCGTCGAGCTCGGCGCACACCCGCGACACCTCCGACTTCGACATGCCGTCGAGCCCCAGCGCCCGCAGCAGCTCGTCGACCTTCCCGTGATTTCCACCACCTCCGGGGACACTACCAGGTTCGATCATGGCGCACGGCGGCATGCATCGACGGTGGAATCGGGCGCGTTGACACCGCGAATCACCACTTCTACCGTTCGGTCGTGTCGCACGTGGCGGCATTGGAGGCCGCCATTCGGGCCTGGGCGGACGGCGGCGTCTTCGAGGGCTTCGAGGAGTGGGCGCTGCGCGCCTTCGCGCATCAGTTCGAGCGCGTGGCGGCGTATCGGTCGTATTGCGAGCGACGTGGAGTGACGCCGGCCACCGTGGCGTCGTGGACCGACGTGCCGGCGGTGCCGGCGGCCGCGTTCCGGCATGCCGATCTGGCGACGGGTCCGGCCGAGGCGGCGTTTCGCACCAGCGGGACGACCGGCGGCGCGGGCGCGCGCGGCCGCCACCCCATCGTGCACCTGTCGCTCTATCGCGCCTCGGCGCTCGCGGGCTTCCGCCACTTCGTCGTGCCCGACGACGAGCGGCTCGCCTGTCTCTTCCTCCTGCCGCCGCTCGCCGCGCGGCCCGACTCGTCGCTCGTGCACATGTGCGCGTGGGTCGGCGAGGCGTTCGGCACGAGCGTCGAATGGTTCGTGGGCGACGAGGGGCTGGATCTCGCGCGCCTGCGCGAGCGGCTCGCGGCGCTGGCGGCGAGCGGCGAGCCCGTGCTGCTCGCGGGGCCGACCGCCGCCTTCGTCCGGCTCTTCGACACGGGATTCAGCTGCCGGCTCGGCCCCGGGAGCCGCGTGATGGACACCGGCGGCGCCAAGGGCATGCCGCGGCCGCTCTCGCGCCCGGGATTTCTCCGCGCCTGCTGGACGCACCTCGGCATCGCCGGCTACTTCTGCGTGAACGAGTACGGCATGACCGAGCTCTGCTCGCAGCGGTACGACAGCGTGCTCGCCGACCGGATGGCCGGACGCAGCCTGGCTGCGCGCCGTCTCGTGGCGCCGCCCTGGCTGCGCACGCGTGTGCTCGACCCCGACACCCTGACGCCGGTGGCACCCGGTGCCACGGGGCTGCTGTGCCACCACGACCTGGCGAACTGGGGCTCGGTGTCGGTGGTACTGACCGAGGACCTCGGCCATGCCACCGGCGGCGACGGCATCGTGGTCGAGGGACGCGTCAGCGGCGCGCCGCCGCGTGGCTGCGGCCAGCTGCTGGTCGCGATGTCGCCATGACGACCGCCGGCCTCTCGCGCGCCATCGCGGCCGCGATCGACGCGCGCACCCGGCTCGGCCGGCACACCACCGACGCGACCGCGGCCTCGCTCGCCGCGGCCGCGCCCCGCTGGCTCGCCGACCCGGCGCTGGCCGCGCTCGCCGAATCCAGCGGACTGCATCCGTCCATGCTCGCCGAGGTGCTGCCGCGCACGGCCGCGATGCTCGACCGGGACGCCATGCGCGGGCTCGTCGAGCGCGAAGGCACCGACGTCGGTGAGCCCGCGGAATGGATCGCCTGCATCCTCGCCTCGAACGTGCCGGCGCTCGCCGTCCCGGCGATCGCGCTCGGCTGTCTCGCCGGCTCGGCGGTGGTGGTGAAGTCGGGACATCGCGACACGATCTCGGCGCCGGCCTTCCAGCGCGCGCTGGCGGCGGTGGATCCGGCGCTCGCCGCCACCGTGGTGCCCGTGTTCTGGCCGCACGACTCGGCGCTCGACGACGTGCTGCTCGATGCCCCGATCGCCGTGCTCACCGGGCACGACGCAACGGTGGCGGCGCTCGCCGAGCGCGCCACCGGCCGCGTGCTGGCGCACGGCACGCGCTACGGCGCCTTGCTGATCGACACCAACGCCGATGTGGACTACGCCGGCGCCGCGCTCGACGTGGCGCTCTACGAGCAGCGCGGCTGTCTCTCGGCGCACGTCTGCTGGGTGGTGGGCGACGCGGAACGCGTGGCCGCCGGGCTTGCCGACGCGCTCATGCTGCTCGCGGAACGGCTGCCGCCGGCGCCCGCGACGGTCGAGGAGCGGGCGGCCGTGCGTACCTTTCTCGAGGAGGCCGCCTGGAGCGGGGCCGGCGTGCAGGCCGGGGCGTGGGGCGCGGTCGTGCGCGAGTCCGATCCGACCTTCCGCCCGACCTGCGGAGCGCGCACCATTCGCGTGCTGCCGCTCCCCGACGTGGCGCGGCTGCCGGAGTGCTTCCCGCCGAACGCGATCGAGTGTCTCGGCACCAACGTCCCGCCGCCCGCCGGGCTGCGGGCGCGCGGCGTCGCGCGCGTGTGCCCCGTGGGCCGCATGCAGCAGCCGCCGCTCTCGTGGCCGCGCGGGCAGCGTCCGGCGCTGGGCTCGCTGCTCCGCGAGTCGCGCACCGCGGTGATGGCCATCGAGCGATGAGCGACGACCTGCACGCGCTGTTTTTGCGGCACGTCTGCCAGACCTCGGACGCGCCGCTCGGGATCGACGTGGTGCGGGCGGCCGGCGCCACCGTCTGGGACCGCAGCGGGCGCGCCTACCTCGATCTGCTGGCCGGCATGGGCGTCGCCAACGTCGGGCACGCGCATCCCGAGGTGGTGGCCGCGGTGCGCGCGCAGGCGGAGCAGTACCTCCACGTCATGGTCTACGGCGAGTTCGTGCAGGCGCCGCAGGTGCGGCTGGCGGCGCGGCTCGCCTCGCTGCTGCCCGCCTCGCTCGGCGTCGTCTACTTCACCAACAGCGGCGCCGAAGCGATCGAGGGCGCGCTCAAGACTGCGCGCAAGCACACCGGGCGGCGCCGCTTCGTCGCCTTCGAGGGCGGCTTCCACGGCGACACCTGGGGCGCCTTGTCGATCGGCGGCACCCCGCTCTATCGCGCGCCGTTCGAGCCGCTGCTGCCACACACGAGGCTCGTGCCGTTCGGCGAGACGGCGGCGCTCGACGCCATCGACCGCGACACCGCGGCGGTGGTGATCGAGCCCGTGCAGGCCGAGGGCGGCGTGCGCATGCCGCCGCCGGGCTTTCTGGCGGCGCTTCGCCGCCGCTGCAGCGAGGTCGGCGCGCTGCTGGTCTTCGACGAGGTGGTGACGGCCTTCGGGCGAACGGGGAGCCTGTTTGCGTTCGAGCAGGCCGGCGCCGTGCCGGACCTGCTGGTGCTGGCGAAGGCCCTCGGCGGCGGGCTGCCGCTCGGCGCGTTCGTCGGCAGCGCCGAGGTCATGCGCACGCTGTCGCACGATCCGCCGCTGGCGCACGTCACGACCTTCGGCGGGCATCCGCTCTCGTGCGCGGCGGGACTGGCCGCTCTCGAGGTGCTGCTCCGCGACGGCCTGCCGGCGCGCGCGGCGCGGCTCGGCGCCACGCTCACCGAGCAGCTCGGCCGGCTCGTCGGCCGCGGCGGGCTCGCAAGCGTGCGCGGCGCCGGGATG
>DATMAZ010000070.1:0-14261 GCA_035559675.1 Candidatus Limnocylindria bacterium
CGTATTCGTCCGGGGTCTTGCCGCAGCCGCTCGCGGATCGGCCGAAGCCGAAACGAGCCTCGCAAAGCTCCGCGAGTTTCGCAAAGAGTCCTCATCCGGGGACGCTTATCGCTCGAAGCCTGCCGAGATACGCGAGCTTGAGATAGCCGCGCTCGCCGCTTCGTCGAAGAAGAGCCACGATGAAGCGATCAGCCTTATGAAGCGAGCGACGGCGCTCGAAGAAGAGATGGCCCCGCCTTCCGGGCCGCCCTCGCTCATCAAGCCGTCGCACGAGCTTTTCGGCGAAATCCTGCTCGCGGCAGGGCGCCCGAAAGAGGCCGCCGCAGAGTTCGCCACGGCGCTTCTGCGCCAGCCCAACCGGGCGAGATCGCTGCTCGGCTCGGCGAGAGCCGCCTCGGCCAGCGGCGATGCGAAAGCCGCCGCCGAAGCCTATTCCAGGTTCCTCAAGCAATGGCAGCAGGCCGATCCCAATCTGCCTGAGCTGCGCGAGGCTCGGGACTATCTGAAGCAGGCCGCCTCGCGCTGACACCTGTATTAACAGCGGATGACGCGGAGGGATAACCGAAATATAGGGGGATACAGGTCTCAGGAAATACGTACAAAACCACATAGGACACAGAGGACACAGAGGCATATTGATCCTCTGTGTCCTATGTGGTTTGATTCGGTCTCACTGAGAATGAACAATCCTCTTTATCAGGTGCTCTGAACACTTACGCGCCCCTGACGAGGCTCACGACCTTTTCGGCCGCGTCTTTCATGCCCGACGCGGCGACGAATCCGAGGCCGCTCTGCTCGATCACCTCGCGTCCGCGCTCGACGTTCGTCCCTTCCAGCCGCACGACCACGGGGACGTCGACGCCTATCTTGCGGGCGGCCTCGACCACCCCGCTCGCAACCATGTCGGTCCGCACGATGCCGCCGAAGATGTTTATCAGGACGGCGCGGACGTGCGGGTCCGAGAGCAGTATCCTGAAGGCGTTCTCGACACGCTCTTGCGACGCGCCGCCGCCTACGTCCAGGAAGTTCGCAGGCTCGCCCCCGGCCAGCTTTATGATGTCCATCGTCGCCATAGCGAGTCCCGCGCCGTTCACCATGCAGCCGATGTTGCCGTCGAGCGCGATGTACGAGAGATCGTACTTCGCCGCCTCGGTCTCGCGCGGGTCTTCCTCGGAGGGGTCGCGCAGCGCCCGCACGTCCGGTTGCCGGAAGAGCCCGTTGTCGTCGAACCCGATCTTGGCGTCGAGCGCCAGCAGGTCCCCCGTCTCGGTCACCACCAGCGGGTTGATCTCGACCAGCGAGCAGTCGCACTCGACGAAGCAGCGGGTGAGCGCGCTCAAAAACTGGACCGCCTTGCCCACCTGCTCCTTCGTGAGCCCGAGCGCGAAGGCGATGCGGCGGGCCTGGTAGGCCGCGAGCCCGACGGCCGGATCGATCACCTCGCGGACGATCTTCTCCGGCGTGCGCGCCGCCACCTCCTCGATCTCCATGCCGCCTTCGGTGGACGCCATCACGGTGATGCGGCCGACCGCGCGATCGACCACGATGCCGAGGTACAGCTCGCGCGCGATCCGGCAGCCCTGCTCGACCAGCAGCCGCTGCACGACGCGGCCCTGCGGCCCCGTCTGGTGCGTCACGAGCGTCTTGCCGAGCAGCGCTTCCGCCGCCGTGCGCGCCTCGGCCGCGCTCTTCACGAGCTTCACGCCGCCCGCCTTGCCGCGTCCGCCCGCGTGGATCTGCGCCTTCACCACGCACGGAAATCCCATCGCCTCGGCTGCCGCGACCGCTTCGTCGACGGTGAAGCAGGCCTTGCCCTCCGGAACCGCCACGCCGTAGCGGCGCAGCAGCTCCTTGCCCTGGTGCTCGTGGATGTTCATGCCTGGGCGAGCACCCGATCGGTCGCTTCCACCAGCTCGCGAACGTGCGACGCGGACACCTCGAGCGCTTTCCGCTCGTCCGGCGTGAGGTCGATCTCGAGCACCTTCTCGACGCCGCCCGCCCCGATGCGGACCGGCACGCCCACGTAGAGGTCGCGGAGCCCGTACTCGCCCTCGAGGTACGCCGCGCACGGCAGCACCGCCTTGCGGTCGTTCAGATACGCGTCGGCCATGGCGAGCGCGGACGACGCCGGGGAGTAGAACGCGGAGCCCGTCTTCAGCAGCGCCACGACCTCGCCGCCCGCGCCCCGCACGCGCTTCTCGATGGCGTCGAGCCGCTCGGGCGCGACGAGCTTCGAGACCGGGATGCCGTTCACGGTGGTGTGGCTGCGGATCGGCACCATGTCGTCGCCGTGGCCGCCCAGCACCATCGCCTGCACGCTGGTGACCGACACGCCGAGCTCCCAGGCGAGGAACGTCCGATAGCGCGCCGAGTCGAGCACGCCGGCCATGCCCACCACGCGCTGCTTCGGAAAGCCGGTGACGCGCTTCATGAGCGTCACCATCGCGTCCAGCGGGTTCGAGACCACGATCACGAAGCTGCTCGGCGCGTACTGCTTCAGGTTCTCGGCGACCGTCTTCACGATCTTGGCGTTGATGCCGATGAGATCGTCGCGGCTCATGCCCGGCTTGCGGGCGACACCGGCCGTCACGATGCACACGTCGGCGCCCGCCAGATCCTCGTAGTCGTTGGTCCCCGTGAGCGTGCAGTCGTAGCCCTCGACCGGCGCCGCGGCGGCGAGGTCGAGCGCCTTACCCTGCGGCAGCCCCTCGACCACGTCGAAGAGCACGACGTCGCCCAGGCCCTTCAACGCCGCGAGGTGCGCCAGCGTACCGCCGATCATTCCCGCGCCGACGAGCGCGATCTTCCTCCGTGCCATGAATCGTCTCTCCTCACATGTGCGCGACGACCGCGCGGGCGAACTCGGAACACTTGAGCAACGTGGCCCCTTCCATCAGCCGATGGAAGTCGTACGTGACCTTCTTGGCGCCGATGGCGCCGTCCATGCCGCGGATGATGGCGTCGGCGGCCTCCGTCCAGCCGAGGTGCCGGAACATCATCTCCCCCGACAGGATGACCGAGCCGGGGTTCACCTTGTCGAGGTTGGCGTACTTGGGCGCGGTGCCGTGCGTGGCCTCGAAGATGGCGTGCCCCGTCACGTAGTTGATGTTGCCGCCGGGGGCGATCCCGATGCCGCCGACCTGCGCGGCCAGCGCGTCGGAGAGGTAGTCGCCGTTCAGATTGAGCGTGGCGATCACGTCGAACTCCCGCGGCCGCGTCAGCACCTGCTGGAGGGTGATGTCGGCGATGGCGTCGCGGATGAGCAGCTTCTGCTTCCACTTCCCCTCGCCGTGGGTGGGCCAGAGCGCCAGCGCGGCCTCGACGTCGCGCCGCACGGCGGCCTGCTGCTCGGGCGTCATCATGTCGTAGCCCGGGTCGATCTCGCGGGCGTTCTGCTCCACGGTGATCGCCGGGTTGGCCTCGCGGTTGCCGAGGATCCAGCTCTCGCGCTCGGTGACCACCCGGTCGCGGTAGTCGCGGACGGCGAGCGCGTAGCCCCAGTCGCGGAACGCCCCCTCCGTGAACTTCATGATGTTGCCCTTGTGCACCAGCGTGACGCTGCGGCGCTTTTGCCCGAGCGCGTACTCGATCGCGGCGCGCACGAGCCGCTCCGTGCCCTCGCGCGAGACGGGCTTGATCCCGATGCCGCTGGTGGCGGGAAAGCGGATCTTCGTCACCCCCATCTCGCGCTCGAGAAAGGCGATCACCTTCTTGGCCTCGACGGTCTCCGCCGCCCACTCGATGCCCGCGTAGATGTCCTCGGTATTCTCGCGGAAGATCACCATGTCCACCTGCTCGGGGCGCTTCACCGGGCTCGGCACGCCCGTGAAGTAGCGGACCGGGCGGAGGCAGACGTACAGGTCGAGCATCTGGCGCAGCGTCACGTTGAGCGAGCGGATGCCGCCCCCGATGGGGGTCGTGAGCGGGCCCTTGATGCCGACCACGAACTCCTGGAAGGCCTGCACCGTCTCGTCGGGCAGCCAGGTCTGGAGGCGGTTGAACGACTTCTCGCCCGCCAGCACCTCCATCCACGCGATCTGCCGCTTGCCGCCGTACGCCTTCTCCACCGCGGCGTCGAAGACGAGCTGACTGGCGCGCCAGATGTCCGGCCCGGTGCCGTCGCCCTCGATGAACGGAATGATCGGCCGGTCGGGGACCTCGAGCTTGCCCGCGTTGTCGGAACGGATGCGCTCGCCCGCCGGGACCGTCGTGGTCGTGTACGCCGCCATGGGGTCCCTCTAAAAGCCGAGATCGGGGGCAGCTGCAAGCCGCGCGCGATGCTACTGGCCCCGTTCGCGGTGGGCGATGACGATCTTGCGCGCCTGGATCACCACCGCTTGGGGAATGTCCTTCGACTTGGCGATGCGGGCCAGGTCCTGGATCAGCAGCGTCGCCAGAAACTTCTGCGCGATCGCCAGCGGCGTCTTCGGGTTGGTCGCGAGCGCCATGCGCACGCCGTAGCTCTTCGTCCAGTCGCCCCGTTCGCTGATCACGCGCAGCACCTCCTCGGTGGAGTTCTTGTCGCGCGCGATGTTGATGATCTCTTCCTCGGTGATCATCGGGTTGTTCAGCACGAAGCGGCGGACGATCTTGTTGTTGTCCCGGGCGAGTAGCGCGCGGGCGTCACGGTTGCCCCGGAGCGCGAGCTTCAGGCGCTGCGCCAGGTTCATGGCGGCAATCTCGTTGTAGAGCGACGGATTGCGCCGCGGCAGCGTGGCGCCCTCGACCAGCAGGTCGCCGGGCACGACGATGCCGTCCGTGCCGGTCTCGACGGCCGTCGAGACCGCTTGCGCCGTCGCTTCCTCGTCGGCGTCAGCCGGCACGCGCGGCGGCAGCCTCCTTCACCAGCCGTTCGGCGATGTGCGCCGGCACTTCCTCGTACCGTGCCAGCTCCATCTCGAAGTCCCCGCGCCCGCTGGTCATCGAGCGGAGATCGGGGGCGTAGCGCAGGATCTCGGCGAGCGGCACGTGCGCCCGGATCACCTGCATGCCGCCGCCCTTCGGCTCCGCGCCGAGCACGCGGCCGCGCCGGCTGTTGAGGTCGCCGATCACGTCGCCCATGTTCTCGTCGGGCACCGTGACCGTGAGCAGCATGATGGGCTCCAGCAGCACCGGCCGGCACTGCTCGAACGCCTTGCGGAAGCCGAGCGAGGCCGCGATCTTGAAGGCCATCTCCGAGGAGTCCACGTCGTGGTAGCTCCCGTCGTAGAGCTTCACCTTGACGTCGACGATGGGATAGCCCGCGAGAATGCCCTGGGGCAGCAGCTCGCGAATGCCCTTCTCCACCGCCGGAATGAACTGCCGCGGGATCACGCCGCCCACGATCGCGTCCTCGAACTCGAAGCCGCCGCCGCGCGGCAGCGGCGAGAGCTCGAGCCAGCAGTCGCCGTACTGCCCGTGCCCGCCCGTCTGTCGCTTGTGCTTGCCCTGCGCGCGCGCGGTGCCCTTGATCGTCTCGCGATACGGCACCTTCGGCGCCTTCAGCTCCGCCTCGACGCCGAACTTGCGCTTGAGCCGCTCGATCGCCATCTCGACGTGCAGCTGCCCGGCGCCGGAGACGACGAACTCGTTGGTCTGCTCGTTGCGAAGCACGCGCAGCGCCGTGTCTTCCTCCATCAAGCGGTGCAGCCCCTGCATCACCTTGTCGTCGTCGCCCTTGCTCTTCGTCTGGAGCGCGAACGAGATGACGGCCGGCGTGTCCGGCAGCTCCGGGAAGACCACGCGCGCCTTCTCGTCGCACAGCGTGTCCCCGGAGTGGGTGTCCTTCAGCTTGGTGAACGCGACGATGTCGCCCGCCACCGCGTCGCTCACCTGCGTCTGCTTCTTGCCCTCGACCCGCAGCGCCGTGCCGATGCGCTCGTGCACGTCGCGGGTGGCGTTGACCGCGGTCGCGTGCGCGCCGAGCCGCCCCGAGACGATGCGCGCCACGCTGAGCTTGCCCGCGTGCGGATCGGCGATGGTCTTGAAGACGTAGGCCGAGAACGGCGCGGCCGGGTCGGCGGCGCGCGTGACGGTCTCCCCGGTCTTCGGGTCGGTGCCCTCCCACGGGGGCAGCTCGGCCGGCGACGGCAGGAGATCGACCAGCGCGTCGAGCAGCAGCGAGATGCCGATCATGCGCCCCGCCGCCCCGCAAAGCACGGGCAGCAGCGTGCGCGCGAGCGTGCCCTTGCGGAGCCCCTGCGCCAGCTCCTCGTCGGTGAGCTCGGTGCCCTCGAGGTACTTCTCCAGCAGCGTGTCGTCGGCCTCGGCGATGGCTTCCACGAGCCGCTCGCGCGCGGCCGCGACCTCCGCGGCCATGTCGGCCGGCACGTCGGTCTCCTTCGGCTGCAGACTGTCGCCGGCGGTCACGTAGGCGCGCCGGGTCAGCAGGTCCACGACCCCGCGCAGCTCGGACTCCTTCCCGATCGGCAGCTGCAGCACGGCCGGCTTGGCCTCCAGCAGCTTCAAGTCCTCCAGCGCGGCATCCAGGCTCGCGCGCTCGCGATCGAGCCGGGTGACGAAGGCGATGCACGGCAGCCCGCGCTCCGCCATCCAGCGCCAGACCTTCTCGCCCTCGACCTTGATCTCGCCGCCGGTCGGCCCCAGCACCAACACCGCCCCGGTGGCCGCGGTGAGGCAGTTGCGCGTGTCGTGCAGGAACGCCGAGTAGCCGGGCGTGTCGATGATGGTGAAGTCGTGCTTGCGCCAGGACGCCGGGTGCAGCGCGGCCGTGATGCTGCTCTTGCGCCGCTGCTCCTCCGGCTCGATGTCGAAGCTCGAGGAGCCGTCCTCGGTGCGTCCGAGCCGCGTCGTGGCGCCGGCTCCGAACAGCAGCGCGTCGGCCACCATGGTCTTGCCCACTCCGCCCTGCCCGACCACCACCACGTTGCGAATCCGAGAGACGTCACCCGGCATCGTGTCCTCCGTTGCGTTCGTAGATCAGGCGCAGCCCGTCGAGCGTGAGGTACTCATCCACCACGCGGATGGTGGACGACTCCGGCTGGATCAAGTGCGCCAGCCCCCCGGTGGCGAACACCTGCGCCGTGGGATCGTTCTCGCGCCGGATGCGCTCGACCAGCCCGTCGACCAGGGCCGTATATCCGAAGATCACGCCTGCCTGGATGGCATGGACGGTGTTGCGGCCGACGACGCGCGGCGGGCGCACCAGCTCGACGCGCGGCAGCTTCGCCGTGCGCGCGCCCAGCGCGTCGAGCGAGATGCCGATGCCGGGCACGATCAGCCCGCCGGCGTACTCGCCCTTCGCGGTCACGTAGTCGAAGGTGGTGGCGGTGCCCATGTCGACGACGATGGCGGCGCCCTGCGCCCGCGCGTGGGCCGCGACCGCGTTGACGATGCGATCTGCGCCCACCTCGCGCGGATTGTCGACCGTAATCGAGATCCCGGTGCGCACGCCGGGCCCGACGAACAGCGGGGTCACGCCGAAGAGCGTGCGCAGCAGCTCGTCGATCGTGTCGTTCATCGGGGGCACGACGCTCGCCACGATCGCCCCGCCGATCCGGCCGAACACGTCGTCCGCCCCCGCGAACAGGCCCCGGAGAAAGACGCCGTACTCGTCGGCGGTGCGATCGGGGTCCGTCCGCAGCCGCCAGTGCTGCACCAGCCGCTCGCCGTCGTAGACGCCGACTTTCGTGTTCGTGTTGCTGACGTCGACGGCGATCAGCATCGCGCCTAGGCTCCGCCTCCGTCGCGCAGCGTCACCTCCCCGGCGAGCACGCGCATCGTGCCCCCGGCGCTGGCTTCGAGCAGCAGCGCGCCGTCGTCGTCCACGCCCCGGACCCGGCCGCCGACCGCGCCGTCGGGGCCGCTCACCCGGATCGCGCGACCGGTCAAGAAGGCCATGGCTTCGAAGGCAGGACGAATGGCCGCGAATCCTCCAGCGAGGAACTGACCATAACGCGCCTCCAATGCGGCGAGCAACCGGGCGGTGAACGCGAGACGGTCGACCGGCGCGCCCGCGGCGGCGCGGAGCGACGTGGCGCTCGCGGCGAGCTCGGGCGGCAGGTCCGCGGCGCCGAGGTTCACGTTCACGCCGATGCCCACCAGCACGAACGCCACGCGGTCGGCCTCGCCTTCCATCTCGGTGAGGATGCCGGCCACCTTGCGGCCGTCCAGCAGCACGTCGTTCGGCCACTTGATCGCCGGCGGCACGGGCACCGTCTCGCGCACCGCGTCCGCCACCGCGACGGCAGCCACGAGACCGAGCTGCGGTGCCACCGCCGGCGGGCGCGGCGGGCGGAGCACGACGGTGCAGTAGAGATTCACGCCCGGCGGCGAGTGCCAGGATCGCCCGAGGCGCCCGCGGCCGGCGGTCTGCGCCTCCGCGATGACGATCGTGCCCTCCGGCGCGCCCGCCCGCGCGCGCTCGCGCGCCAGCCGCTGCGTCGAGTCCACCTCGGCGCGCCAGACGATCTCGGTCCACCGTCCGGTGAGCCGCGGCCTGAGCTCGGTGGGCGCCAGCCGGTCCGGAGACGCCACCAGCGCGTAGCCCCGCGCATGCTGCGGCTCGATGCGGTAGCCCGCCCGCCGGAGCGCCGCCACGTGCTTCCACACGGCCGCGCGCGAGCAGCCGAGCCGGCGCGCCAGCTCCTCGCCCGACAGTGGCTCCGTGCTCTCGCGCAGCCAGGCGAGGATGCGCTCGGAGGGCGTCACCGCAGCGGCTCGAGCTTGAGACTGATGTCGGCTGCCGCCGCGGAGTGCGTGAGCGCCCCCATGGCGACGTAGGCGACGCCCGTGCCGGCGACCGCCGGCAGATCCTCCAGCCGCACGCCGCCCGACACCTCGAGCGGCACGCGCCCGGCCACCAGCGCCACCGCGCTCCGGATGGTGTCGAGCGCCATGTTGTCGAGCAGGATCAGGTCGGGGCCGGCCTCCAGCGCGGCGCGCAGCTCGTCCAGCGTGCGGACTTCGACCTCGAGCGGCAGGTGCGGATAGGCGGCCCGCGCTGCGGCCACGGTCTCCGCGAGGCCGCGGCCCGACAGCGTGAGGTGGTTGTCCTTCACCAGCAGCGCGTCGTCGAGCGCCAAGCGGTGGTTCTGCGCGCCGCCGGTGCGGACCGCGTACTTGGCGAGGAGCCGCATGCCCGGGACGGTCTTCCGCGTGTCGCGCACGACCAGCGACGTGCCGGCCACGGCGTCCACGCAGCGGCGCGCGAGCGTCGCGATGCCGGCCAGGTGCTGCAGGAAGTTGAGCGCCAGCCGCTCGCCGGCGAGCAGCACGCGCGCCGGGCCGTCGATGTGGGCGATCACCCGGCCGGCCTCGACCAGCGAACCTTCGGCGTCGTGGACCTCGATCTCGACCGTGCCGAGCCGGCCGAAGACGCGCCGGAGCAGCGGCACGCCGCACACGACGAGCCGCTGCTTGGCGAGCAGCCGGCCACGCGCCCGCGCCTCCACCGGCACCGTGGCGAGCGAGGTGCGGTCGCCGGCTCCGATGTCTTCCGCGAGCGCCAGCTCGATCAGCGCAGCGACCTGCGGATGGTCGAAGACCGAGTCCGTCACGTGCCGAGGCTCCGTAGCCGCTCGAGGCTCCGCCCGAGCGTGTCGCGCCGCTCGCGCAGCAGCGCCGCCTTCTCCTCGACCTCGGCGATCACCTCCTCGGGCGCCCGCTCGACGAACTGCCGGTTGGCGAGCTTGGCCTCCACCCCGCCGAGCTCTTTCTCCACCTTCTCGACTTCGCGCTCGACGCGCCGGACCTCGGCGCCCGGGTCGTCGATCAGCCCGGCGAGCGGGATGATGAGCTCGACGCCGGCGATCGACTCGACCGCCGCGCGGTCGGCGGGCCCGGGCTCGCTCGCCAGCGCCAGCGGCTCCGCCCGCGCCAGCGTCGCCACCAGCGGCAGCACGTCGGTGAGGCGCGCGCGCAGCGCCGCCTCGGCGGCGTACAGGCGCACCTCGACCGGCCGTCCCGGTGGGACGTTGAACTCGGAGCGGAGGTTGCGCACCGCGCGCACCACGCCGATCAGCCGCTCCATGTCGGCCTCCGCCGCCTCGTCGCGCAGCGCCGCCAGCTGCTGCGGGTACGGCGCCACCATGACGCTCTCGGCAAACCGGCCGGCGCGCCCGGCGCGCCAGCCCTCGGCGGTGACCACCTGCCACAGCTCCTCGGTGATGAACGGCATGAACGGGTGCAGCAGCCGCAGCAGCCGCTCGAACACGAACAGCAGCACGCCGCGGGTGCGCTCGGCGCCCGCGCCCGCGAGCTGCGGCTTCGCCACCTCCAGATACCAGTCGCACAGCTCGTGCCAGGCGAACTGGTAGAGGGCGCTCGCCGCCTCGTTGAACC
The DNA here is from genome assembly GCA_035559675.1 of Candidatus Limnocylindria bacterium. Taxonomy (GTDB): domain Bacteria; phylum Desulfobacterota; class Binatia; order DP-6; family DP-6; genus DATMAZ01. Next base: position 10,282 of record DATMAZ010000070.1, read on the forward strand.
GGTAGGCGTCGAGCGCCTCGCCGACGGCGGCCACGGTGCGCTCGAGCCGGGAGACGATCCAGCGGTCGGGCAAGGTGGCGTCGGCCGGCCACTCGCCGCCGGCCAGGCGGTCGGCCACGCGCGCGGCCTCGGGCCCGGCGCCGCCCAGATGCATCAGCACGAAGCGCGTGGCGTTCCACAGCTTGTTGGCGAAGTTCCGGTAGCCTTCGATGCGCTGGGGCGAGAGCTTCACGTCGCGCCCCATGGCGGCAAACGCGGTGAGCGCGATGCGCAGCGCGTCCGCGCCGCAGGTGTCCAGGATGGCGAGCGGGTCGATGACGTTGCCCTTCGACTTGCTCATCTTCTGGCCCTGCGGATCGCGCACCAGCCCGTGGATGTAGACGTCGCGGAACGGCACGTCGCCGCAAAAGCGCAGCCCCATCATCATCATGCGCGCCACCCAGAAGAAGATGATGTCGAAGCCCGTCACCAGTAGCGTGGTCGGGTAGTAGCGGCGGAGGTCGTCCGTCTGGTCCGGCCAGCCGAGCGTCGAGAACGGCCAGAGCCCGGAGCTGAACCAGGTGTCGAGCACGTCGGGGTCCTGCTCGAGGGTCGCATGTCCGTTGGGGCACTCGGTCGGGTCGGTGCGGCTTACCACCAGCGCGGCGCAGGTGGTGCACGTCCAGGCGGGGATGCGGTGGCCCCACCAGAGCTGGCGCGAGATGCACCAGTCGCGGATGTTCTCCATCCAGGCGTAGTACGTGTTCGCCCAGTGCGCGGGCACGAAGCGCGTGCGGCCTTCGCGGACGGCCGCGAGCGCGGGCTCCGCGAGCGGCGCGATGCGCACGAACCACTGCCGCGACACCAGCGGCTCGATCACGGTGCCGCAGCGGTAGCAGACGCCGACACGGTGGCGGTACGGCTCCTCGCGCTCGAGCAGCCCGCGCTCGCGCAGATCCTCGACGATCTGCTTCCGGCATTCGAAGCGGTCGAGGCCGGCGTAGCGGCCGGCTGCGGCGGTCATGCGGCCGTCGGTGCCGATCACCGACTTCACCTCGAGGCCGTGCCGCTCGCCCATCTCCCAGTCCGCCTGGTCGTGGGCGGGCGTCACCTTCACCACGCCGGTACCGAACGTCGGGTCGACCGCCTCGTCGGCGATCACCGGGAGCGTGAGCGGACCCGACTCCGTCTCGAAGGTGACCGACGTACCCACGAGGGCCCGGTAGCGCTCGTCGTCCGGATGGACGGCGAGCGCGGTGTCGCCGAGCTTGGACTCCGGCCGCACGGTGGCGACCGACAGCGGCCCGTAGCGGATGTGCCAGAGCGTCCCCTGCTGCTCGCGGTACTCCACTTCGAGATCGGAGAGCGCCGTCTGGCAGTTGACGCACCAGTTGATCAGCCGGTCGCCCCGGTAGATGAGGCCGCCCTCGTAGAGCGAGACGAACACCTCGCGGACGGCGCGCGAGAGCCCCTCGTCGAGCGTGAAGCGCTCGCGCGACCAATCGCACGACACGCCGAGGCGGCAGAGCTGGCGGGTGATCGTGCTGCCCGATTCCTTTTTCCACGACCAGACACGCTCGACGAAGGCCTCGCGGCCCATGGCGCGTCGTGCCGCCGCGCCCCCCACCTGCCGCTCGACCACCACCTGGGTCGCGATCCCCGCGTGGTCGGTGCCCGGCACCCACAGCACCGGCCGGCCGCGCATGCGCTGGTAGCGGGCCTGCACGTCCTGCAGCGTGTTGTTGAGCGCGTGGCCCATGTGGAGCGAGCCGGTGACGTTGGGCGGCGGGATCACCATCACGAACGGATCGCCCGTCGGCTGCGTCACCGCCTCGGGCCGAAACCAGCCGCGCTCCCGCCAGACGCGATACCACTTCTGCTCGACCGCGGTCGGGTCGTAGCTCTTGGCAAGCTGCATGGCGCTCCGTTCCTAACCGCGCCAGGCGGCGAGTGCCAGCAGGAGCCAGCCCGCCATGAAGGCGAGCCCGCCGAGCGGCGTCACCGCCCCGAGCCAGCGCATACCCGTGAGGCTCAGCACGTAGAGGCTGCCGCAGAAGACCACGACGCCGGCCAGCATGCACCAGCCCGCCACGGCCGCCGCCGGCCAGCGCGCCACCGCCCAGGCCACGGCCAGTAGCCCGAGCGCGTGGTACATCTGGTAGCGCGCGGCGGTCTCGAACACGTCCAGCATCTCGGGGGCGAGCCGCCCGCGGAGCCCGTGCGCGCCGAACGCCCCCGCCGCCACGGCCAGGCCCGCCAGCACCGCGCCCAACGCCAGAAACGTCCGATCCATCGCGGCACCATAGCAGAGGCGTTCCGGGATCCAACGCGGCACGGACGGCAAGGCTCGCCAGTCGGCGCCCCCTCCGCTATCGTGAGCTTCCGGTCGCTCCCCCCGCCGTGGCACGCTTGGTTTTTCGCAATTTCTGGTCGTTCATCGCGCTCACCGCCGCGCTGAGCGAATGGCTGCTCTGGCAGTGGTTCGCCCAGCCGCGCGTGGCGCCGGCCACGCACCTCGCCGTCATCGTGCTGCTCGCGGGCGCGAACCGGCTCGCCGCCGTGGCGCTCGAGCAGGAGCAGCACCGCCGCCCGGCGCTGCGCGCGCTCGGGATGGGGCTGCTGGCCGTGGGCTTCGGCTCGTTCGTGGTCGCCGGGACGGTGGCGGCGCTCGGCACGACCTGGGCGCTGGTGGGCGGGCTCATCGCCTACCCGGCGTCTGCCGGCGGCGGCGCGCCTCCCCTGGCGCTGGCCGATCCGGGCTTGCGGCTCGTCGGCGCGGCCGGCGCGGCGGTGAGCGCCGGCGCCATGGCGTACGGCTACTTGCGCGGCCATCGCGCCCTCGAGATCGAGCGCCGCACGCTGGTGCTGCCGGGGCTGCCGCCCGGGCTCGACGGGCTCCGGCTGGTCCATGTGAGCGACCTGCACGTCGGCCCGCTCGCCCACCGCGCCGCGCTCGCCGACGCGCTCGCGCGCATAAACGCGCTCGACGCCGACGTCGTCTGCCTCACGGGCGACGTGGTCGATTCCTCGAAGACCGACCTCGACGCCTGGATGCCGCTGCTCGCCACGCTGCGGGCCCGCCACGGCGTGTTCGCCATCCTCGGCAACCACGACCGCGAGGCGGGTGCGGAGCGCGTCGCCGCGGCCATCGCCCGGGGCACCGGCTGGCGGCTCCTCCGCGACGAGGTGGCGGCCATCGACGTCGGCGGCGAGCGGCTGCATCTCGTCGGCCTCGAGGACCGGTCGCCTCCCGGCGCCACCGCCGCGCTGCCGGGGCTGCTCGCCTCGCTCCCCCCCGGCGCCTTCGCCGTGCTGCTCGCGCACCATCCCGACCTCTTCGACGAGGCCGCCGCAGCCGCCGTCCCGCTCACGCTGGCCGGCCACACGCACGGCGGGCAGCTCGCGCTCCCGGGGCTGCCGCACGTGAACGTCGCCCGCTTCATGATCACCCGGCGCAGCATCGGCTGGTACCGTCAGGACGGGCAGTACCTGCACGTGAGCGCCGGCCTCGGCGTGAGCGGCCAGCGGGTGCGCGTCGGCGTGCCGTGCGAGATCACCGAGATCACGCTCGCGCGCCCGGTCGACGCCGCGTAGCCGCGAGCGAAGACCTCGGACGTCGCGGGCGAGCCGCTCAGTATCCGGCGGCGCGGTCCACCACGCCGGCGAGCGGCTCGCCGCGAAGGCGCCGCTCGAGATTGGCGATGAAGCGGCCGACCAGCTCGTCGAGCGCGCCCGGCGCGTTCCAGGAGACGTGCGGCGAGAGCCGCACCCGCGGGTGCGTGTACATCCAGTGGCCGACCGGCAGCGGCTCCGGCTCGACGGCGTCGAGCGACGCCGCGGCGATGCGCCCACAGTCCAGCGCCGCGCGCAGCGCGCCCTCCTCGACGATGGCGCCGCGGGCGACGTTCACCAGGTGCATGCCCGGCTTCGCCGCGGCCAGCGCGGCCGCGCCGACGAGCCCGCGCGTCGCCGCCGTGGCGGGCGCGGCGATCACCAGGTGG
>DATMAZ010000071.1:0-16651 GCA_035559675.1 Candidatus Limnocylindria bacterium
ACCGTCGTGCTCGTCGTGCTGCTCGACGTCGACGTCGTGCTCGACGTGGAGCTCGAGCTTGTGCTGCTCGTGGTCGACGAGCTGGAGGTGGAGGTGCTCGTGGTCGATCCGGCTACCAGCGTGCTGCTGGTCGTGGACGACCCCGACCCGATGATGCCGCTCGCGATGTTCGAGTATGCCGAGTATGCGCCGCCCCGCTTGGCGCGGACGCGGAAGTAGTACATGACGTTGCTGCTCAGGCCCGAGTTCGTGAACTTGGTGCTGTTCGTCCCCACGGATCCGACGAACACGAAGCCCGACGTCGGCCCGGTCGTGCTGCGTTCGATGTCGAAGCCGTCCTCCTGGGGGTCGCCCTGGTTGTCGATCCAGTCGAGCCGGATCTTCGACGAACCCGTGACCGTCGCCGACAAACTCGAGGGCGCCGCAACCCCCGACCCGGTGGTGGTGCTTGTCGTCGAGGAGACGACGGTGCTCGTGGTCGAGCCCGGCCCGAGCGTGGTGCTCGTCGAGCTGGAGGTGCTGGTCGTGGTCGTGGCACCGAGCGGCGTGGCGCTCGCCACGTTCGAATACCCGGAGACGACGCTCCCCCGTGTCGCACGGACGCGGAAATAGTAGGTGACGTTGCTGGTCAACCCCGTGTTCGTAAACGTGGTGGCGTCGGTATTGGTCGAGCCGACGACGACGAAGCCGCTCGTCGGGCTCGTGCTGCGCTCGACGTCGAAGCCGCTCTCCTTAGGATTGCTCTGGTTGTCCACCCAGTCGAGCCGCACAGACGACGAGGAGAGCACCGTGGCCCTGAGATTCGAGGGGGCGGCAAGCGTCAGTGGCAAGGCCTGGCCGGCCGTGGCCAGCACGCACGCCGCCGCCACGGTGCAGATCCGGTGGGTCCATCCGTTGTGCATCGCGTGCTGCCCTACTCTACTCCGCCGCCCCTCACACCAGGCTCACGATTCGCCGCGCTGCGTGGATGGTGTCGACCGATGTGCAAGAAACTGCTCCGGATAGAAAACCTGCTGCGCCTGACCAACGTCCGGGGCAGCCCGCGCATTTTCACGACCGCATGCCTCGAAGTCAAGCAACTTCCGCCGCGAAATCCGCGCCTTACCTCGAACCATGCAACCGCAGGATCCCACGATGGAGCAAGCGCCATGCCCGACCGATGCAGCAGGCATGCGTCTTTGCACGCGCAGCGGTGCAATCATCCTCGCACACGCGCAAGCCGCCGCCCGAAGGTCGCAAACTCCGGCGCAGGCGCTCAGAACCCGTCGCGGAAGGCGGTGAGGTCGGCCGCGAGCGTCTCGGCGTCGCCCTGCAACGCGGCGCGCGCCGTCGCGTCGGCGACGAGCTTCGGGCCCTTGCGCGACGACGCGAGCTTCTTGCCGACGCTGCGGACGAACTTGCCCGCCTTGCCGATCTGCTTGCGGGCCTTCTTCGCCTTGCCCTCGCCGACCGCATCTTCCGCGATCGCCAGACGCTCGCCGGCCTTGGTGAGTTTGCCGAGCGCGCCGTCGAGGGGCTTGCCCGGCGTGCCGGCCGTCCCCAGGGCGTCGGCGAGCGCTCCCACGCGGCAGCCGAGCGGCGCGAAGGCCAGCTCTTGGCCGCAGCCGGGCAGGGTCGTCGTGGTGGTGCTGGTCGTGACCGTCGTCGTCGTCATGGCGCAGTCGACCGGCGGTAGCTCGGTGCCCTGGAACCCGCCGATCTGGATGATCGAGTTGAGCGGGATGCCCTGCGCGGTGGTGAGGAAGAGGTCGTGCGTGACCGGATCGAAATCCATGCCGAGCGGCCCTTCGCCCATCCCGCTGGCGAACGGCTGGTCGATCGGGTTGGCGGTGCCGAGCTGCGGGAGCTGCGTGCCGGCGTCGATCGGCAGGCCGCTTGCCTGGTCGATCACGAGATAGCGCACCTGACCGACGTCCCAGCTCGCGTAGAGCAGATTGCCGGCAAGCGCTCCGGACGGCACGTAGTGCATGCCGGCCGGCGAGCCGATCGGTGCCTCCACCGGGCCCGGCGGCAGCGTGACGAACAGCGTGGCGGCCGCGGGCGCAAACAGCCCCGCCGCACCCGCACCGAGCGCCACATCATAGATGCTGCGCGCGCCGGTGGACGGATCGCTGTCGAGATCGCCATCGTACACGGACACCTGGAGCTGCCCGAAGGCGGTAGCGGGATCGCACCGGTGCGGGGAGAACGTGAGCCCGCCCGCAGAGGCCGGCACGCCGAGCGGCGTGAGGTCGAACTGCGTCTCGACCCCAGCAACCCCGCCGGGCCGTTGTCCGAGCAAGTTCGCGTTCCAGTACAGGTAGAAGAGCGTGCCCGCGGGTCCGACATCGAGGCCCGCATCGAGTCCGCCCATGGGCGCCACGCCGTCGAACACCTTCGTCACGGACTCGGCCGGGCCGAGATCCACGATCTCCTGGGTGCCGCCGTCGCGGATGACCGGCACCGCGAAGACGGCGCTCGTCGAGCGATCGGCGTCGCCGACAACGTAGAGGACGCTGCCGTCCGCCGAGAAGACCACCCCGCCCAGCTCCCGCGGCACCCCGAGCGCGGACCCCTGGAACGTGCGCTTCACCGAGAAGGTGACGGGATCCGCCAGCGTGATGGCGTGTGCGAGCTGGGGAACGGTGGCGAGCCAGGCTGCCGCGAACCATGCCAATGCGGTGCATCTCATCATGTCGTCCCCGATGCGGCCGAGGATAGTCGCGTGCCGGAGCCTTGTCGATCACTGCCTGCCGTCGATCCCCGGCGTGCCGATCGACTTCGCAGCCGCGCCGCAGTACTGAGGCCGCCATGCCCGCAATCCCGCGTTTCGCCGGCAAGAGCGCGCTGGTCACGGGTGCCGCCTCGGGCATCGGCCGCGCTACCGCGCGGCGGCTCGCCGCCGAGGGGGCGCGAGTACTGGCCGCGGACGTGCAGAACGACGCGCTCGCCGCCGTCGCCGCCGAGCTCGGGCCCGCGTCGGCCGTGCGGCGGTGCGACGTAAGCGATCCGGCAGCCGTCGAGGCCGCCGTCGGCGACGCCGTGGCGCGTTTCGGCGCGCTCGACGTGGTGGTCAACGCGGCCGGCGTGCTCCGCACCGCGCACACCCACGAAGAGACGCTCGAGGCGTGGAACCGCGTGCTCGCCATCAACCTGACCGGCACGTTCCTCGTGTGCCGCGCCGCCATCCCACACCTGCTCACCACCCGCGGCGCCATCGTGAACGTCTCGTCCACCGCCGCGTTGCGCGCGCACGCCTGGACCGCCGCCTATTCGGCGTCGAAGGGCGGCGTGCTCGCCCTTACCTACGAGCTGGCCGTCGAGTACGGGCAGCAGGGGCTGCGCGTCAACGCCGTCTGCCCGGGCGGCATCACCACGCCGATCCATCAGGCGTTCAAGGTGCCCGACGGCGCGGATCAGAAGCTCGTGCGCCGCATCATGCCGCTCACCGGCTTCGCCGAGCCCGAGGAGGTGGCGGCGACCATCGCGTTTCTCGCCTCGGACGAGGCGGTGCACATCACCGGGACGATGGTTCGCGTCGACGCGGCGATGTGCACTTAGGGTCGCACCTCGATCGCGCCCGCCGGGCCCGACACCACCTCGCCCACCACCGCCTGCGCCAGCGTGCCCGCGCGCGCGAGCTCGCCGCAGAGCTGCTCCACCCGCGACGGCGACACGGCGATCAAGAGCCCGCCGGAGGTCTGCGCGTCGGCCAGCAGCAGGCGATCGTCCTCGCTCACCGCGGGCGCAAACCGCGTCTGCGGCGCCACGTAGTCGAGGTTGCAGCGCGAGCCGCCGGGCACGAGGCCGCCGGCCACGAGCGCGCGCGCCTGCGACATGAGCGGCACGCTCGCCGCCGAGACGCGGGCCGCGAGCCCGGCGCCGAGCAGCAGGTGGCGGAGGTGCCCGAGCAGCCCGAAGCCGGTTACGTCCGTCGCCGCGTGCGCCCGCGCGGCAAGCGCCGCGTCCTTGGCCGTCTTGTTGAGGGTCGTGGTAACCCGGACCAGCTCGTCGAGCTCCGCGCGTGCGAGCGCGCCACGCTTCACGGCCTGCGCGTAGACGCCCACGCCGAGCGGCTTGGTGAGGACCAGGCGGTCGCCGACGCAGAGCCGCGGATGCGCCAGCACGTGGCCGGGATCGACCTCGCCGATCACGCAGAGCCCGTACTTCAGCTCGGCGTCCTGGATCGTGTGCCCGCCCGCCACCGCGCAGCCGGCCTCGGCGGCCTTGTCGCGGCCGCCGCGGAAGATCGCCTCCAGCACCTCGAGACCGATCCGCTCGCGCGGGAAGCCGCAGACGGCGAGCGCGACCTGCGGCTCGCCGCCCATGGCGTAGACGTCGGAGAGGGCGTTGGCCGCGGCGATCGCGCCGAATGTTTCGGGGTCGTCGACGATGGGCGTGATGAAGTCGACGGTGTAGGCGAGCGCGCGGCCGCCCGGCATGCGCACGATCGCGGCGTCCTCGAACGGACCGACGCCCGGGTCGACCCAAGCGTGCGACTGCGGGCCGAGCCGTTTCAGCACCTGCGTCAGGTCTTCGGCGGCGAGCTTGCGCGCGCAGCCGCCGCCGGTAGCGAACGAGGTGAGTCGGATATCGGCCATGGCACCCCTATAGCGAGTTCGTGCCGACCTTGACATCGCTCCGCGATCACGGGTTGTTAGAGAGTCATGGCCGAGGCCGCCGTCAACAACTACAAGATCGACCTGCGCGCGGTGCAGTTCACGCTCTTCGAGCACCTCAAGGTGGACCAGCTGTTCGCCCACGAGGCCTTCGCGCACCTCTCGCGCGCCGAGTGCGAGCAGATCATCGCCCAGTGCGTCCGGTTCGCGACCGAGGTGTCGGGGCCGCTCAACGCCCTCGGCGACCGCATCGGCTGCCGGCTGGAGAACGGACGGGTGATCACGCCGCCCGGCTTCAAGGAGGCCTGGAAGAAGGTCTGGGAGCTCGGCCTCCCCGTGTTCTCCATGCCGCAGGAGGCGGGGGGCTTCGGCGGCCCGCACGCGATCCACGCCGTGCTCGAAGAGATGCTCTCGGGCGCCAACACGGCCTTCCAGATGTACCCGGGGCTCACCCACGGGGCCGCCGACGTGATCGCCACCTTCGCGCTCCCCGAGCACAAACAACGCTTTCTCCCCGCCATGACCTCGGGCCGCTTCGCCGGCACCATGTGCCTCTCGGAGCCGCACGCCGGCTCCGACGTGGGCGCCGCCCGCACGCGCGCCGCGCACGTCGAGGGGCCGATCTACCGCATCACCGGCACCAAGTGCTGGATCTCGGCCGGCGACCACGACCTCACCGAGAACATCGTCCACCTCGTGCTCGCGCGCATCGAGGGCGCGCCGCCGGGCACCAAGGGCCTCTCGCTCTTCATCGTGCCGAAGATCTGGGTGAACGAGGACGGCTCGCTCGGCGAGCCGAACGACGTGGTCACCGCCTCGATCGAGCACAAGCTCGGCATCCGCGCCTCGGCCACCGCGGTGCTGAACTTCGGCGAGAACGGCACGTGCCGCGGCATCCTGGTGGGCGGCCAGGAGCACGCGGGCATGAAGCAGATGTTCCGCATGATGAACGGCGCGCGCATCTCGGTCGGCGTGCAGGGCATCGCGCTCGCGTCCACGGCGTACCTGAACGCGCTCCGCTACGCCCGCGAACGGCTCCAGGGGTCCGACGTGAAGCACTTCAAGGACCCGACCGCGCCGCGCGTCCCCATCATCAATCACGCCGACGTGCGCCGCATGCTGCTCGAGATGAAGGCCAAGGTCGAGGGCATGCGCACGCTCGCCGTGAAGCTCGCCATGCACAGCGACCTCGCCCACGCGCTCGCCAAGAGCGATCCCGGCACGGCGACCTTCCACCAGGGGCAGGTCGACCTGCTCACGCCGATCGTGAAGGCCTACTGCGCCGACCAGGCCTTCCGCATCGCCGAGATGGCCATCCAGACGTACGGCGGCGCGGGCTACGTCACCGACAACCCCGTCGAGCAGTACTGCCGCGACGCCAAGATCTTCTCGATCTACGAGGGGACGAACCACATCCAGGCGATCGACCTCATCTCGCGCAAGGTGCCGATGCAGGGCGGGGCCGCCTTCAAGGCCTATCTCGACGGCATCAAGGCGTTCGTCGCCGAGCACCACGGGCGGCCGGGCCTCGCGGGCGAGGTGCAGGACCTCGGCAAGGCGGCCGAGTCGCTCGAGCGGGCCGCGGCCGCCATCGGCGCTTTCTTCACTACCGGCAAGATCGACCAGGTCATGCTCGTCGCGAATCCCTTCCTGGAGATCATGGCCGAGGTCACCGTCGCGCACCTGCTCCTCGAGGCCGCCGTGATCGCCGCCGGCCGCGTCCACCGCTATGGCGAAGAGCAGAGCCAGGAAGACTTCGACTTCTACCAGGGCAAGGTCATGGCCGCGAAGTTCTTCGCCAACTTCGTGCTGCCCGCGGTCCATTCCAAGGCCGACCTGATCGTCGAGTGCGATCGCAGTGCGCTCGACATCCCGGACGGCGGCTTCGCGCACGCGATCTGACGGAACGCACCCGAGGAGGTTCATCGTGGCTCTTCCTTCGCTCGACGCGGCCTACACGCTGGGCGCCCAGATCGAGGCGCGCGGCCAGCACCCGGCATGGGCCGAGCGCGTGCTCCTCCGTCACGACCGCCGCACGTGGACCTACCGCACCTATCGGGACGAGTGCGTGCGCCTGGCGCACTTCCTCGCCGCGCGGCTCGGCCCCTGCGACGAGACGCGGCCCGGGCACGTCGCCATGATCCTCGAGAACCACCCGGAGCTGCTCGCGCTCTACGGGGCGTGCGGCTACCTCGGCCATACGCTGTTCGGCGTGAACACGGGGCTCCGCGGCGCGACGCTGGCCGGCGTGCTGAACCAGTCGCGCGCGCGGCTGGTCGTGGTCGACGAGCGCCTCTGGCCCGAGCTGGAACGCGTGCTGCCCGAGCTCGAGCACGTGGCGCCCGAGAACGTCCTCGTGCTGCGCACCGCGAGCGCGGCGCCGCTCGGCGCGCGCGACTTCATGGCCGCGGTCGAGCGCGAGGTCGGGTCGCTCTCCACGCCGCGGGAGCCGCCCGCGGCGGCCGTGGAAGCCGGCACGCCGCTCATCGTCATCTACACCTCCGGCACCACCGGGCTGCCGAAGGGCATCGTCAACAACCACTTCAAGCTGCTGGTGATCGGCCAGGTGGTGGCGAGCAACCTCCAACTCGACGAGACGGCGGTGGGCTACGCCTGCATGCCGCTCTTCCACTCCAATGCGCTCTACCTGGGTTTCATGCCGGCGTTCACGGTGGGCGGGTCACTCGTGCTACGCGAGCGTTTCCGCGCGAGCAAGTTCGTGTCGGACGTGCTGGAGAACGGCGTCACCTACTGGAACTACGTGGGCGAGCCCGTGCACTACGTGCTGGCGGCGGTCGAGAAGCAGTTCGGCGGCGACGAGGCACGCATCCTACGCGAGCTCGCTGGCGATCCGCGCAACAAGCTCCGCTACGCGGTCGGCAACGGGGCGGCGGCACCGGACATTGAGCGCTTCTCCGCGTGGTTCGGCCTGGAGGACATGTTCGAGCTCTACGGCTCGACCGAAGCCGCCATCAGCACGTTCCGCAAGAAGGGCGACCCGCGCGGCAGCGTCGGCGAGATCACCGACCCGAGCGTGCAGATCCTGAACGAGCGTGGCGAGCCCTGCCCGCCCGCCGTGCTCGACGCCGACGGCAAGATCACGAACTACGCCGAGGCGGTGGGCGAGATCTGCCGGGTGGCGCCCGATACCGGACTCTTCCAGGGCTACTTCGACAACCCGGACGCCAACAACCAGAAGTACCGCGACGGCGTCTATCATTCGGGCGATCTCGGCCACGTGCTCGTACGCGACGGCAAGCGCTATCTCTTCTTCGACGGCCGCACCGACGACTGGATCCGCAAGGACGGCGAGAACTTCTCCGCGCTGCAGGTGGCGCGCCTCGTTCAGGAGCACGAGGACGTGGTGCTGGCGGCGGCCTACGGCGTGCCCTGCGCCGTGTCGGACGAGCTGGTGATGGTGGCGCTCAAGCTCCGCAGCGGCGCCCGCTTCGACCCCGCGCGCTTCTTCGCCTTCTGCGAGGAGCTGGTGACGCACGGCGGTATGGACCGCAAGTGGTTCCCCGACTTCGTGCGCATCGTCGACGAGTTCGAGTACACGCAGACCGAGAAGATCCTGGTGCGGAACCTGAAGAAGGCGCACTTCCATCCCGACCGGGTGGGCGGCGATCCCGTCTTCTGGCGCCGGCGCGGCGACCCGACGTTCCGGCGGTTCACACGCGAGGACTTTGCCGCGCTCCGCGAGGAATTCGCCGCCGCGGAGCGGCTCGACCTGCTCGATCGGTGAGCGCGCACACCGTAGCCCGGCCGCACGCTCTGTGGCATCGTGCCGGCCCGTGACCGACCTGCACGAGATCGCCGCCATCGAGCGGCTGAAGTACCGCTACATGCGCTGCCTCGACCAGAAGCGCTGGGACGAGCTGGCCGACTGCTTCACCGAGGACGCCACCACGTCCTACGGCGGCGGCAAGTACGCGTTTTGCGGCCGCGAGGCCATCATGAAGTTCCTGGTCGACGCGATGGACCGGCCGAGCTTCCTCTCGAGCCATCGCGTGCACCATCCCGAGATCGAGCTCACCTCCCCCACCACCGCGCGCGGCACCTGGGCCCTGGAGGACTTCGTGCTCGATCCGGAGCGCCGGATCGTCATCCAGGGCGCCGCCTTCTATCGCGACGAGTACGTGAAGCAGGACGGCCGGTGGCGCATCCGGTCGACGGGCTACGAGCGGACCTTCGAGTTCGTCGAGTCGCTCGCCGACCGGCCGAGTCTGCGGGTGACGGCGGGGTACGGTCCAGCGAATGGGTAGGCCGACGGCGGCGCTCGCAGCCGCGCTGGTGCTCACCGCCACGGCCGCGCCAGCGCGCGAGGCGCCGGAGCCGTGCCGGCGGTACGCGTCCAAACCGAAGCGCGTCGGCCGCGCGCCGGCCGCGCTGGGCGAGCTCTCCGGGCTCGCCGCCAGCCGGCGCCATCCCGGCGTGTACTGGGCGCACAACGATTCCGGCAACGGCTTCGAGCTGTTCGCCATGCGCGAAGACGGCACGCTGGTCGCGCAGGTTCCGCTGACGGGCGGCACGAACGTCGACGCCGAGGACCTGGCGGTGGGTCCCTGCCAGCGCGCCCGCGCGGAGAGCTGCATCTACCTCGGCGACGTGGGCGACAACCTCGAGCGTCGCGAGGAGCTGGTCGTCTACGAGGTCGTGGAGCCCCAGACCCTCACCGAGCGCCCGCTCGCGGCGCGGGCGCTGCCGTTTCGCTACGCCGACCGGCCGCACAACGCCGAGGCGCTGCTGGTGGATCCCGACGACGCACGGCTCTACCTGGTCACCAAGGAGATCGACTCGCTGGGCGCGCTCTACCGCATCGACGACCTCGGACCGGGACGGGTCGGACGCGCCGTGCGGCTGCACGGGCTCTCGGCACCGGCCGGCTTCGACGGCCTCACCACCGGCGGCGCCGTCCATCCGTCCGGCACCCGCGTGCTCGTGCGCACCTACACCCAGGTGTGGGAGTATCGCGGGCGGCCGGAGCAGTCGCTGGGCGCCATCCTGGCCACGACGCCGGTGGCGGTGCCCGACGCCACCCAGCCGCAGGGCGAGGCCGTGACGTACACGCCCGACGGCCGCGGCTATCTCCTCGCCAGCGAGCTGGCCGCGCCGATCTACCGGGTCGACTGCGCCGACTGAGCCGGCTCGAGCCGCAGCCGGCACGGATCGCGCCGCACCCGCCAGCGCGGCTCGTAGGCGAACACGGCCTCGAAGCCGCTGCCCGCAAACGCGCGGTCGACGGCCGCCCGTGCGGCCGCGTCGAGGTCCCGGTAGGCGTCCCGCACGCGCTGCACCATCCAGAGCGTGTACGGCGTGGTGAGACGCTCGAAGCCGACGCCCCGCAGCGACGTCCGGTGCATGCCGACCGCGCGCGGCAGGTGACCCGCCACCGGCGCGTGCTCGTCGGCCCACGTCTCGAAGGCACGGGCGGCGTCCAGCACGCCGGGCACGCCGTCGCGCCCGGCGAGCGCCACGATCGACGCGAAGGTCGGCGGGATCGCGTCCCCGGTAGCCCACGCGCCGTCGTCCCGGGAGTCGGGGTGGTTCATGCGCTCGATCCAGTGGCAGATGCGCGGCGCGCGCTCGCGCAGGAGCCGCCCCGGGACGGCGTCGAGATACCAGTGCGCGTAGAACGGCCCGATGAGCGCGCAGTCGGCGAGCGACGGCCGGCCGCCGAGCGCGAAGGGGTGCGCGCCGAGGTGCGCCTCCAAGAGATCGACCAGCTCCAGCGTGTGCGCCTCGATGGCGGGGATCGTCTCCGGGAGCACGCCGATTAGCTTCGCGAAGGTCTGGATGTTCTCGGCGAGTTGCTTGGCCGTTTCCGCATCGCCGGACGAGGCGATGAAGTCGGACACCGCCTTGCGCGCGCTCTCCGGAAAGCTCCAGCGGTAGTGCAGGCCCGGCAGCATGAGGAACTCGTCGGTGTAGAGCTCGACGGCGTACCCGGCCATGCGCTGCACGGGGGTCGCGGGATAGAGCGGACGCGCGGGGAAGCGGCGCTCCAGCTCGTCCAGGATGACGCTCGAATCGTGCCACACCTCGTCCTCCGGGGTGAGCACCACCGGGATCTGCGAGAGGCCGGTGCGCGGGCGGATGACGTCGCGATAGGCCTGCGGCGTCGGCAGGATCTCCTCGAACGGCACCTGCTTCCAGCGCAGCGCCGGACGCGGCTTGGCCGAGAAGTACGAGTACTCGCTGGCATAGAAGCGGTAGAGACGGGACACGCGGGACCCTCCTTCAGCGTAGCGGCAGGCCGACCACGGCCGCGAGCTCGTCGAGCGCCACGTCCGGATCGTCCACCTTGATCGTGGTCATGCCGAGCGCGCGCGCGGCCTTGAGATTGAGCCCGATGTCGTCGAGGAACGCGGTCTCCGGCGGCACCACGCCGAGCGCGTCGCAGGTGTACGTGAAGATGCGCGGGTCGGGCTTGCGCATGCCCACGACCGCCGACTCGATGAACACGTCGAACCACGGCGCGAGCAGCCGCGTGCCCTCCTCCTCGGCGATCCAGTTGTTGGTGAGCGCCGCCACCCGCAGCCCGCCGGCACGCAGCCGGCGAACGGCCTCGAGCATCACCGGCCGCGGCTCGGTCGCGAGCGCGATTCGCCGCATCATCTCCCGCGCGTCGATCGCGAGCCCTGCGGCGGCGCAGTCGGCCTCGAACGCCGGGTAAAACGCCTCCAGCTCGAGCTCGCCGCGCTCGAGGCGCGCCCACGCGCCGGCGTGCCCGGTGCTCACGACCACGCGGTTCACCGCGTGCGCGGCGAGCCCGAGCTCGCGCTCGTAGGCGGCGATCGCGTGCAGCGGCGAGCCCACCACCACCCCGCCCAGGTCGAAGATGACGGCGCGGATGGTCAAAACGCTTCGCTCCAGGGGATGCTGAGCCGCATGGCCGAGTTGATGAGTCCTACCATGCTGTAGGTCTGGGGGAAGTTCCCCCACCCTTCCCGCGTCTGGGGGTCGAGGTGCTCGGCCAGCAGCCCATGGGGGTTGCGGCAGGCCAGCATCTCGCCGAACAGCTCGCGCGCCTCGTCCACCCGCCCGAGCGCCGCGAGCGCGTCGATGTACCAGAAGGTGCACACCACGAAGGCGTTGGTGGGCGCACCGAAGTCGTCGGGCTGGTCGTAGCGCACCACGAACCGGCCGCGCCGGAGCTCGCGGCCGATCACCTCCACCGTGGCGCGGAAGCGCGGGTCATTCGCGGGGAGAAAGCCCACGTCGTGCAGCAGGAGCAGGCTCGCATCGAGCCCGTGCCCGTCGAAGGTCGCCGTGAAGCACCGGCGGCGCCGGTTCCAGGCCCGCGCGCAGATCAGGCGGTGGATCTTGTCGGCGTGCCGCCGCCAGAAGCGGGCGCGGGCGTGGAGCCCGAGATGCGCCGCGATGCGGGCCAGCCGGTCGCACGCGGCCCAGCACATCACGCTCGAGTACGTGTGGACGCCCTTGCGCCCGCGGAGCTCCCAGAGCCCGGCGTCCGGCTGGTCGTGGAGGCGCACCGCCCAGCGACCGAGCGGCTCGAGCTGGCGGAAGAGATTGGCGTCGCCGAGCCGGGTGAGCCGGCGGTCGAAGAAGACGTGCGCGGCGGCCATGATGGCGGCGCCGTACACGTCGTTCTGCACCTGCGCCCACGCCGCGTTGCCGACCCGCACCGGCCCCATGCCGCGATAGCCCGGCAGCGAGGAGACCACCCGCTCGTCGAGCTGCGCCGTGCCGTCGACGGCGTAGACCGGCTGCAGCCGGCCGTCGCGCCGCAGCGCCACCACGTCGAGCAGGTAGTCGAGATAGCGCTCCATCGTGCGGGTGGCACTCAGGCGGTTCAGTGTGGCCACCACGAACCAGGCGTCGCGCCACCAGCAGTAGCGATAGTCCCACGTGCGTCCCGAGTCGGGCGCCTCGGGGATCGAGGTCGTGGGCGCGGCGAGGATGGCCCCCGTGTCGTCGTGGGCGCTCAGCTTGAGCGTGATGGCGGCGCGGATGACGGCGTCCTGCCACTCGAACGGGATGGCGAGCGAGCGGACCCACTCTTGCCAGTGCCGGCGCGTCTCCTCGAGAAAGCGTGTGGCCACCTCGGCCGGCGCGCCCTGCAGGGTCTCGTCGGGCCCGAGGATGAGCGTCACCGGCGTGCGCAGGTGAAAGGGACGTTCCTCCACCAGCGCGGTGATCGACCCGTCGGTGGTGAGACGCAGCACCTGCCGGTCGAGCAGGTAGCGCACGTGGCTGCTGCCGCGGGCGCAGGCGGCCGGCGCCGCGCCGTAGTCCTGGCGGGGACGACAGCGCAGGATGACGCGCGGATTGCCGGCCAGCCGGTGCACCTGGCGCACGAACGTGGCTGGCCGGAAGGGCCGGCCGTGGAGCTCGAAGCGCGGCGCGAAGTCGATCACCTCGACCGCCCCGCCCTGCCGGTCGTACAGCCGCGTCACCAGGATCGCGGTGTTGCCGAGGTAGGCCTGCTCGCTGCGCACGTGGCCCACCAGCTCGACCACGAACGAGCCGTCCGGCGTGGCCGGATCCGACAAGAGCGCGCAGAAGACCGGATCGCCGTCCGGCCGTGGCAGACAGCACCATACATACGCGCCGTTCGCGTCGATCAATGCCGACACGTTGGCGTTCCCGATGAGCGCCAGGTCGAGCGATCTCATCCCGCCGTCGCGGGGGCGCGGCCGAGCCATCCGTTCACCTCCTCAACGTCGCAGCGGCACCACGGCCGCCGGTGGGCGCTGGGCCTGCTCGGTGAGCCCGAGCACGCGCCGGCGCGCGCGCACCTGCATGCCGTCCAGCAGCATGCGACCCGCCCAGCGATAGACGTTGAACTCCTGCACCAGCGCCCGGAGGCTGCGCATGCGCTCGCGCTGCTCGGCCACCGGCATCTCGAGCGCCACCCGCAGCGCCGTGGCGCACTGATCGATGTCGTACGGGTTCACGATGAGCGCCTCGTACAGCTCGCGCGACGCGCCGGCGAACTGGCTGACGATCAGCACGCCGGCCTCGTCGTCGCGCGCCGCCACGAACTCCTTCGCCACCAGGTTCATGCCGTCGTGCAGGCTGGTCACCATGCAGACGTCGGCCGCCCGGTAGAGGTACTGGACCTGGGCGAACTCGTGGTGCTCCACCTTGAGGATGATGGGCTCGTAGCCGGCCCGTCCGAAGCGGGCGTTGATGCGCCGCCCGAGGTCGATCACCCGCTCTTCGAACGCATGGTACTCCTCGATGCGCGAGCGCGACGGGGCGGCGACCTGCAGAAAGACCACCCGGCCGATCCACTGCGGGTCGCGCTCGAACAGCCGCTCGAGCGCGAGAAAGCGCTCGATGATGCCCTTCGTGTAATCGAGCCGGTCGACGCCGAGCACGATGCGCGTGTCCTCGGCGAGCCCGAGCCGCCGGCGGAGCTCGCGGCGGCAGGTGGCGACGGGCACGGCGAGCGCCGGGCCGCGTGGCGGCCAGTCGATGGAGATCGGATAGCGGCGCACCGCGGTCGGCTCGCCGCCCAGCCAGATGGTGAAGGTTTCGCGGTCCACCCGCGCCTCGAGGTAGCGGTCCACGGTGTCGAGGAAGTTGTTGCAGTGGCTCTGCGTGTGGAAGCCGAGGATGCTCGAGCCCAGCATGCCGATGAGGATGTCCTCGTGCCAGGGGCAAATGCCGAAGGCCTCCGGATTGGGCCACGGAATGTGCCAGAAGGTGATGATCGTCGCTGCCGGCAGCCGCTCGCGGAGCAGCCGGGGGAGCAAGGCGAAGTGAAAGTCCTGCACCAGCACGAAGGGGTCGCGGGACGGCGCTTCGTCGACCACCGCGTCGGCGAACTTCTGGTTGACGATCTGGTACGCCTGCCAGTCGCTCGCCAAGAACGACGGCCGGACGTGCGCATTGTGACAGAGCGGCCAGAGCCCGCTGTTGGCGAAGCCGAAGTAGTAGCCCTGCTCTTCCTCGGGCGTGAGCCACACCCGGCGCAGCCGGTAGGCCGGATCCTCGGGCGGAACGGCTACGCGGCCGCGCGCGTCGACCGTCTCCCGATCCGCGTTGCCGCTGCCGTGCGCCACCCAGGTGCCGGCACAGGCGCGGGCGACCGGCTCGAGCGCCGTCACCAGCCCACTCGCCGGCCGCAAAAGCTCGATGGCACCGTTGCGGCGCCGGTGGATGTACGGCTCCCGATTGGAGACGATGAGCACGTGCTGGCCCTTGAGCTGCTGATCGAAGAGCGCGCGCAGCGTGTCGGCGGTCCAGACGACCTGGGTGTCGCTGCGCACGCGGCGATCGCCCTCGATCTCCTGGAGCAAGGCGCGCAGGTCCTGCGCCACCGGGCGGAGATCGAACGCCGCGACCCGATCGCTCCAGTGCCCCGCCTGCGCGCGCCCGCCGAGCAGCGCGCGCACGCCGGCGATCCAGCCGCGTCGCGACCAGTACGCGATCAGCACGGTGACGGCGGAGGCGAGCGCGCCCACCAGCATGAAGAGCCAGAAGAGATAGCGCCGCGCGATGGCGCCGCGCCGCTCGATGAACGCCATGTCGTGCAGGAGCACGAGCCGGCCCACCGGGTTGCCGGCGTCCGTCCTGAGCGGGTGCACGGCGACGTGCAGGGGCCCGCCCGCCTCCCGCAGCACGGGCTCGGGCGCGTCGCCCGCTCTGGCCCCGTCCGGACACCCGAGCTGCGTCGGAAAGAAATCCGTCCGATGGACCAGCACGCCCTGCGCGTCGCAGACGCCGATCGCGAACAGCCGCTCGTCCTGGGCGACGTGCGCCAGCAGCTCGTCCACCCCCGCGCGGTCGCCGCGGCGCAGGAGATCGGCGATCGGGCCGTCGACGGCGTTCGCGATCACCGCCGACCGCATGTCCAGATCGCGCACGAACCAGCGGGACGTCAGCCGATCGAACAGCGGCAGGGCGACCGCTGCCACCACGGCGACCGCCAGCAGAAGCGGGAGTATGAAGCGAACGGCCAGACGCACGCGTTCGACCTCGTCGCGTCCTGGTCACTGTCATGGGTCGCCGCGCGGCGCAACCTGCGGCGGCGTGCAGCGCACGCGCCAGCGCGGGCTGGCATGAAGCGTTCAGGCGGCCTAGAGGTGCCGGATGTCCTGCATGAGCGAGCGCCTGCCACCGATCGACGCCGTGCTGCTGCTGTCGTTCGGCGGGCCCGAGGGGCCCGACGACGTCATGCCCTTTCTGGAAAACGTGACGCGCGGCCGCGGCATCCCACGCGAGCGCCTTCGCGAGGTAGAGCAGCGCTACCTCCGCTTCGGCGGCGTGAGCCCGCTCAACGCGCACTGCCGCGAGCTGCGCGCCGCGCTCGAAGCCGCGCTCAGACGGAGCGGTCCCGATCTCCCGGTCTACTGGGGCAACCGCAACTGGCATCCGATGCTGGCCGACACGATGGCGCGGATGGCCGCCGACGGCATCCGCCGCGCGGTCGCCGTCGCCACCGCGGCCTACAGCTCGTATTCGGCGTGCCGGCAGTATCTCGAGGACATCGAGCGGGCCCGCGCGGCCGTGGGTGCGGGCGCGCCGCTCGTCGAGAAGCTGCCGCCCTACTACAACCACCCCGCCTTCATCGACACGATGGCCGCGCGCACGCGCGACGCGGCGGCCCGGCTCGGACCCGCGGGCTCGGGCGCGCGGCTCGTGTTCACCGCGCACTCCATTCCCGTCGCCATGGCCGCCGCGTGCGACTACGAGGCGGAGCTCCGCGAGGCGGCCGCGCTCGTGGCCGATCGCGCGGCGGCGGGCGGCGTCCCCTGGGACCTCGTCTACCAGAGCCGCAGCGGGCCGCCGGGCCAGCCGTGGCTCGAGCCCGACGTCTGCGACCACCTGCGCGCGCTCGCCGCCGCCGGCGTGGACACCGCCGTGCTGGTGCCGATCGGCTTCGTCGCGGACCACATGGAGGTGCTGTACGATCTCGACACCGAGGCGCGTGCCGTGGCCGACGCGCTCGGGATCCGCATCGAGCGCGCGCGCACCGTGGGGGCCGCCCCGAGCTTCGTGGGCGGGCTCCGCGAGCTGATCGCCGATCACGTGGCCGGCCGCACGCCCCGTGCGCTCGGCACGCGCGGGCCGCGGCCGTC
>DATMAZ010000072.1:0-14757 GCA_035559675.1 Candidatus Limnocylindria bacterium
CGGCGTGCCCGAGCAGTGGGCCCCGCCGCCCGGCGTGCCGCTCGCCGCGCTCTCGCCGCGCGCCTACGCCACCTTCACGGCCGCCGCGGCCCGCATCGTGGGGCCCACGGGCGGCCGCGCGATCGCCGAGCGCACGATCGACGTGGGACGCTTCCTCGACGGGTTCCTCGCGCGCTCCCCGTCGTTCGCGACACCGATCACGCAGGCGCTGGCGGTGCTCGAGTTCGGGGTCTGGCCGCTGCTCGCCAAGCTGCGTCCCTTCACCGCGCTCGGCGGCGCGGCGCAGGACGCGGTGCTCGACGACTTGATGCGCTCGCGGCTCGATGTGAAGCGCCAGCTCTTCGCCGGTGTCCGCTCGCTGGCGTTGTTGGCGTTCTACGGCACGCCGGAGAGCCGGAGCGTCTCCGGCTATCCCGGACCCTTCGGCAGCGCGGCGGTGCCGATCGGGCTCGCGATGATCGGCCCCGATGACGTCTGGTGAGCCGCCAGCTCGGCGTCCCGCGCCGCGGCGACCAGCACCACCAGCACGATCCAGATGGCGTCGGCCAGCGCCAGGTGGACGAGCTGAAGCCAGACGGGGGCGAGCAGCGCCACGTTGACGGCGCCGGCGAGGAGCTGGGTGGTGAGCAACGCCACCAAGAGAGCGGACAGCCGGCCGAGCGCTCCCGCAAACCGGCGCTGGCATCCGGTCGCGAAGGCGGCAATCGCGATGGAGCCCGCGACCGCAAACAGCGGATGCCACACGCGCACGCGCACCAGGAGGTGGGCCGTCGGTGAGACGTCCTGCGCGAGCCCGTGGCGCAACGACTCGGCGGGAAAGAGCGTGTCGCCGAGCGCGGTGACGGCGCCGGTGGTGCCGATCACCAGCATGGCGGCCAGCGCGCCGAGCGCTCCGCCCCACGACCAGCGGCGACCCGCCACGGCCGGTGCCGGATGGCGCGCGAAGTGGGCCGTCAGCGCGAGCGCCGCCAGCAGAAGGAAGGTATTGGTCAGGTGGAGCGCCAGCACGCCCGCCCGCACCTCGGAGCGGTCGTCGGCCACCAGGCCGAACAGCACGAGCCCGGCGCCGATCAGCGCCTCGCTCAGCATGAGCAGCACGGACGCCAGCGCCGCGCGCCGGACGCGGTCGCGCGGGGGAAACCGGAGACGGGCCCAGAGGCCGAGGAGCAGCACGAGCAGCAGGTCGATCCCGGAGGTCACCCGGTGGGTGAGCTCGATCACGGTCTCGAGACGCGGGGAGCGCGGCAGCACGACGCCGTCGCAGAGCGGCCAGTGCGCGCCGCAGCCCGCGCCGGAGCCGGTGGCGCGCACGTACGCCCCCCAGACGACCACGGCGATGGTGTAGGCGAGCGTCAGCCAGGCGACGCGCGCGAACACGAGACGGGTTTCGGGTGCCGGCGGCGGCATCGGGGCAGAGCCTCGTCCATCGCGCCGCCTGCTTCAAGTCGCGGCCTCGTGACGCGGCGGAGGAGCTTCGTGTAGGCTCCGCGCCATGAGTGGTCCACTGCAGGGACTCCGCATCCTGGACCTCGGCACGCGCATCGGCGCCCCGTTCGCCGCCACGCTGCTGGCCGACCTCGGCGCGGACGTCATCAAGGTCGAGCTGCCGGGCCAGGGCGACTTCATGCGCACGATCGGGCCGTTCGTGGACGACTACTCGCTGTTCTGGGCGGTCGAGGGACGCAACCGCCGCTCGATCACCCTCGATCTCCGCAAGCCCCAGGGCCAGGCGCTGCTGAAGCAGCTCGTGCGCCACGCGGATGCCGTCGTCGAGAACTTCCAACCCGGCACGCTCGAGCGCTGGGGCCTCGGCTACGACGTGCTCGCAGAGGTGAACCCGGCCATCGTGCTGACGCGCGTGTCGGTCTACGGGCAGACGGGGCCGTATCGCGACCGTCCGGGGCTCGATCGCAACGGCATCGCGCTCGGCGGCCTCCTCTACATCACCGGGTATCCCGATCGGCCGCCGGTCCGTCCGGGCCTCATCGTCTCCGACTACCTGACGGGTGTCTTCAACGCGTTCGCGATCCTGGCGGCGATCTACGAGCGCGAGCGCACGGCGCGCGAGCAGGGTACGCCGCCGCGCGGCCAGTGGGTGGACCTGTCGCTCTACGAATCGATCCTCCGCATCATGGAGCACACGCTGGCGAGCTACGACCGGCTCGGCCTCGTGCGCGAGCGCGAGGGCAACCGGCTGCGCAACTCCGCGCCGCTCGACAACTGGGAGACGCGCGACGGCAAGTACGTGTGCATCATCGCCGCCGGCGACGGGCTCTTCCCGCGTCTGTGCCGGGCGATGGACCGCGAAGACCTGCTGGCCGATCCCCGCTTCCGCACGATGGCGCTGCGAGCCCAGCACGGCGACGAGATCAACGACATCGTGGCCGAGTGGGTGCGCGCGCGGACGGCCGCGGAGGTGCAGGCCGTGCTGGAACGTCACGAGGTGCCGTTCGGGGTGGCCTACTCGGTCGCCGACATCTTCGCCGACCCGCACGTTCAGGCCCGCGGGGACATCACGACCGTGGACGATCCGACGATCGGCCCGGTGCGCATGCAGGGCGTCTACCCGCGCTTTTCGCGGACGCCGGGCGCGATCCGCCGGGGCGCCCCCCGATTGGGGGAGCACAACGAGGAGGTGTACGGCGGCCTCCTGGGCCTCGACGCCGAGACGCTGGCGCGGCTGCGAGCCGACGGCGTGATCTAGGAGTCGCGCGTCGCGGCTGCCCATTGGTCGTACGGAACCTTCGCGTCGAGATTACGGCGATTGCCCGATTGGCGACGGCTCGTCGATGGTCCACCATGCCATTCAACATGAACAAGATGGCGAAGGTTTCCGTGGATACGGGGGTGGTCTTTCTCACCGTCGAGACGCCGTACGATTGCGATCTGCTGTTCGAGTACCTGCAGTCGATTGCCCGCTCGCACCGGCAGGTCGACATCGAGCTCGAGCGGCTGCGGGTGTCGGTGAGCGACGGCGTGACGCGCGGCGTGCGCTGCGCCGGCTGCGGGCGCGCGCTTGCGCCTGGCGTCGTGCGCTTTCTCATCGCGGAGCGCGAGCTTTGCGGCCGCTGTGCGCGCGACTACGTGCGCGACGCCGACGGCGAGGCGCCCGCGGTGCGCTGACTACGGCTGGATCAAATTGTTGCGGATGGCGTAGCGCACCAGCTCGCTCTGGGAGTGGAGGGCGAGCTTGCGCATGACGTTGGTCCGGTGGGTGTCGGCGGTCTTCACGCTGATGCCGAGTGTGCGCGCCACGGCCTTGGTGCTCTTGCCTTCGGCGAGCAGCTGTACCACCTCGCGCTCGCGCGGGGAGAGCCGCAGCCGCGGGACGTCGGCGCCCGGCCCGGCACCCTCGTGGCGCCGGTAGTCGGCCAGCACCATGTCGGCGGCGGCGGGCGTGAGAAACGACTTGTGCTGCCGCACCGCGTCCACGGCGGCAATGAGCATGCGGCCGGCGTCGGACTTGAGCACGTAGCCCCGGACCCCGGCGGCCAGCGCGTCGCGCAGCACCGCCTCCGACTCGTGCATGGTGAGGATCAGCACTTCGCAGCGGGGGCACGTCTTGCGGATCTGCCGCGCCGCCTCGAAGCCGTTCAGCTCCGGCATGGAGACGTCGAGGATGGCGACGTCCGGCTCGGTGGCCGCCGCGCGCTCGACCGCTTCCCGTCCGTTGGCCGCCTCCGCGCACACCGTCCAGCCGGGCTCGGTTTCGAGCAGCGCGCGGATGCCGCGCCGTACCACCTCGTGATCGTCTGCGACCAGCAGCCGGACCTCCGTCACGGCTTCCCGGTAGCATCGACCGAGACCCCTGCCTATCCCCCCCGGGGCGACGCGGCGCGCGCGTCGGGTGCGGTGAGCCGCTCGCGCAGCGCGCGCTTGACGATCTTGCCGCTCGGCGCCCGCGGAAAGTCGGTCACGATCTCTAGCCGCTCGGGAAGCTTGCGCGTAGAGAGGCCGCCGGCGAGCAGATGCGCCGCGAGCGCGGCGAGCGACGGGGCCTCGGCCCCCGCCCGCAGCCGGACGACCGCACAGACGATCTCGCCGGCCGCCGCGTCGGGCACGCCCACCACGGCCACCTCGGCCACGGCCGGGTGCGTGGCGATCGCCTCCTCCACCTCCCGCGCGCTGATGTTCTCACCCTTGCGAATGATGATGTCCTTGCGCCGGCCGGTGATGCGGAGATAGCCGTCGGCGTCGAGCGTGCCGAGGTCGCCGGTGCGGAACCAGCCGCCGTCGGCGAACGCGTCCGCGTCGAGCGCCGCGGGGTGATAGCCGGCGAACAGCTCGGGGCCGCGGGCGAGGATCTCGCCTTCCACGCCGGGCGCGACCGGCCGGTCGGCCCCGTCCACCACGCGCACCTCGGCGCTCCCGATCGCGCGCCCGTCGCTGTCGATGCGCCGCTCGGGCGGGTCCTGCGGGCCGGTCGTGGTGGCCGTCGGGAATTCGGTCGAGCCGTAGACGCGCTTTACCGTGCAGCCGAGGTGCCTGGCGGCCTCCCGCACCAGCGCCGGGTCGACGTCGGCGCCGCCGCACGAAAACAGCCGGAACGAGGCCACGGCCTCCGGCGTGAGTGCCGGATGCCGGGCGAGGTCGCGGAGAAAGGTGGGCGCGCCCACCATGTAGGTGACGCCCTCGCGCGCAATCAGCTCCAGCGCCACGGCCGGATCCCAGCGCTCCAGCAGCACCGCGCGCGTGCCGTGCACGGCGGGGATCAGCACGGCGTGCAGGAGACCCGAGACGTGGGTGAGCGGGGAGGGCATCAGCACCACGTCGCGGGCCTGGATCTCGTGCACCGGGCCGAGGCTCCGCGCCTCGGCCAGCAGCGTCTCGTGCGTATGCAGCACGCCCTTCGGGTCGGCGGTGCTGCCGGAGGTGTACATGAGGAGCGCCACCGCCTCGGCGTCCTCGAAGGGCGCCGGCGGTGCGGCGGCGGGGAGATCGTCCCACGGCCGGAGCCCCGGCCCCCCCGGGCTGCGCACCGCGATCGCGTGCACGAGGCCGGGTGCGTCGGCGCGCACGGCGGCGAGCGCCGCGGCGTGGTCGTGTCCGCGCACGACGCCGGGGACGAACGCGATGCGCGCCCCGCTGTGCTGCAGGATGAAGCGCAGCTCGCGCTCGCGTGCGATCATCGGCACCGGCACCGCCACCGCGCCGAGCCGGGCGGTGGCCAGCAGGGCGACGACCGTCTCCCACCAGTTGGGCAGATGGACGGCGACCGCGTCGCCCGCTTTGGTGCCGAGCGCCGCGAGCGATCCCGCACATGCCTCGGCGCGTGTGGCGAGCTCGGCGAACGACACGCGCGTCGCGCCGTCGACGAGCGCCACGCACTCGGCATGACGCGCGGCGGTGGCGGCGAACACCTGCCAGATCGTCTCGCCGCGCCAGTCGCCGCGCGCGCGATACACTGCCGCCAGCGGGTTCACGTGCGTGGGATGCCACGCGCCCATGCTCGCCCCCCCGTACGGGGGAGGTGCACGACGGTCAAGCGCGGCGCCTGACGCGGTGTCCTACGGTCACGTCTGTTGACGCGCCCCCGCTGCGCTGTGTACCCATGCCCGAAATGCCTCGAGCCGCCGTGGTACTGGTGACGAGCGCGCTGGCGAGCCTTCCCGCGCTCGGCCGGGCGGCCGCGCTGCGCGACAATCTCTTCGCGGTCACCGCAAACGGCCCCGAGGTGGCCTGGGCGGTCGGGAACTTTGGCTCCATCCACGTCACCAAGGACGGGGGGCAAACCTGGCAGACGCGGCCGAGCAACACCAAGCAGCCGCTGTTCAGCATCGACTTCGGCGACGAGCGCCGGGGCTGGATCGTCGGGAAGTCCGGTCTCATCCTGCGCACGACGGATGGGGGGGAGACGTGGCAGGCGCAGCAGAACCCGATCGTGCCGGCCAAGCACTTCTTCACGGTCGAAGCCATCGACGGCGACACGGCCTGGGCCGTGGGCGACTGGGGCGCGATCGTCCAGACGCAGGACGGTGGGGCCACCTGGAAAGACCGCTCGCTCGGCGCGCTGGCGGTGGAGCGCACCGAATCGCCCGACCGCATGATGCAGACGATGACCGACGACGTCATCCTCTACGACGTGCACTTCATCGACTCGCAGCACGGCTTCATCGTCGGCGAGTTCGGCACGCTGCTCGCCACGAACGACGGCGGCGAGCACTGGCGGCAGCTCACGCTGCCGACCGACAAGACCATGTTCGCCGTCCACTTCCGCTCGCCCGAGGACGGCTGGGTGGTCGGCATCGACGGCATCATCCTGCACACCACCGACGGGGGAGCCACCTGGACCACACAGAACGGCCTCATCGAAACCGGCGCCATCGACGACGTGAGCTTCGTGCAGGCGATGGCCAACCCCGGCTTGTACGCGGTCTCGGTCGAAGGCCGGCGCGGGATCGTCGTGGGCGACTCCGGCGCGTTCTTCGTCAGCGACGACGGCGGGCAGACCTGGACCCGGCACTCGCTTCCCGAGGCGCATCGGCTCACCTGGGTGCGTGACGCCGTCGTCACGCCCGCGGGCCGCGCGTTCCTGGTGGGGGCGGCGGGATTCACCGCGGCGACCGACGGAGCGACGGTGACGCTGCCGGACGAGTCGCGGCAGGCGCATGTACCCTGAGCCGGCAGATCGCTGATGAACTTTCGGCGGTACATCGAAGGCTACCTCTTCTTCCTGCTGCGGCACCGCATCGCCGTCTCGGTGGTGACCGCGCTGCTGACGCTCGCGCTCGGGCTCCTCGCCCACGAGAAGACCCGCGTCTTCACGAACTTCTTCGACCTCTATCCGCCGGGCCATCCGTACATTCAGCTCTACCAGCAGTACCGGAGCATGTTCGGCACGGCGAACACGGTGCTGGTGGTGGTGGAGGTGAAGAACGGCACCATCTTCGACGACCCCAAGACCGTGCAGAAGGTGGAGCGCATCACGCTGGATCTGCTGCACCACGTCCCCGGCGTGAACGGCGAGCAGGTGCTTTCGATCACGCACCCCAAGGTGAAGACCACGCTCACCGCCGGCTCCGGCATCAAGGTCGTGCCGCTCATGTATCCGCGCGTGCCGGAGAACGCGGAAGACCTCGCCTTCCTGCGCCAGAAGGTCTACACGACCGAAGGCGTCCACGGTCTGTTCGTCTCGGAAGACGACAAGGCGACGCAGGTGATCGCGGGCTTCTGGGAGGAGTACTTCGACCTCCCGGCGATGTGGCGGAAGCTGCAGGAGATCAAGGCGCGCGAGACCGACGACAACACCAACATCTACATCACCGGGCCGCCCATCCTCTACGCGTACTTCCTCGAGGCCGTGCCCAAGATGATCGCGGCGCTGGTCGCCTCGATCATCATGATCGTGCTCATCCTGTGGCTCGAGTTCCGCAGCTGGCAGGGCGTGGTGATCCCGTTCTTCAGCGGGGCGCTCTCGGCCGTCTGGGGGCTCGGCTTCGCGGCGCTCTGCGGCATCACGCTCGACCCGCTGGTGCTGGTGATCCCGCTGCTCATCTCGGCCCGCGCGCACTCTCACTCGGTCCAGTCGATGGACCGCTACCACGAGGAGTATTTCCAGCTGCGCGATCGCGACAAGGCAATCGTCAAGTCGTACATCGAGATCTTCCCGCCGGCCATGGTGGCGATCGCCGCCGACTCGCTGGCGACGCTGACACTGCTCGTGGCGCGCATCCCGCTCATCCAGAACCTGGCCATCCTCTGCGCGTTCTGGATCGCGTCGATCTTCGTGAGCGTGGTAACGCTGCACCCGATCATCCTGTCGTTCACGCCGCCGCCGGAGCACCGCACCGATCGCGGCACCGTGCTGGAGCGCTTCGCGGGCTGGATGATCCTCGCCGCCATCGCGCTGATCGTGCACCTCTACGGCGCGCTCCCCGGCTCCGTCCCGCTGGCGCTCGCGGCCGTGGCGGTCGTGGGCGCGCTCGTGCATCTGGCCTCGGGCGTCGGGCTGCCGGTCTACGCGCAGGTGGGCGACGTGATCTCGTCGTTGAACGACGTCTCGGGGCGCTTCTTCGCGGCCGTCTACGTCCAGATCGAGCGCTTCCTCGTCTGGATCTCCTGCGGGTGGCGGCGCGTGGCGATGGCCGCGAGCCTCGCCGTGTTGCTCGCGGTGGGCGTGTACTACCAGCAGAAGGTGCGCATCGGCGACGCCACGCCCGGCATGGCGCTCCTCTATCCCGACCATCCGTACAACGTCGCCTTCTCCAAGGTGAACGAGAAGTTTCTCGGCGCGAGCCAGCTCGTCATCATCGCCGAGGGCGCCGCGTACTGCTCGAAGGACGAAAAGGTCGCCTGCGAGGGCGAGGCCTGCACGCGGTGCCTGCCCGAGTTGGGGGAGAAGGCCTGCCCCGCCGGCGAGACCTGTGTGCAGCGGCCCGACGCGCTGAAGGACGCCGACACGCTCGACTACCTCGACCAGTTCGCGCGCTACATGGCGGAGCGCGACGAGGTCGGCGGGACGGTGACGGCGGGCTCGCTGCTGAAGAAGGTGTTCCGCACCTTCCACGAGGGCGATCCCAAGTGGGAGATCCTGCCCACCGAGAACGACCACGTGGCGCAGCTGTTCTTCCTGCTCACGTCGAATACGCGCCGCGGCGAGATGGATCGCTTCTTCGACGCCGATTACAAGAACGCGACGATCTCGGTCTTCTACAAAGACTACACCCACGAGACCATCACCAACTCGATCGCGCGCGCCAAGGAGTACATCGAGCAGCACGCCGACGACGTACAGAACGTCCGCTACCGGCTGGCGGGCGGGCTGATCGGCATCCTGGCGGCGGTGAACGAGGAGGTGGAGTGGTCCTACCGCGTGAACCTGATCCTCATCCTGATCGTCATCTTCGCGCTGAGCTACGTCACCTACTGGTCGGTGGCGGGCGCGTTCATCGTCATGCTGCCCTCGCTGGTCGCCCAGCCGCTCTCCGAGGCGACGATGTATCTGCTCGGCATCGACTTCAACATCAACTCGCTGCCGGTGGCCGCCGTCGGCATCGGCATCGGCATCGACTACGGCTACTACGTGCTCTCGCGGATGGTGGAGGAGCTGTCGATCGGCGACGGCTACGACGCCGCCATCCGGCGCACCTTCGAGACCACCGGCAAAACGGTGCTGTTCACCGGCGTCTCGCTCACCGCGAGCATCATCTTCTGGGTGTTCTTCCCGATGAAGTTCCAGGCCCAGATGGCGTTCCTGCTGGTCGTCCTCTTGGCCTTCCACTTGATCGGCGCGTTGATGTTCATCCCGCCCATGGTGGCATTGCTGCGTCCGCGCTTTGCCGCCGAGCAGGCGGCCGCCTCGGCCGAACGCCGTCAGGCGCGCGAGCTGGCGGAGGCGAAGCGGGCGCTCGGAGCCTAGCGAGGAGGGAGCCATGCGAGGAACGAGGGGACTGAGGACCGTAGGGGGAGCGGCACTGGGCCTGTGGCTGCTGGTGTCGGCGGCAGGCGGCGCGCGGGCCGACGTCCAGCCCGGCATGACGCTCGACGCCAGCACGGCCGACCAGGCGGAAGGCCTGCTGCCGCCCGAGATCCTCAAGCACTACAAGGCCGGCGAGTACGTGAACCCGGTGATCGAGTTCCCGAACGATCGCTTCAAGTTCGACGACTCCTTTAACGAGGGCACGGCCAAGAATCGCAACACCATCGTGCTGAGCCCCGACAAGCAGCCGGTCGACAAGGCCACTGGCAAGCGACCCGCCTATCTCCAAGGGCTGCCGTTCCCGGACATCGACGAGAAGGACCCGGACGGCGGCTACAAGATCCTCTGGAACCTCGCCTACGCGTATTACGCGGGCGGCAACAGCCACAACTGGACGCTCCTCAACTGGATCTCGCCGACGGGCGTCGGACGCGCCGCCGGACAGGACGTCCACTTCCTCTACTACGACGGGCAGCCGCCCAAGTACGCTCCGGCCGAGAATCCCGACAACCTGCTCTTCCAGCTGCTCGCCGTCACCGCGAGCCCGGCCGACCTGCAGGGCACCGCCGCGCTCTCCTACCGGTTCAAGGACCCGAACAAGCGCGACCTCTCCTGGGCCTACGTCCCGGCGCTGCGCCGCGTGCGCGCCATCTCGCCCGCCAACCGCTCGGACGGCTTCCTCGGCTCCGACCAGAGCCAGGACGACGGCTTCTTCTTCGACGGCAAGCCGGAGGACTTCACCTGGCGGATCGTCGGCCACAAGGAGCAGCTCCGGCTGGTCGACCCGGACAGCATCGCCGGCAAGGTGCGCCGCGAGCCGCTGCCCGGCGGCGGTTGGCGCACGATCGCCTACAACAACGATCGGGCGGTCGGCTACATGCTGAAGGACTGGAAGGGTGTCGCCTGGGCGCCGACGGCCGCCGCGCTCGCCAAGCGCAAGTTCTGGGTGATCGAGGGCGTCCCGAAGGACAAGTACTACCTCTACGGAAAGATCGAGCTCTGGATCGACGACACCACCTGGCAGGGCGCCTGGAACCGCAAGTTCTCCTGGCAGGGGGAGCTGCTGAACGTTTATCAGGTGGTGGGCTTCGCGACCAAGGAATTCACCGAGGGCGAGAGCTGGTGGGGCTCGACCTTCGGCTACCAGGGCTCGGAGGCGATCAAGCAAAACCGCGCCACGGTCTCCGGCATGAACGGGCCGGGCGGCAACGTGGCGAACGACCGGCGCATCCCGATCGAGCCGAGCTTCTTCGCCTACCAGTCGCTCAATCGGTTCGGGAAGTAGTCAGCACCGGCCGTGGACTTCCGGGCGACCGACGAGGAGCGCCGCTTCCGCGCCGAAGTACGGGAGTGGCTGCTCGCCAACCTGCCGGCGGGATGGAACACGCCCGGGTTCCCGAAGCCCGAGGAGCCCGGTGAGAAGGTCGCGTTCGCGCGGCGCTGGCAGCGCACGCTGTACGAGGGCGGCTGGGCCGGGCTCCATTGGCCGCGCGAGTACGGCGGCCGCGGGGCGACGCCGCTCGAGCAGTTTCTCTTCGCCGAGGAGTACACGCGGCTCGGCGCGCCGCCCATGATCGACATCGGCGTCGGCCCGGGGCTCGTCGGCCCGACGCTCATCCACCACGGCACCGACGAGCAGAAGCGCCGCTTCCTGCCCCGCATCCTCACGGGTGAGGACGTCTGGTGCCAGGGGTTCTCCGAGCCCAACGCGGGCTCCGATCTCGCGAACTGCCGCACGCGCGCCGAGCTGGTGGGCGACGTCTTCCACGTGACCGGGCAGAAGATCTGGACGAGCTACGCGCGCTTCGCCGACTGGTGCATCCTGCTCGTGCGCACCGACCCGCAGGCGCCGAAGCACAAGGGGCTCACGTTCCTGCTGGTCGACATGAAGTCGCCCGGCATTACCATCCGGCCGCTGGTGGAGATGACCGGCGTCGCCTGGTTCAACGAGGTCTTCTTCGACGACGTCCGGGTGCCGCGCGCCAACATGGTCGGCCGCCTGAACGACGGCTGGACCATCGCCATCACCACGCTCGCCCACGAGCGCACCGGCTCCGCGCCGCACGCGCGGCTCGCCGAGGAGCTGGCCGACACGTTCGCGCTCGCGCGCTCGTGCGAGCGCCACGGCGTGCCCGCGACCAAGGACGCCCTCTACCGCCAGCGCCTCGCCCAGTCGTACATCGACGTCGAGGTCGTGCGGCTGGTGGCGTACCGGCAGGTGTGGGAGCTCATGCGCACCGGGCATCCGGGGCCGGAGGGCTCGTACCTGAAGCTGCTCTGGAGCGAGGCCGATGTCCGCATGAAGGAGCTGGCGATCGAGATCGAGGGCGCGTACGGCGTGCTCCAGCGCGGTTGCCCGCGCGCCGTCGACGCCGGGCGGTGGCAGTACGAATACCTCTGGTCGCGCGCCGCGACGATCTACGCGGGCACGTCGGAGGTGCAGCGCAACATCATCTCCCAGCGCGTGCTGGGCCTGCCGCGTGGCGGCTGAGCGAGGATGGCATGCCGAGCGACGTTCCGGTGATCGACGTCTGGACCCAGTACCTCTCGCCCACGCCGCCGGGCACGAACCCGGCCGGCGAGAACGTGTTCCGCAACTACGGCATGCTCGACGAATACCACGGCGGCACCGACGTCGAGCGCATGATCGAGCGCATGGACGCGGCGGGCGTGGAGATCGCGCTCATGGCCGGCGACAACGAGGCGGTGGCCAGGGCCATGAACCGCTTCCCCGGCCGGATCTACGGCCAGTACCACGCCGAGCCGACGCACGACATCATGAAGCGGGTGCGCGAGCTCGATCACTACGTGCGCAACTGCGGCTTCGTGTGTCTCCGTATCGAGCCGTTCATGTGGCGCAAGGTGCCGACCGAGGCGATCTACTACCCGCTCTACGCCAAGGCGGTGGAGCTCGACGTGACGCTCCAGACCCAGGTGGGCGACACGGGTCCGCTGTACCCGTCCCGCACCGGGCTCCCGCTCTACATCGACGACCTGGCGCTCGACTTCCCGGAGCTGCGCATCATGTGCGGCCACATCGGCATCCCGTGGACCGACGAGATGCTCGGCGTCGCCTTCAAGCACCGTAACGTCTGGATCGACACCTCCGCCCGGGTGCCGAAGCACTGGCCCGCGTCGTTCACGAAGTTTCTCAAGTCCTGGGGCCAGGACAAGGTCTGCTTCGCGACGGACTATCCGCTCCTCCAATGGGAGCGCGTGCTCCCCGAGGTCGACAACCTCGGCCTGAGTCCCGAGGTCCGCCGTAAGTTCCTGCGGGACAATGCCCTCCGCGCCTTCAAGCTGCCGCCGCGGTGAGCGCGGCGCGGGTGCGGCATGAGGCGCTGGAATCTCGTGCCGCAGCGCCCACGGCGGCACGCGTGCCCGCCGCGCGCTTGATGCCGCCTTGCCCCGAACCGTTGCGTCCAGCGGGCGGCCGCGCGATACACCCGCCCATGCCCGCGCGCGCGGCCCTGGCGGCTCTCCTCGCGCTTCTTGCTGCCTCCGGTGCGCCGGCTGCCGACTCCGTGTTCGGCGGCCGCGTGCCGTGCGTCGAGCGCGAAGACGGCGTGCGGTTCTGCGAGGGCGACGTCACCCGGCGGATCGAGTCGTGGGACGGCGTCCCCCTCGACGCGAACGTCACGCTGCCGCCGGCCGCCATGGCGCCGCCGTATCCGCTCATCATCGACGAGCACGGCTGGAGTCAGAGCAAGGCGGCCGAGCCGTTCGTCGAGCGCGCCCTCGACGGCTACGCCGTCCTCTCGTATTCGGCGCGTGGCTTTCATGCCTCCTGCGGGACGCCCGCGTCGCGCGAACCGGATCCGTCGCTCACCGACCCCGACGCCTGCGCGCGCGGCTGGACGCACCTCGGGGACGCCCGCTACGAGGTGCGCGACTCGCAGCACCTGGCGGGGCTCTTGGCCGACGAGGGGTGGGTGATCCCCAGCGCGATCGGCGTCACCGGCATCTCGTACGGCGGCGGGCGCACGATCATCGCGGCGGCGCTCCGCAACCGCGTCATGCTGCCCGACGGCACGCTCATCCCGTGGGAGAGCCCCGGCGGGCTGGCGATGGAATTCGCGGCGGGTGCGGCGCTCATCCCGTGGTCCGATCTGCCGGCCACGCTCGTGCCGAACGGCTCCACGCTCGACTACCGGAGCGAGAACCCCTACGGCAGCCGCGCCGGCGTGCGGAAGGACCAGTGGAACGAGGTCCTCTACTCGGCGGGCGCGGGCACCGGCTCCTACGCGCCGCCGGGCGTCGATCCCGGGGCGGATCTCATCGGCTGGAACGCGCGCGTCATCGCCGGCGAGCCGTACGACAACGATTCGGCGACCGGGGCGCTGATCGACGAGCTCACGAAGTACCATTCCGGCTACTACATCGACGATTCGATCCCGCCCGCGCCGCTGTTCATCTACAACGCCTGGACCGACGATCTCGTCCCGGCCACCGAGGGGCTGCGGTTCTGGCTGAAGACCCGCGCCCGGCACCCCGGCGCGGAGATGGCCGTGGTGTTCGCCGACGACTTCGGCCATCCGCGCGCGCTCCTGGCGTTCGGCAACGCGCTCATGCCCGAGCGCGTGGACCGCTTCTTCGCGCGGCATCTGCTCGGCGACGGCGAGGCGCTGCCCGCCTTCGAGACCTTCACGCAGGCCTGCGGCGACGCCGAGCCGCTCGGCCCCTTCGTCGCGGACGACTGGGCGGGCCTCCACCCCGGCGAGGTCGCGTTCGCGAGCGACACGCCGCAGACGTTCGACGAAGCGGGCGGCGATGCGGCCGTGGCCAGCAAGCTCGCTCCGTTTGCCGGCGGGCCGTGCCGCACGGTGGCGGCGGCGACCGATCCGAACGCGGCGACGTACGTCCTGCCCGCCGCCACCGGCGACGGCTACACGCTGCTCGGCTCGCCGACCGTCATCGCGCATCTGGTGGTCACCGGCGCGGAGTTCGCGCAGGTGGCCGGGCGTCTCTGGGACGTCGGTCCGGACGGGCAGCAGACGCTCGTGACGCACGGCTTCTATCGCCCGCGCGCCGACAACCTGGGGCCGCAGGTGTTCCAGCTGCCGCCGAACGGCTGGCACTTCGCGGCGGGGCACGCGCCGAAGCTCGAGCTGCTGGGCCAGAGCGTGCCGGCGGGGCGCGCCTCGGCGGGGCCGTTCACGGTGACGGTGGCGCGGCTCGAGCTGCGGCTGCCCGTGCACGAGCCGCCCGACGGCGCCGCCGTCCGCACGCCGGCCGCACCCGTGCTGCCGCCCGCGGCCGCCGAGCCGTTCGCCTGCTCGAAGCTGCCGAAGGCGCCCTGCGCGGCGGCGTCGAAGTCGTCGCTGGCGATCGTGCGCGGC
>DATMAZ010000073.1:0-13875 GCA_035559675.1 Candidatus Limnocylindria bacterium
GAAACGCCGCCGGCGTCCCGCCGAGCGCCCGCGCCCAGGCGCGCGCCAGCCGCGCCGCGACGGCCGCGGCCACCACCAGGGTCGCCGGCATGGCGAGGATCAGGTGCATCGTGTCGATGCGCGGATAGAGCTCGACGTAGGTGTACTGCGCGAACACCACCGCGGCGAGCAGCCGGCGCTTCTGCGGCGACCAGGGCTCGCCATCCACCCGCAGCCAGCGCAGCAGCCGCGACGAGAGGGCGAGAAACATCACGGGCGCGGCGTAGAAGCCGACGTGCTGCACCTGCCAGTTGATCGAGGGCAGCACGCCTTCGGGCACGTGGGCCCACGAGGCGAGCAGCACGGCCGCCACCGCTCCACCCGCCCCGAGCGCGGCGATCGCGACCCGCGGCCGCACTCGCCCGCGCTCGGCGGCCAACCCGAACCAGCCGACGGCCGCCAGCCCGAGCGCACACACCACGGGCCAGCCGGCCGGAAAGCCGAGCGGCACCGGATACGGCGTGGCGTAGATCAAGTCGGCGTGCGAGCCGAGCAGCAGCACCTCGCGGAGAAATCCCTCGAGGCCGAGGCGCGCGAGCACCCACAGGACCCAGGGCAACGTCACCGCGAGCACGCTGACCGCCGCCCAGCCGACGCCGGCGAGGAGACCCCCGCGCTCCACCGCAACGGCGCGCGCCCGGCGCACCACCGCCAGCAGCAGCAGCGCCAGCGGCCCGGCGACCACCCAGAACTCGAGCCGCCAGACGCGGAAGGCGAACATGGCGAGCAGCACGGCGAGCGCGGCGAGCAGCAGCGCGCGGGCGAGCCGCCCTTCTCGGCCGCGATCGCCGGCCACCAGGAGGGCCAGCGTGGTGCCGATCGCCAGCGCGGCCAGCACGCCGGCGTTCGGCTTGAAGCCGAACGCGATTCCCGCGGCGAGCCCGGCCGCGGCGGCCCAGCGACGGCGGCCCGACAGCAGCAGCCGGTCCACCGCGAGCTGGCAGGCGAGGAACGCCGCCGCCGCGTACCAGGCGGGATACGGCACGTTGAACGAGGCGAAGTCGCCGACGAAGGCGGGCAGGAAGGCCGCCAGCCCGAGCGCGGCGGTGGCCGCCAGGGCGGAGCCCGCCAGCGGGGCGGCGAGCACGTAGACCAGGACCACCGACGCGGCGTTCACCGCCAGCAGGAGGAGCCGCAGCCAGAGGACGGACTCGCCGAGCCAGCGGAAGAGCAGCGCGTTCAGATAGAAGGTGCCGGGGGTGTAGCCGGTGTGAAAGTCGACGTACGGCACCTCGCCGCGCGCCGTGCGCGCGATCTGCAGCAGCAGCAGCCCTTCGTCCTCGAGGTTGATGCCGTAGTCGACGAAGGCGCCGAAGTAGACGGCCGCCACGAGCCCGACCACGACGGCCCCGGCCGCGCTCGGCCGCGCCCCACCCCTCACAGCCGCCCGAGGGCCGCCGACGCGCGCAGCCACCACACGATCCACAGCGCCTCCATGCCGATGCGCCGGGTCATCTTGGAATCGCCGGTCGTGCGATCGAGAAACAGGATCGGCACCTCGTGGATCGAGCACCCGGCCTTCCAGGCCCGGTAGGTGGTCTCGATCTGGAAGGCGTAGCCGTTGGAGCGCACGCGGCCGACGTCGATCCGCTCGAGCGCCTCCCGGCGCCAGCACTTGAAGCCGCCGGTGGCGTCGCGCACGGGGAGCGACAGGATGCGCCGCACGTAGACGTTGCCGAAGTAGCTGAGCAGCAGCCGCTCGATCGGCCAGTTCACCACGGTGATGCCGTTCACATAGCGCGAGCCCAGCACCAGGTCGTGTTCGGCTGCCAGCCGCACGAACTCGGGCAGCATCGCCGGCGGGTGCGAGAAGTCCGCATCCATCTGGATCACGTAGTCGGGCCGCCGGGCCATCGCCTGCTCGAAGCCCGCCTTGTAGGCGGGGCCGATGCCGATCTTCGGGCCATGGCGAAGGAGCAGCACCCGTGGGTCGCGGACGCCGAGGGCGGCGACCGCGTCGGCGGTGCCGTCGGGCGAGTCGTCATCGACGATCAGGACCTCGGCGTCGGGCAGCTGCGCCAGGACCTCGGGCACCAGCCGCACGATATTGTCGACCTCGTTGTACGTGGGAATGACGACCACCGCGCGGGGCATTCCGGCCACCATAACGTGAGCGAGCCCTGGGTCGCCAGCGCTACCGGACCAGCGTCCAGTGCCCGTAGAAGATGGCGACAAACGCCGCGAGCCAGAGCACGATGCAGGCCTGCAGCGTGCGGTCCTGCAGCAGCAGGCGGTCCGGCTCCTGCGCGAGATCGCTACGGAGCACGAGCCGCCGGTAGTGCATCACGGCGTAGTAGACGATCGGCACGGTGACGATCAGCGAGGGATTCTTCCCCGAGGTGGCGGTGAACAGCGCGTAGCTCATCACCGCCATCGTGGCGCTGCTATCGACCAGCGAATCGAGCGTGGCGCGATCGTAGGCGTCGAGCACGGGCCGCTGCTCGCTGCCGCTGCGCGCGGGATCCGTCAGCTCGGCGCGCCGCTTGGTGAAGGCGAGGAAGAGCGCCAGGAAGAAGGTGCAGAGGAGAATCCACCCCGTCGGCACGTCGCCCAGCACCACGACGCCCGCCAGCACGCGCAGCACGTACCCCATGGCGATGCAGCACACGTCGAGCACGGCGACATGCTTCAAGCCGAGCGAGTAGAGCACGTTCAGCGCGACGTAAACCGCCATGCAGGCGGCGGCGCCGACGCCGAGCGCCACCGCCGCCGCGCTAGCCGCCACGGCCAGCCCCGCCGCGAGTGCGGCGGCCGTTGGCATCGACACTTCGCCCGCGGCGAGCGGGCGCAGGCACTTCACCGGGTGCTGCCGGTCGGACGCAACGTCGAGCAGGTCGTTCACCACGTAGACGGCGGCCGCCGCCAGCACGAAGGTGACCGTCACCGCGA
Source organism: Candidatus Limnocylindria bacterium (assembly GCA_035559675.1). Lineage (GTDB taxonomy): Bacteria > Desulfobacterota > Binatia > DP-6 > DP-6 > DATMAZ01. Next base: position 2,929 of record DATMAZ010000073.1, read on the forward strand.
CGTCGAGCAGCACGGCCGCGGGCTCCCCGAGCCGGCCGCCGAACACCACGCCCGCCATGCAGGCCAGATTCTTGGTCCACTGCTGCGGCCGCAAAAGCCGCACGATCGCGGGCGCCCGCATCAGGAGAGGTGCTTCAGCAGCCGCAGGAGCCGCTGCGGCACGCGCGCCCGGTGCGGCGAGCCGACCTCGCCCGCCGCCGCCTCCTCGCGGTGGGTGCGAAACCAGTCGTAGCTCTCGCGCAGCATGTCGTCGTTCGCGTAGCGGGGTCGCCAGCCGAGCGCCAGCAGCGGCGCCGGGTCGAAGGCGAACGGCTTGTGGTACGTGAGATAGTGCCACGGCGCGAGCGGCGAGAGCCGCAGCACGTCCAGCACGCGCAGCGCGCCGATGGTGGGTCCGACCGGCAGGCTGCGCACGCGCGAGCGCGTGCCGGCGTAGGCGATCAGATGCTCGAGCGCCTCGCGCAGCGTGCCGTAGCGATCGGTGCCGACGTTGTAGACGCCCGGCTTGCCGGCGTCGAGCGCCAGCAGGTAGAAATCCATCATGTCGTGCGCATGCAGGAACTGGAACGGCACGTCGCCGCTGCCGATGACGTAGACCGCCCGGCCCGCCTCGATCCACTCGAAGAGGATCTGGAAGATGCCGAGCCGCCCCTCGCCGAGCAGCGTGCGCGGCCGGATCACCACCAGTGGCAGACCCGCCGGCTCGCAGACCTGGCGGACCGCCTGCTCGCCGGCGAGCTTCGCACGCCCGTAGATCTCCACGGGTCGCGTCGGCGTGTGCATGGTGATGGGGTGCTCCGCCGGCAGTCCGTAGACCGCGCTCGAGCTCATGTGCACGAAGCCTTGCACGCCGGCCGCCACCGCCGCCTCGGCGGCGATGCGCGCTCCCTCGACGTTCACCTCCCAGAAGCGGCCGCCCGACTTCGTGAGCGGCACGAGCGCCACGTTGTGGTGGACGACGTCGATGCCGGCCATCGCGCGCGCGACCCCGGCGCGATCGCGGATGTCGCACTCGACGAACTCGATGTCGGGCGACATGGTCCGGTCGCGCCACACGTCGAGCACGCGGACCCGCTCGCCGCGCTCGAGCAGTCGGCGCGCGATCAGATGCCCGAGAAAACCGCATCCGCCCGTCACCAGATGCCGCATCAGCCGCGCCTCGGCGGCAGGAGACCGCGTTCCAGCACCCAGCGCAAGCTGCGCCGCATGCCCTCCTCGAGCGCCACCGCCGGCGCGTAGCCCAGCTCACGGCGCGCCCGCTCGATCGAGCAGGCGATCGTCTTGTTCATCTCGGCGAGCACGTGGATCTTCTGGTGGTAAAGGCCGAGCGCCTGCAGCGCGCCGTCGCACAGCTCGGCGATGCCGCTCACCACACCGGGCAGGCGCAGCCGGCGATGCGCGCAGGGCACGCCGAACTCGTCCTCCAGCAGCCGCTCCACCGTGTCGATCACCTCGGCCATCGCGTACGGGCGGGCATCGGCGATCCAGTACGTGCGTCCGGCCGCGGCCGGCGTCACCGCGGCGCGCAGCAGCCCCTCGGCCAGGTTGCCCGTGTAGCTCATCGACCGCAGCGCGCGGCCGCCGCCCACCAGCGGCACGCGCCCGTCGCGGATCATGGCGAAGAACTCCGTCTGGCGCGGCGGCTGGTGCGGGCCGTAGAACCACGGGGCGCGGATGACAACCGTTTCGAGACGCCCGTCGGCCTGCACGCGGGCGACCGCCTGCTCCATCAGCATCTTCGAGCGCCCGTAGTGGCGGTACGGCGCATACGGCGACGCTTCGTCGAAGCGATGGTCGGGATGCGGATTCACGCCGAGCGGTGAGTTGGACGACATGACGACCGCGCGCGCGACGCCGGCGGCGGCCGCCGCCGCGAGCACCTGCTCGGTGCCGTGGAGGTTCACCTCGTAGAACTCGCGCACCCGGCGCGGGTGGATGACGCCGGCCAAGTGAAAGAGCACGGCGTCTTGCGCGTCGCGGCAGAGGCGCGCGCAGTCGTCGGCGCCCCGCACGTCACCGGTCACCAGCGCGACGGCCGAGCCGAGCTCCGCGAGCGCCGCCTCCTCGCCGGGACGCACGAAGGCGCGCAGCGCCGCCAGCCGCGGCGGCGTCGCGAAGGGCGGGCAGTCGGGCAGGCCCCGGACGAGCGCGTGCACCAACGCGCGGCCGAGCCAACCCGCGGCGCCGGTGACGAGAACCGTGCGGCCGTCGAGGCCGGCCGTCATACCGCCTCCAGGAACGCCAGCGCGTTGCGCCGCGCAAACGCCATCACCGAGCCCTGCGGATTGACGCCCGGCGGCCCGCAGAGCAGCGAGGCGTCGGCGACGTAGAGGTCGGGCACACCGTGCACCCGCCCGTGGGAGTCGGTGGCGCAGCCCGGCGCCTCGCCCATCGGGCACGTCGAGAACGCGTGCACCGTCATGGCGCTCGTGCGCTCGCGCGGCAGCGTCGATGGCAGGCGGCCGAGGTCGACCTCGCCGGCGAGCGGCGGCACGCCGCGCACGCTCGGATAGAGCCGCACGGCCCCGGCCGCGAGCAGGCATTCGCACAGCCGGCGAAGCCCGAGGGCCAGCTCGCGCAGGTCCGAGTCGGCGAGCGCGTAGCGGACCAGCGGGTCCTCGTAGAGCGGCACGGCGCGCACACGGCCGCGGCCGCCCGTGCCGGCGGCGTAGTAGATTGCATGCCGCCGCCATTCGGCGAGCACGGGGCGGAGGTGCTCGGGATGGTCCGTCATCGCCAGCGCCAGGTGCGGCGGCGCACTCGCCGAGCCCCCGAGGCTCAGCCGCGGCGCGAACTCCTTTATTTGATGAACGGGCACGCCGGCGTGCACGTCGTTCACGACGTCCGGAAACTCGGCAACCACCTTGACGGTGGGGTGGAAGTGCAGCGCGTCGCCGATCCCGCGCCGGATGCCGCTGCGTCGGAGCAGCGCGGGTGTCTGCACCGCCCCGCCCGCGACAAACACGGTGCGGGCGCGGAGCTCGACCGTCTCCGGGCGGTGAGCGTCGTCCCGGCGCACGGCCTCGGCGCACCACGTGCCCGCCACGCGGCGGAGCCGCACCACGCGCGTGTTCGCCACGACGGCGCAGCCCGCGGCGACGGCGCGCGGCACATAGGTCTCGGACATCGATTGCTTGGTCGCCACGCCGTCCGCGTAGCGGTACCAGCGCGGCACCTCGATCGCCTTCCAGCCGAGACGGCTCGCGCCCGCCTCGAGCCGGCGCGAGGCGGGGCTCGCCGGCCCGGGGAGCAGGCCCACGCCGAGCTCCCGCTCGCAGGCGTCGAAGTGCGGTGCAAGCTCCTCGGGCGAGGCGCCGCGCAGCCCGAAGTCGCGGCTCCAGGCGTCGAGCACCTCGTCGGGCGTACGATGATAGAGGCCGCTGTTGATCTCGCTGCCGCCGCCGACGCACCGGCCTTCGGCGTAGGCGATCTTCGGGGAGCCGAGCGCGACCGTCACGCCGCCCGAGCGATACTTGCGGCGCATTTCCTCCGGCGAGAACGGCTCGGTGGCCCCGAGCGGCAGCCACGGGCCCTCCTCGACGAGCAGGACCTGGCGGCCGGCCTCGGCCAGCAGACAGGCCGTGATGGCGCCGCCCGGGCCCGAGCCGATCACCAGGACGTCGACGAAACGCTCAGCCGACCGCGGCATCCCCCTGCTCATCGTACCAGCCGAAGACGGCGAGGCTCTCGTAGAACCGCACGAGATCGCGCACCGGACCGAGCCGCGAGCGGCGCCAGCGCTCGAGCCGCGGCCAGCGCTGCTCGTGCTCGAGCGCATGGAAGGGCCTGCCCCGGGTGACGAGCGTCGAAGCGTCGAGCGCCAGCGTCGCCCAGCGCAGCGGCTGCCGGAGGTGGTCCGGGAGGGTCGCGTGCTGGCCCAGCACGGCGCGCACCACGTCGTTGTGGCGGAACGGGCCGGAGCCGTCGGGCGCCATGCCGCACCGCTCGGTGAGGATCGAGTAGACGAGGGCCGAGACCGCCGCCGTAAAGTCGGGGCGCACGGACTCAGCAGGTCCTGGCGGAGGCCGGCCAGGTGGAATTGCGTTGAGGGCGGCCGGTACGCATGCCTCGGCGAGCCGGGCGAATAACGGCTCTCGGGGTCGCCAGGATAGAGGTCCCACGCCCCGAGGGTCAAGTAAGGGCCCTCGGCTTGCGGGCTTCGGCCATGGATTGTGCCAACACCGAGGACCGGCGACGCGGGGGGCGACCAGGAGCCGGTCGGGCGACCGCTGCCGTGCGTCCCATGGCGGTCACCCCCCCGCACAGAATTTCTCATTGACTTTCCGCGGACCGGAGGGGTAGACGATCCCTCGCGGCATCGAGGAGAATCTCGGCTGTCGCGTGGGGAGGTTCAGCCCCCGCGCAGGGGAACGGGCGGGCCGATGGGCGGCACCGCAAATTACTGAGACAGGAGATCGGAGACATGAGGAAGCGCGTAGGAGTGATGGCGCTGGCGGCAGCCGGCGCGCTCGCCTTTGGCGGCACGTACGCCAGGGCGGCGAATATCGGTGTGACACCGACCAAGCTGATCGTCGTGGACAAGCTGACGGCATCGGGCACCGCCAAGGCGGTGTTCGTGGCGAAGGACAGTGCGATCGACAAGGGCAGCGCCACCGACCCGACGCTGATCAGCGCGTTTTTGAACATGCAGTACGACAACGGTGTTGACGCCCCGGTGAGCGGGGACTTCCAGGCCCCCTCGGGCGCCAACTGGCTGGTGAACAAGACAACGGTCGCCAAGTACGTCAACAAGCTCGCTCCCTCGGGCGGCGGCACCAAGGTGTCCGTCATCAAGCCGGGCAACCTGGTAAAGCTCGTCGGCAAGAACCTCGGCGACACCCCGCTGAACATCCTCTCGCAGAGCAGCGCAGGGACCGGCACGGCGCACACCGCCTACTGTGTCACGAACGACACCACCAGTAACTGCTTCTGCTCCGAGCTCAACACCTGCGTGTGGAAGTCGATCGCCGGCGGGACGGGTGCGAAGCTCGTCTGCAAGGGCGGCGTTGCCGACAGCGCCTGCACGGCGGCCGGACCGCCTCCCGCGGTTGAGTTCCTGAGCTTCGTCACCGCGGCGGCCGGCGGCACCTGCGGCGCGGTGAAGCAGGGTGGTTCTGGCGGCACGACCGTCAAGGCGCTCGCCTGCGGCGGCCTCAACATCGGCGGCGGCGCCTCGACCGTGGCCGAAGGCCCGACCCCGGGCGGCGCCGAGACGCAGTTCAAGATCACCGGCGGCCCGACCAGCTGGACGGTGAGCGCCGCGACGGCGGTCGACACCGGCAGCAACAACAACTGCTCGGACACGGGCTGCCAGTTCGGCCCGTACCTGGCAATCTCGAACGCCGGCACGTCGACCTGCGTGCGCAACACGTTCTCGTCACCGGCGAGCGGCACGACCGACACCAGCACGGGCTCCTTCAACGGTTCCGTCCCGCTGAGTTCCGAGGTCTTCCTCACCGCCAACGCGACGGCCCCATGTCCCAGGTGCGTGGGCGGTACGCCCGGCGTTACCAACTCGGGCACCTGCCAGGCGGGCTGGACGTCCGGCGTCGGCTCCTCGCCGACCGAAGGCAACTCCTGCACGCCGACCGACACCGCCGGCAGCACGTATGACTGCGTGCCGCCTGCCGCTGCGTCGCTGGGGGCGATTTCCGTCAACCTGAACCCGCTCACCACCGCAACGGCCACCGATTCGGATCCGAGCGGGAACTTCTGCCCCGGCCAAGCCAATCCGGGCGCCTTCGGCTGCCTCGGCTCGGGCGCGGCGAACCCGATCTGCCCCGGCGGCAACTCCGGTGGCGCTCCGGACTACATCGAGGAGGTCGGCACGCCCGCCGGCACGGTGACTACCACCCCGTCGAGCGTCACGCTCGCCTCGGTATTCTGCATCCCGTCGGTGGGGGGCTCGCTGGGCTTCCTCATCAACGGCGCGGCCAACCTGCCTGGCCCCGGTGCCACGAGCCTGCCTGGCACCATCGCCATGCTGCCGTAACATCGACCTGACCGACTTCGTCGACTCGAGCGAGCCCCCGGGCCGTACGGCCCGGGGGCTCTTTGTTTTGTGACGTATCGGCCCCATCGCTAGAGGACGATCACCGCGACCCGCGCGCAACCCCTGATCGCACGGTTGACCGCCTCGGGATCGGCGAGTATGAAGCGCCGAACGCGCACGGGGGGGCGTGCAGGAGGAGGGTTATCGATGGTCAGGGTTCCACGGACGGCCTTGCGATGCGTGTGCATGCTGTTGATCGCCGGCTCGCTCGTCGTTTCTCACGTGGCGAGCGCCTACTACGCCGGCGGCGGCAAGGACGCCGCCAAGGGGAACGACTGCCTGATTGGCTACGACTTCATCGAGCCGAGTGAGGTCACCCAAGACGGCAAGAAGCAGGTGACGATCTGCACCGACTGCGATCCGTCGTGCGACCTCGACGGCGTCGCGACGCCCAACGGCTCGTGCACGATCGCCGCGGGCGTCTGCATCAATCAGAGCGGCGTCCAGGGCTGCGCCCCGCCGAGCGCGCTCACCAAGGCGAGCGGCAAGGGCAAGGTGAAGGGTGTCAAGGGCGCCGCCGGCAAGGTCGTGATCGACGCCAGCGGGCTGCTCGAAGGCTCGGCGTGCGGCGCCATGGTGGATCTCCTCATCCCGGTAAAGACCACCAAGAACGGCCCCACCGACGGCTCCGCGACGCTCAAGCTGTCGGCGTCCGTCAAGAAGAACAAGGCAGAAGGGACGCCCGCCCGCACGGACAAGGACAAGCTCACCTACATTTGCCGGCCGCGTCCGGCGGGCGAGGCATGCCCGGTTGCCACCACCTCGACCACGGTGCCACCCACCACCACGACGACCGCCCCGCCCACCACGACGACCACCGAGCCGCCCACGACCACGAGCACGACGTCGTCCACCACGACCACGAGCACGACGTCGTCCACCACCTCCACGACCGCTCCGTCGACCACCTCGACCACGACGCCGCCCACCACCTCGACCACCGAGACGACGACCACCACCAGCACGACCAGCACGACGGCCGATCTCTGCGGCAACGGCATGATCGATCCTGACGAGCAGTGCGACGGCGACGATCTTGGCGGCGCCACCTGCGTGAGCTCGCCATCGGCCGCGCTGCTGTGCACCGGCGACTGCACGCTCGACTACTCCAACTGTCCGGGCGACACGACGACCAGCACCACCACGCCGCCCACCACCTCGACCACTTCGACCACCGAGACGACGACCACCACCACGACCAGCACGACGCTGCCCACGGGGTCCGTGCTCCGCTTCACGACCGGCGAGCCATCCGGCGTGTGTGGCGCCGTCAAGAGCGGCGGCCCCGGCGGCACGACGCGCAAGGCGCTCAACTGCGGCGGGCTCAGCGTCGGCGGCGGCGCCTCGACGGTCGCCGAGGGCCCAACGCCCGCAGGCGCCTCGACGATGGTGAACGTTTCCGGCACTCCACCGGTGCTCACGCTGAGCGGCCGCACCGAGGCGGAGACCGGCAGCAACCAGAACTGCTCCGACACGGGCTGCAGCTTCGGGCCCTTCCTGCCGATCGCGAACGCCGGCACCTCGACCTGCGTGCACAACACGTTCTCGGCCCCGGCGAGCGGAACGGTCGACGTCACCACGGGTGAGATGAACGGCAGCTTCCCGCTCACCTCGGCGGTCTACCTCACCGCCAACTCGTCGGCTCCGTGTCCCAGGTGCGTTGGGGGAACGCCTGGCGTCGGCGGCTCCGGCACCTGCCAACCGGGCTGGACGTCCGGCGTCGGCCCCTCGCCGACCGAAGGCAATCCCTGCACGCCGACCGACGTGGCGGGCGATACCTACGACTGCCAGCCGCCGGCGGGGGCGCTGTTGCCGTCCTTTCCGGTCGATCTCACGCCCATCACGACGGGCGCCGCGAGCCTGTCCGACGGCGATGGACTCTTCTGTCCGTCGCAGGCCAACGCGGGTGCCTTCGGCTGTCTTGGCTCTGGCTCGCCCAACAGCATCTGCCCCGGCGGCAACGTGCCGCCGGTTCCGGACTACATCGAGGAGATCGGCTCGCCGGCCGGTCTGCTCACGCCTGGACCCCACGCCGTCACGCTGGCCTCGACCTTCTGCATTCCCTCGGTGGGCGGCTCGCTCGGCTTCCTCATCAACGGCGCGGCCAACCTGCCTGGACCCGGTGCCACCAGCCTACCCGGCACGCTCGAGCTGCTCCCCTAGGCCCACCACAGCGATCTGCCGACCGAACCCCCGAGCCGGCGACGCCGGCTCGGGGGTTCGCTTTCGTGCGAGGACGCATCGCCGGTAGCGGTTGACCCATGTGAGGGTCCCGCATATCTAGCGGCCATGCCAAGCACGACTGCCCGTTCGTCGATTGCGTCCCGGATCGTTGTCACGCTGCTCGCTGCCGCTGGGCTCATCGGCGCGCCGTTCGCCACCGCCTTCTACGCCGGCGGCGGCAAGGACGCCGCCAAGGGGAACGACTGCCTCATTGGCTATGACGGCGTCGACCCCGATCAGGTCACCGTCGATGCGAAGGGCAAGAGCACCTTCCTCTGCCAGGACTGCGACCCGACCTGCGACCGCGACGGCCTCGGCAGCGCCAACGGCTCATGCCTCATCCAGATCGGCGCCTGCATCAACCAGTCCGGCGTCGAGGGCTGCACGCCGGCTGCCGCGCTCGACAAGGCGAAGGCCAAGGGGAGGGTGAAGGGCGTCAAGGGGGCAGCGGGCACGATCGTGATCGACACGAGCGCCCTGCTGCAGGGATCCGCCTGCGGCGGGCTGGTGGACGTCCTCGTCCCCACCAAGGAGACCAAGAAGGGCGTGAAGGACGGCAAGGCCTCGCTCTCCCTGCGGGCGCAGGTGAAAAAGAACAAGGCAGAGGGCACGCCAGGCCGGAAGGACACGGACAAGCTCACGATTCTTTGCACGCCGCTGCCCGAGGGGCAGAGCTGCCCGAGCGGCACGACGACCACGACCCTCCCGCCTGTCCCGAAGGTGTTGAGCTTCCGCACGGGTGCCCCCACCGGCGAGTGCGGCTCGGTGCGCAGCGGCGGGGCCTCCGGCACGGTGCGCAAGGTGCTCAACTGCGGCGGCCTCAACGTCGGCGGCGGCAACTCGACCGTAGCCGAGGGGCCGACCCCGGCCAACGCCGAGACGCAGATGAACGTCGACTGCACCGGATCGCAGTGCACGGTTTCCGGCCGCAGCGCTGCGGAGACGGGCAACGCGTTCAACTGCTCGGCCATTGGCTGTCCCTTCGGGCCCTGGCTGCCGATCGCGAACGCGGGCGCGTCGACCTGCGTGCGCAATACGTTCTCGTCGCCGGCGAGCGGCACACTCGACACCTCGACGGGCAGCTTCACCGGCGCGTTTCCGCTGACCTCCGCCGTGTTCCTTACGGCCAACGCAGCGCTGCCGTGTCCGCTCTGCGTGGGCGGCACGCCCGGCGTGGAAGATTCGGGCACCTGCCAGACGGATTGGACGTCGGGCGCCGGCCCGTCGCCGGACGCCGGCAATCCCTGCACGCCGGTCAACGCCGAAGGCAACACGCATGACTGCGGGCCGCCGGCTGCGGTGGCCCTCACCCCATTCGCCGTGAACCTGGATCCGATCACCACCGGCACGGCGAGCTTCTCGGATGCCGGCGGGCTGTTCTGTCCGGCGCAGACGACGGGCGGCGCGTTCGGCTGCTCCGGCGCCGGCAGCCCCAATGCCATCTGCCCGGGCGGCAACGAGGCGCCCGTGCCCGACTACATCGACGAGGTGGGCATCGATGCCGGCCCACTCACGGTGGGCCAACCGGCCAACGCCACGCTGGCCTCCGTCTTCTGCATCCCCGATCCGGGGAACTTTGTGATCGCCTCGGCAGCCAACCTGCCGGGTCCGGGAGCGACCAGCCTTCCCGGCACGTTCACACTGCTTCCCTGACGAGACCCCGCACCGGGGGCGCGCGACCGCACCGCACCGCGCCGCGCGCCCCCGTCAACGCAGACCGAGCCGTTCGAACGGCGGGCGGCGGCCGGTGAGCGCGTCGCGAACGCCCGCGAGCTTCGCCAGCACGCCCGCTGCGCCGCCTCGCGGCAGCTGCCAGAGGAGCTGCAGCGGCAGCGAGCCGCCGAGCGCCAACGCCAGCTTGGCGCGCTCGGCCCACGAGCCGTTCTTCCGCGCGAACAGCACCGAGTTGCGGGCACCGAAGTATTTGCGCACGCGGATCTGCGCCGGCGAGCCGCCCGAGCCGCGGCCGGTGTGGTGTACCACGACGCGCGGCGCGTAGACCACGCGCCAGCCGAGCCGCCGCGCCCGCGCGCACCAATCGACCTCCTCGTGGTAGGCGAAGAACTCCTCGTCGAGGAGCCCCACCGCTTCCAGCGCGGCGCGCCGGAACCAGAGGGCGCAGCCCGCCACCCAGTCGACGTCGCGCTCGACGTTCCACTCGGGTGCGTCCGGGGCGTCGGCGCCGGCGAGACGCACGAGGCTCGGCCCGTACGTCACGCGGCCCCAGGCGAGCCAGAGCCGCCCGGGGTCCTCGCGGGTGAGAACCTTGGCGCCCACCACCCCGATGGCGTCGTCGCTCGCGAGCACCGCGCAGGCCGCCTCGACGGCGCCAGGCGCCAGCCGCGCGTCGTTGTTGAACAGCAGCACGACGTCGGCGCCGAGCGCCAGCGCGGCACGCATGCCGAGGTTGCCGCCGCCGGCGTAGCCGAGGTTCTGCGGGCTGCGCAGGCACCGCGCCGCGGGCGCCTCGCGTGCCAGGCGGTCGGCGGCGGGCTCGGGCGAGCCGTTGTCGACCACGATCACCTCCACGCCCGGCTCGGCGAGCAAACTCGCTACCGCGCCCAGCGTCTCGTCCAGATCGCGCCAGTGGACCACGACCCCGATCACCCGCGCGGGCATGCCAGTACCTCCTCGTAGACGGCGCGCGTACGCGCCGCGGCCTCCCGCCAACG
>DATMAZ010000074.1:0-10547 GCA_035559675.1 Candidatus Limnocylindria bacterium
CCGCCGGCTCGCTCGACGACCTTCGCCGCGCGCCGCACCCCGAGGCGCGCGCCTTCGCCGCCGCGCTCGCGGGCGCGTGACCGCCGGGCGAGCCGTCTACAACGAGAGCACGTGGCCCTCGGCCGGGTCCGCGCGTCCGTCGAGGAGCGCGCGATAGGCGGCGTCCACCGCGGCCGGCCCGCGGCCCGCCGTGATGCGCAGCCAGCTCGACGCCGCGGCGAGGAACCGCTGCATGGCGCCGCCCACCCGGACGGCGAACTCCTCCGGACCCCATTCGGCGAGCCGGCGCTGCGCGTGATCGGGCGCGAAGAACAGCACGGGCGCCGGCCCGGGAAGGTTCTCGGTCTGGCCGAGCCGGTCCCAGTGCGTGATGCCGACCTGGCAACTGTAGCGCAGCCGCTCGCCGAGCGCCTGGTGCACGCCGCCCACCACGCGCGAGTTGCCGGCGAAGTCGACGAACACCGCGGGCTCGTCGGCGAGGCCCGTCGCGATGTCGTCGTAGAGCACCACGTCGTCGTAGTAGCCGGTGCCGCGCACGAAGACGGCATTGGCCGGCGAGGTGAGGCCGGTCGTGCGGTACTCGCCGCGGCGCCCGGACGAAAGGAGGAAAGCGAGCGCCAGCGCCGTCTTGCTGGACGCGCTCGACAGCACGACCCGGCGCGCGCCGAAGCCGTCCTCGCGGGCGATGAAGTCGTCGAGGAGAAAGCCCGTCGCGAACAGCGGCCGGAAGATGGCGATCACACCCTCGTTGGCGCGGGTGTAGCCGGGATCGGCGGCCACCCGCGCGTACTCGTTGTAGAACGGCGGCAGCGCGGTGCGGTGCGGCGACACCTCGGTGAAGCTCGAGGGGGTGACCCGGCCGACGCGGAGATCGACGTAGGTCGAGATGGGGAAGTAGCCGTACAGCCGTTCGCCCGCCACCAGCGTCGGATGGCTCGAGCGCACCACGTCGCCGAAGCCCCACACCGGAATGCGTCCCCAGCCGTCGGCGGCGGGGAAAAAGCCCCAGTAGCCCATGAGATCCCCCGCCACGCCGTAGGTGACGTTGTTCGAGGTGAGCGCGAAGGTGTCGACGCGCACGCGCACGGTGCTGTCGGCCAGCGGGCTGTCCGGGCCGCAGGCGCCCGGCACGAACGCCGTGCGGCGGAGGTCCTGGCGATCGACGACGAAGTCGAGGGGTTCGCTCATGCCGCCCGGCTCTAGCACGACCGCCGCGAGGGACGGTAGGGTGCGCGCCGCGCATGACCGACGAGCTCTGGCGCGAATGCGCGCGGCATCTCCTGCTGGTGGCCACCGCGGTCGGCACCGCGGCGGCACTCGGCGTGCCCGGCGGCGTGCTGCTGGCCCACCGGCCGCGCGCCGAGCGGATGGTGCTCGGCGCCGCCGGGATCGTGCAGACCATCCCGAGCCTGGCGCTCTTCGGCTTTCTCATTCCGCTGCGCGGCATCGGCGGCATCGGCGTCCGCACGGCACTCGTGGCGCTCACGCTCTACGCGCTGCTGCCGCTGCTCCGGAACACGGTCACCGGCATTCGCGGCGTCGATCGCGCCGTGCGCGAGGCCGGGCGCGGCCTCGGCATGACGGCGGCGCAGCTCCTCTGGCACGTCGAGCTGCCGCTGGCCGCGCCCGTGATCGTAGCGGGGCTCCGCACCGCCACGGTGACGACGATCGGCACCGCGACCATCGCCGCCGCCATCGGCGCGGGCGGGCTCGGCGTCTTCATCTTTCGCGGCGTCGCCATGCTGGACACGCCGACCATCATGCTGGGCGCCGTGCCCGCCGCGCTCATGGCGCTCGCCGCCGATCTCGCGCTCGGGCGGCTCGAGCACCGCCTCGGTCCGCCCCGGTGAGCCGCCGCCTCGCGGTCTTTGCGCTCGCCGCCACGCTCGCCTGCGACGGGCGTCAGGCCGTGGTGGTCGGCGGCAAGAACTTCACCGAGCAGCGCGTGCTGGGCGAGCTGATCGCACAGGCGATCGAGCGCGCCGGGATCCCGGTCGAGCGCCGCCTCGACCTCGGCGGCACGCTCGTCTGCGACGCGGCGCTGCGCGCGGGTGACATCGACGTCTACGTCGAGTACACGGGGACGGCGCTCACCGCGATCCTCCACGAGCCGCCCGGCAGCGACGCGGCCGCCGTGCGCGTGCGGGTCGCGGCGGCGTACGAGGCGGCGGGGCTCGCGTGGATGCCGCCGCTCGGCTTCGACAACACGTTCGCGCTCGTTGTGCGGCCGGGCGCGGGTGTGCGCCGCATCTCCGATGCGGTCCCACGAGCCGCCAGCTGGCAGGCGGCCTACGGTTACGAGTTCGCCAGCCGGGCCGACGGGGCGCCGCTGCTCGAGCGCGTCTACGGGCTGCGCTTCGCCGGGGTGCGCACCATGGATCTCGGCCTCCTCTACCAGGCGCTCGCCGAGCGGCAAGTCGACCTCGTGGTCGGCAGCGCCACCGACGCGGCCATCGACCGCTGGGACCTCGTGGTCCTGGAGGACGACCGGCACGCTTTTCCGCCCTACGAGGCGGCGCCGGTCGTCCGCCGAGATGCACTCGTGCGCCACGCGGGGCTTGCCGGCGCGCTCGGCGCGCTCGCCGGCACGCTCGACGCCGCGGCCATGCGACGCCTCAACGCCGCCGTCGACATCGAGCGGCGGTCGCCCGCGGAGGTGGTGACAGCGTGGCTCGCATCGCGGTAGAGATCGCTCCCATGCGCGCGGTCATCCCCGCCGCGGCCGTGCTGGCGCTCGCCGTGGCCGGTTCCAGCTCCGCCATCACGCTCAGCGTTCCGGGCACCTTTGCCACCATCCAGGAAGCGGTCGACGCCGCGCGCAGCGGAGACGTCATCAAGGTCGGCAAGGGCACGTTCGCGCCGTTCACGGTGTTCGACAAGACGGATCTCACCATCAAGGGCACGCGCAACGCGACCGTGGTGGACGGCGCCGGCGTGGCGGCAGTGGTGATCCACATCCGCGACTCCGAGCGCATCACGCTCGACCGCCTCGGCGTCCGCTACGCGGCCGACCGGGGCATCGACATCGAGGACTCGACCTCCGTGGTGGTGCGGCGTTGCCGCATCAGCGATCACGAGGACGCGCTGCGGGTGCACGGCACCGGCGGCGTCCTCGTCGAAAAGAACCGATTCTTCTCCATCGTGAACGACGCGGCCGACTTTTCGGCCGACTTTGTTGGACCGGCGCACGACTCGCAGATCCGCAAGAACCGCTTCACGGACATCGGCGCCGAGGCCATCGAGGTCGAAGGCACCAACAACGTGGTGGAGAAGAACCACATCAAGAAGACGGGCGGCGCCGGCATCGCGCTCGAGGACTCCGCCTCGGGCATCATCGTCCGCAACAACCGCGTCAGCACGACCCGCGGCGACGGCGTGGTGCTCGTCGGGACGGGGCACACCATCGAGAAGAACGCGGTGGTGCGGGCCGGCGACGACGGCATCGTCGTGGAGGCGAGCGGCTCCATGCTGCTGGCCAACCGCGTCACCCGGGCGGCCGACAACGGTATCGAGGTGGGACCCACCGCGGCGGTCGCCACCGCCAACGTCTTCGAGCGCAACCGCGTCATAGGCTCGGTGCGCTCGGGCTTCGTGGTGGCCGACGGCGGCAACACGTTCCGCCGCAACCGCGCCGCGGGCAGCGGCGTCTTCGATCTGGTCGACACGGCGGGCGCGGGCGCCAACCTGTACGAGAAGAACCAGTTCGGAAGCTCGCAGACGGAGTAGGGGCTCGCAGGCAGACCGGCACAGGTCGCCGCCGGGGGACCTGTGCCGAGCTGCGCTCGCTAACCGTTCTCTAGTCAGCGATCGCGACTGGGTTCGAGCGCACCGTTTCGGGCGTGCGCTCCAGTCGCGGTTCACAGACGGCGAGCACGATGACGTCGCGCGCCACCGGCACTGCAGCGGGCACGCGCAGGACTGTGTTGGCGTCGGCCTCGATGCAGCCGGTGGCGCCGGGGGCTGGGCTCGCGATTTGGAGCTCTGCGCCGCTCGCGTCGAGCCGGGCTGCCGGCGCGATGTGCAGCGGCGGGACGGTGAGCGCGTGCAGGCGCAGCGCGATCGTGTCGCCCCGGCGGTAGCGGTCGAAGTCCGTGCGGGCGAAGACGCGGGCGTTGCCGGCCGAGAGATTCTCGTCCACGCGCGAGGTGCTCTCGTCCCAGAAGCGCGGCGTGCCGGTGTCCACGTGGAGAAAGCCGCCGCCGGGATAGTAGCCGGCGCCGCAGCACTCGAGCGCTCGCAGCCGCTCCCAGAGCGGCTGCAGCAGCGCCCGGTCGAGCAGCACGTCCGAGGCCATGCCCTCGGTGTGGAGCGAGCCGCTCGCCGCCTTGCCGCCGCGACGGCGCACCGCTTCGTTGTGCGCGGGGCTGCGGTACCCCGACTGGATGCGCAGCGGCTTCGTACCGCCGCTCGCCTCCCAGAGCCAGCCGAGCAGCTCGACGAAGCGCGGCTCGAGCGGGCCCTCGCGGCCGTCGCGCGAGCGCAGGACGCGGCGCAGCTCGGCGAGCGCGGCGGGGTCGTAGCTGCCGTCGGGACGCCGGTAGGTGACGCGCGCCTCGGCACCCGTGTGCATGCTGCGGAGCGCGAGCGTTCCGTTGCCTGCCACGAAGAAGCGCACCTCGGAGGCCGTCGCGGCCGACGCCGCGAACGCGAGCGCCGAAACGGCGGCGGCGACAAGCGGCGACCTCACCCTCGCCCCCCCGTCCGCTTCGCGCGCGTCCCGCTGCACCGTGCTCGGCCTATCCGAGTCGGCGGCGCTCCGCCAGCGTCGACGCGACGCAGAGGCTGCGCTAGAGAGACGCGTGCACGCGCGTTGGACGCTGGCAGCGCTCCTCCCGCTCGTGGCCGCACCGGCCGCGGCGCGCGTCACCGCCGCCGAGCACTGCGCCGCGCTCGCCGCGCTGGCGCTCCCCGGCACCGAGATCGAGGCGGCGTCGGCCATACCCGCGTCGCGCACGCTGCCGGCGTACTGCAAGGTGCGGGGGACGATCGAGCGGCGCGTCGGCGCCGGCGGCGTGGAGTTCGGCATCGGCTTCGAGCTCCGGCTCCCCGACCGCTGGAACCGCCGCTTCTTCTTCCAGGGCGGCGCTGGCAGCGACGGCGTCATCTTCCCGCCCATCGGCTACGTGCAGGGGCTCGCCGGCGCCATGGACACCGAGGCGTCGGCGCTCTCCCGCCGCTTCGCAGTGGTCTCCACCGACGCCGGCCATCAAGGATTCGACGCCGGCTTCGGCGTCGACCCGCAGGCGCGCATCGACTACGCCTACCGCGCGATCGACGTCGTCACGCGACGCGCCAAGGAGATCCTCGCGCACTACTACGGCCGGTTGCCGAAACGCTCCTACATCGTCGGATGCTCGAACGGCGGACGCCAGGCCATGATTGCGGCGCAGCGCTTTCCCGAGCACTTCGACGGCGCCGTGGCCGCGAGCCCGGCCTTCGATCTCAGCCGGGTGATGGTCGGCATCGCCTGGGACACGATCGCGTTCGACGCCATCGCGCCGAGCGACGGCGCGGGCGGGCGCATCCTCGCGGCCGCGCTCTCGGACGACGACCTGGCGCTCGTCGCCGCCGGCGTGCTCGCCGCCTGCGACGAGCTGGACGGGCTCGCCGACGGCATCGTGGCTGCGCCGTCGGCGTGCCGCTTCGATCCGGCGACGCTCGCTTGTCCTGGTGCGAAGACGCCGTCGTGTCTCTCGGCTCCGCAGGTGGCGGCGCTCGCCCGCGTCTTCGACGGCGCGCACGATTCGGCCGGCACGCCGCTCTACGCGTCCTGGCCCTGGGACCCCGGCATCGCGAGCCTCGGCTGGCGCTCCTGGAAGCTCGGCATCTCGCCCACCGCGCAGCCGAATGCGCTCAACATCCAGGTCGGCTTTGCGATGATCCGTCATCTCTTCCTTACGCCCCCCGACCCCGCCTTCGACCCGCTCGGGTTCGACTTCGACACCGACCCCGCGCGGCTTGCCGAGGCGGGCGCGCTCATCGACGCCACCTCGACCGCGCTCGACGCGTTTCGCCGGCGGCACGGAAAGCTCCTCATCTACGCGGGGGTCGCCGATCCGGTGTTCTCGGCCCGCGATCTCGTCGCCTACTACGACCGGCTCGCCGAGGCCCAGGGCGGGCTGCGCGCGACGCGGCGCTTCGCGCGCCTCTTTCTCGTTCCCGGCATGACCCATTGCTCCGGCGGACCGGCCTTCGATCGCTTCGATGCACTTTCGGTCATCGTACGATGGGTGGAGAAGGGTCGCGCGCCTGCACGAATCGTGGCGAGCGGCGCGGCCTTCCCGGGGCGCACGCGTCCGCTCTGCGCCCATCCCGCCGAGGCACGCTACCGCGGGGGCGACCCCAGGCGGGCGGCGAGCTTCCGCTGCATGCGTCCGGCCGTCGCTGGTGAATAGACGTCCACCGCGCGCGTCGAAGCCCCGTACATCGCCCGAGAGGAAGCCGTCGCCGTGCCACACCCGATGCCTGCCGCCGTCCTCGGACCGTTGGCCGCCCGCTTGATCGCCCACGCCGGCGAGCTGATGCACGCGATACAGAGCGAGCGCAGCGCGTCGGTGCTGCACGTGATCTCGCCCGGACGGCGCCGCGCGGTGCTCGAGCGCACCTGGGCCGAGACCGACGTCGCGGCCCGCAAGGTGCTGCTGCTCATCCGACGCAACCACGCCGTGCTGCCCGAAGGCGCGCTCGAGCCCTTCACGGAGATGCGCGGGATGCTCGAGGCGCGGCCGTGCTTGCAGGTGACAGTGCGCGAGCGCCGCGTCCCGGCCCCGGAGGTCGTCGCCCGCTACTCGGCGATCATCGGCCGTCTGCTGACGGGCATCGACGAGTGCGCGGAGCTCGCCAGCGAGCCGGAGCTCGCGCGCCTCTACGACGCGCACCGCGCACTCATGCGCGCCGAGGAAGAGGCGTCGCTCGCGCGGGCCTACGGCATGCTGGTGCTGGCCGGTCTCACTCCGGGCGATACCCCCGCGCTGTCGCGGCTGCTCGCGCAGCAGCAGCTCCACCTCGCCGAGTTCGCCGCCGGCGCCCTGCCCCACGTTCGCAGCGTGCTCGCCGAACGCGCCACCCGCCCCGCCTTCCAGCGCGCCGAGCAGCTCGAACGCCTCGCCGCCGCCACGGGGTTGCACCACGATCTCCTCACCTCCGAGGAGTGGTACGCGACGCTCACGGCGAAGCTGCGGGCGCTGCGCGAGGTCGACGATCTCGACGCCACCGCGCTGCTCGACCGGGCGGGCGAAGCCGCCGCCGCGCCGCCGCGCTAGACGCCGCTCGCGCCGCTGGCGACCGGCGCTATGTGTCGCGGCCCGATGCCTGCTTGGGTACGATGATGGCGATCGCGCCAGCTCACCGCTGCCATCCGGGGTGGGTATTCCTGCCGGTACGTTCCGAACCGGGAGCACGTTCCGCAGTGGACGATCCGCCTGAGCGTCACGCGGGCAGCCGGTCGAGCCACGCCCGCAGCACCTCGTTGAACCGCGCCGGCTGCTCCAGGTTCACGAGGTGGTCCGCGTCCGGCACCACCGCCAGCTCGGCGCCCGGCACGGCGTCGGCGAGCGCGCGGCCCGAGGCCACCGCCCCGGCATCGGTCGCGCCGGCGATCACCAAGAGCGGTATGCCGGCGGCCGCGAGCGGCGCCGCCAGCTCGTCCATCTCCGGCCAGTGCGCCACCACGCCGCGGAGCCCGTGCGCCAGCGCGTGCGGCGCATGCTCCAGGAATCCCTGGCGCACGAGCTGCGCCCAGCGCGCGTCGAGGCCGCTCTCCGGGCCCCACACGAAGCGCGCGCCCGCGGCTTCGAGCCCCCAGCGCTCGATGGCATCGGCGAACGCGTGTGCCTTGCTCCCGAGACCACGCCCGCTCCGCGGCGACGCCGGCAGCGCCGCCGCCACGACGCCGCGCACGCGCGCCGGCTCGGCCCCGGCGAACGCGAGGGCGGTCACCGCGCCCATCGAGACGCCGCCCACTACGGCCTCGCGCGCGCCGACCTCGTCCATCACCCGGCCCATGTCGGCGGCGAGCGCCCCGAGCGAGTACGCGCGCGGATCGTCCGGCGCCTCGCTGCGCGCGTGGCCGCGAGCGTCGTAGCGCACGACGCGGTAGCGATCGCGGAGGGCGCGCGCCTGCGGGCCGAGGTTGCGGGCGCTGCCGGCGAAGCCGTGGGCCAGCACGACCGTGGGGCCGTCGCCGTCGACCTCGATGTACAGTCGCATGGCGCGATACTGTCAACCCGGCGCGCGCTCGGCTAGACTTCGGTGCGGGCATGCGGACGGCGGGGTGGCGGTGGGCCGGCCTCGGGCTGGCGAGCGCGCTCGCAGCGAGCGCGTGCGGCGTGACGATGCTCTGGCGGCCGGAGCCCGCGCCGGTTCCGGCGATCGTGCCGGTGCGCAAGAAGGCCTGGGAGGCGTCGCTCGGTGGGCGCGAGGCGGCCAAGCCCGCGCTCGTGGCGCGGCTCGCCGGCTGGCCGACGCGGCTCACCGTGCCGGCGAGCGAGCTGCCGCTGTCGGACGAAGCGTTCCTCTATCGGCTCGCGCAGGACACCTGGCGCGGGATCGACGCCATGGTCGACCTCGAGACCGGGCTGCCAATCGATCACCTGCGCTTTCTCGGCGGCGTCATCGATCCGGCGTCGACCGAAATCGGCGACTACACCAGCACGACCAACATCGGCCTCTACCTCGCCGCCGTGGCCGGCGCCCACCACTTGGGGCTCATCTCGCGCGATGCGGCGCTCGCTCGGCTCCGCGCGGTGCTCGCCACGCTCCGACGCATGGAGCAGTATCGCGGCTTCTTGTTTAACTTCTACGACACGGTCTCGCTCGAGCGCACGAGCAGCCTCGTGTCGTTCGTCGACTCGAGCTGGCTGCTGGCCGGGCTCATCGTCGCCCGCCAGACGTTCCCCGAGCTGCGCGATCCCTACGTCGAGCGCGTCGCCCACGACTTCAACCTCTTCTACGACCCGCGCTACGACCTCATGACGCACGGCTACGACGTGCGCACCCACCGGCGCTCGATCTACCACTATGGCACCTTCTACACCGAAGCGCGGCTCGGCAACCTGCTAGCCATCGGCCTCGGCGAGGCACCGCGCGAGCTGTGGTTCGCCATGGACCGCACCTACCCGGCGAGCCGCGTCGAGGAGTACCGCGGCCCGGCGCGCGCCGACCGACCCGCCGCCGACCGCATCGGCGAGACCTTCTACGAATGGCAGGGCGTGCGGTACGTACCGTCGTGGGGCGGCAGCATGTTCGAGGCACTCATGCCGACGCTGTTCCTGGACGAGCTGCGCCTCGCACCGCGGAGCCTCGGCGCCAACGACGCAGCCCACGTGAAGGTACAGCGACGCTATGCCCGCCGGGTCCTCGACTACCCCGTCTGGGGCATGTCGCCGTGCATGCTACCGTCGGGCGCCTACGCCGAGTTTGGCGTGCCGCCGCTCGGCGTGCGCGGCTACGAGGCGGGCCCCGTCACCCCGCACGCGAGCGCGCTCGCGCTCGCGGTGGCGCCGCGGGCGGCCACGCGCAATCTGCGCGCGCTCGCCGAGCGCTATCCCATCTACGGCGAGTACGGCTTCTACGACAGCGTGCTCCCGGCGAGCGGCGAGGTCGGTACCGTCTACTTGACGCTCGACCAGGCGATGATCTTTCTGGCGCTGGTGAACCACCTGGGCGACGGGGCGATCCAGCGCGCGTTCGCCGCCGATCCGGTAGTGGCGCCCGTGCTGCCGCTGGTGGCGAAAGAGCACTTTTTCGGCTGACCATGGCACGCGTCGTCCTCGACAAGCTGGCGAAAACCTATCCCAACGGCGCGGTCGGGCTCGCCGGCGTGTCGCTGGAGGTGGCCGACGCGGAGATCGTCGTGCTGGTCGGCCCCTCGGGCTGCGGCAAGTCCTCGCTGCTGCGGCTCGTGGCGGGGCTGGAAGCGCCGAGCGCCGGCACGATCCGCATCGGCGAGCGGGTCGTGAACGACGACGCGCCGCAGGTGCGCAACGTCGCCATGGTGTTCCAGGACTACGCGCTCTACCCGCACCTCACGGTGCGCGGCAACCTCGAGTTTCCACTCAAGATGCGCGGGATGGCGCGCGCCGCCATCGCCGAGCGCGTGCAGGCAACCGCCGAGCTGCTCGATCTCGGCGAGCTGCTCGATCGGCTGCCGCGCCAGCTCTCCGGTGGCCAGCGCCAGCGCGTGGCGATGGGCCGGGCGCTCGTGCGCGAGCCGTCGGTGTTCCTGCTCGACGAGCCGCTCTCCAATCTCGACGCCAAGCTGCGCGTGCAGGTGCGCGGCGAGATCGAAGAGCTGCAGCGACGCACGCGCACCACGATGCTCTACGTGACGCACGACCAGGTGGAGGCCATGACGCTCGGGCACCGCATCGCCGTGCTCGACCGCGGGCGGCTCCGCCAGGTCGGCACGCCGCGCGAGGTCTACGAGCGGCCGGCCGACACCTTCGTGGCGGGCTTTCTCGGGAGCCCACCCATGAACCTCTTTCCCGCCGTGCACGACGACAGCGCGCTGGTGATCGGCGGCGAGCGCCTGCCGCTGCCCGCGCTGG
>DATMAZ010000075.1:0-35323 GCA_035559675.1 Candidatus Limnocylindria bacterium
CACAACCGGCCCGAGCCCGACGCGCTCGGCGGTGCGCGCGACCGTGGCGCCGGCGGCCGCCGCGAGGCTCGCCGCGTCGAGCGCGCCGATCTCGCCCTGCGGGCCGAGGTCGAGCAGGACGACGTCGAACACGAGATCCGGCCCGGCCGCCGCCCGCACCTCGGCTTCCCAGGCGCCCGCCCGGTCCCCGTCCGTTGGCGGCGGACCCGCGATACGGCGCGGCACCAGCAGCTGCTTGTGAAGCAGCAGCCGGTTGGAGGCGGCGGCGATCGGCTCGTCCACGACGCAGAACCGGGTCCGCTCCCACGGCAGCTCCACCCGGCTCGCCAGCGCCAGCATGAGCGCGCGACCGGCTCGGCCACCCGGGATGGCGACCGCGGGGTGCGGCGCCGGTGTCTCGGCGAGCGCGGCCTCCGCCCGCGCGGCGGCCGCCTCCAGCGCCTCCCCCTCGGTCTCGTAGACGTCGACTCGCATCCGCGGCTGCATAGCGGACCGTGCCGGGCGCGGCCAATCGGGTTTGACGGCGCCGGCGCGCGCGCCTAACTGGCTGCGTGACGTCCGCAGCGCTCACTATCGCTGGCTCCGATCCGAGCGGCGGCGCCGGCATCCAGGCGGACTTGAAGACGTTCGCCGCCTACCGCGTCTACGGCGCCGCCGTGCTGACGGCGCTAACCGCCCAGAACACTCGCGGCGTGCGCACCGTCGAGGTGGTGCCGCCGGACTTCCTCGCCGCGCAGCTCGACGCCGTGCTGGACGACCTGAGAATCGGCGCCATCAAGACCGGCATGCTGCCGAACGGCGCGGCCGTCGAGGTCGTGGCGCGCGCCATGGCCCGCGTCCCGTCCGTCCCGCTCGTGGTCGATCCGGTGCTGGTGTCGACCAGCGGACATGCGCTGGCCGATGCCTCCACGGTGACGGCGCTCCGCACGACGCTGCTTCCCCGGGCCCACCTGGTCACGCCCAACTTGGCCGAGGCCGAAGCGCTTCTTGGCACCCCGGTGCGCTCGCCGGCGGACATGCAGGCCGCCGCCCGGGCGCTGGTCGGCCTCGGCGCGCGCGCCGCGCTGGTGAAAGGCGGACACCTCACCGGCTCCGCGTACGACGTGCTGTGCGCCGGCGACCGCGTGCACGAATTCGATGCACCGCGCCTGACGGTCGCCTCCACCCACGGCACGGGCTGCGCGCTCTCGGCCGCGATCGCAGCCGCCCTGGCGCGCGGCGAGCCGCTCGTCGAAGCCGTCGGGCGGGCCAAGCGCTACGTGCACCGGGCGCTCGAGCGGGCCGTCGCGATCGGCGGCGGTGTCCGCCTGCTGGACCATTCCGTCGGCCCGGACAACAGCGGTTGACAAATCCTGTAGAGCCGTCGACCATCCGGGCTGATGGCGCGTCGTCCGGACTCGGTGGCCCCCGCGCTGCTGCTCGCCATGCCGCAGCTGCAAGATCCGAATTTCGCACGCTCCGTGGTCCTCTTGTGCGAGTACACGCCGGAAGGGGCCATGGGGTTCGTGGTGAACCGCCCGACCGGGCTGCGCGCGGCCGAGGCGGTCTCGCTCGATCCGCCCCCGCAGGGCGACAGCGGGCTCGAGCTGTGGACGGGCGGGCCGGTGGAGACCCACCGCGGCTTCCTGCTGCTCGGCTCGGAACCCGCGCCCGAGGGCAGCGAGCGCATCGCCGAGGGCTTCCACCTGACCGCGTCCCTCGACGTACTCCGCTCGCTGATCGAGACCAGCCCCGCGGAGCTCGCCAACCGGCCCTGCCGGCTGCTCCTCGGCTACGCCGGCTGGGGGCCCGGACAGCTCGACGCCGAGCTCGCCGCCTCGTCGTGGCTGCTGGCACCCGCCGATCCGCGTCTCGTCTTCGAGACCGAGCCCGAGTCGATGTGGGAGCACGCCATTCGCGGGCTCGGCGTCGATCCGATGGCGCTGGCCCCGGCGCCCGGCACGCAGTAGTCAGCCGCGCGCGGCGGGCGCGGGCCGAAGCGTTGCCCGCAGCCACCACGCGACCACCAGCGGCACGACGCCCGACACGATGAGCGCCGGCCGCGGCCCGTAGGGCGTCGCCAGCGTGCCGAGCAGCAGGCTGCCGATCGGCGCCACGCCCGCGAACATCACGGTGTGGAGGCCCATCACCCGCCCGCGATAGCGGTCGTCGACCAGGAGCTGCACCGAGGCGTTGGTCGTGGCCGTGAAGCGCACCATGCCGAGGCCAGCGATCAGCTGGCAGGCGATCGCCATGCCAAAGCTCCGGCTCGCGGCCACGCCGAGCAGCCCGATGCCGAAGACGACCAGGCCGGCCACCAGCTGGCGGTGCTGCTCGGCCGTCGTGCGATGGCGGCGCGCCAGCAGCAGCGCCGACAGCACCGCGCCGCCGCCGTACGCCGTCAGCAAAAGCCCGTAGCCCAGCGCATCGGCGGCGAACGCCCGCTGCGCCAGCGCCGGCATCAGCACGTTCGCCTGCAGCGAGAACACGGACACCAGCCCGAGGGCCAGCAGCAGCGAGCGGGTAGCCGGCTGGCCGCGCACGTAGTCCAGCCCCGAGCGCAGCGAGCGGTCGCCGCGCGGCGGCGTGCGGCTCGTCCGCGGCGGCAGCCGCATGCCGAGAAACGCCCACAGCGCCGCGAGATAGCTGACGCCGTTCACGAAGAAGCATGGGGTCTCCCCGACCACGCCGATCAGCATGCCGGCCGCGGCCGGTCCGACCACGCGTGCGGAGTTGAAGATGGTGGCATTGAGTGCGATGGCGCTCGGCAGGTCCTCGGCCCCGACCATGTCGACCAGGAACGACTGGCGCGCCGGCAGATCGAAGGCACCGACGGTGCCGATGAGCGCGGCGAGGACGGCCACCACGGGCACCGTGGCGTACCCGCTCCAGCTCGCCGCACCGAGCACGAAGGCGAGCAGCATGGCGACCGTCTGCGTGCCGAGGATCAGCCGATACTTGTCCACCCGGTCGATCATGGCGCCGGCCACCGGAGAGAGGCAGAGCATCGGCAGGTACTGCACGAACGCCACCGCGCCCAGCCAGAACTCGGAGCCGGAGACGGAGTACACGAGCCATGCCTGGGCCACGCCCTGCATCCAGAAGCCGATCAGCGAGACGCTCTGCCCGGCGACGTAGCGGCGGAAGTTGCGGTGATGGAGGGCCGGAAAGCGGCGGCCAGCGCCGCCGGCGCCCGGCATCGCCACGTCCGCTAGCGGGCCCGCCACGGAGCGGCGATCGCGTCCAGGTGCTCGACCCGCGTGCCCAACACGTGCTCGAGGAGCCGCGCCCGCTTGAGATAGAGGTGTGCGTCGGCCTCCCAGGTGTAGCCGATCCCGCCGTGGTTCTGGATGTTGTCGGTGGCGTTGGCGATGGCGGCGTCGGTGGCGAGGCTCTTGGCCACGTGGACCGCGCTTGCCGCGTCATCGACGCCCTCGGCGAGCGCCACGGCGGCGTAGGTCACGGCGGAGCGCGCCACCTCGGTGCGGACCGCCATGTCGGCGCAGCGATGCTTGATCGCCTGGAACGTCCCGATCGGGCGGCCGAACTGCTCGCGCACCTTGGCATACTCGACCGACAGCTCGAGCGCGCGCTCGGCGACCCCCGCCGCCTCGGCGGCCGCGAGCAGCGTCGCCGCCTCGCGCATGTGCGTCGCGTTCCCGCCGGCGCCCACCGCGGGCGCCCGCTCGAAGCGAACGCGGGCCAGCCGGCGCGTGGGATCGATGCAATGGTGCGGTTCGGCGGCCGCGTGCCGGGCCTCGACCAGACGCACCTCCGTGGGACCGAGCACGAGGTAGTGCGTGGCACCAACGCCGTCGACCACGTCGACGGCGCCGCCGTCCACCGTGCCGCCGGCGCCGAGGCGCCCCGCTCCGTCGTCCACGAGCGCCACGCGGGCGCGGCCGGCCAGCACGGCGGCCAGCACGGCGTCGCGGCTCGCGCCGTCGGTGAGCGTCCGTGCCGCGATCACGGTGCCGAGCCACGGCCCCGGAGCGAGCGCGCGGCCGAGCTCGACGAAGAGCAACATCGCCTCGGGCAGGCCATAGCCGGCTCCGCCGGCCGCCTCGGGTACGGCGAGCCCGAACCAGCCGAGCTCGGCAGCCGTCGCCCAGAGCCGCGCGTCGAACGGGTCGTCGGCCGCCATCGCCGCGCGCAGCCGCTCGCCGCCCGCCTGCTCGCGCAGCACCGTACGGATCGAGTCGCGAATCGCCTCCTGGTCGGCGTTCGGCATCAGGTCCATCGACCGGCTCCTCTCACCGCGGCAGCCCGAGCGCGCGCTCGCCGATGATGTTGCGCTGGATCTCCTTGGTGCCGCCGCCGATGGTCTGCGACAGGCCCGTCAAGTAGCGCTCCCCCCAGGCCTCGAGCGAGCTGCCGTCGGGCGCGAAGGAGGCGAGCGCGGAGAACCCCTGGATGTCGAGCGCCAGCACGTCGATGCGCTGGACCAGCTCGGAGAAAAAGAGCCGGATCATCGACGCCTCCGGCCCCGGCATGCCCGTGCGCGCCGCCAGGCTGAGGCTGCGATACGTCATGGCGCGCATCGCCTCGACCTCGGCCTTGGCGCGCGCGAGCCGGCGCGCGATCTCGTCGTCGTCGATGGCCCGCGGCTGCCCCGCCGGCCCCGGGACGCGGCGCGCGAGGTCGACCAGCTCGTCGAGCCGCCGGGCCAGGCGAACCTGCTCGGACATGAACGCCGTCCCGCGCTCGAAGCTGAGCGTCGCCATGGCGACGCGCCAGCCGTCGTTCAGCTTGCCCACCACGTTCTCGAGCGGGATGCGCACGTCCTCGTAGAAGACCTCGCAGAAGTCCTGGTTGCCGGCGAGCGTCTTGATCGGCCGCACCTCCATGCCGGGCAGCCCCATGGGACAGATCACCCAGGTGATGCCCTTGTGCTTGGGCGCGTTCGGATCGGTCCGCACCAGCAGCTCCTGGAAGTCCGCGATCTGCCCGAAGCTGGTCCAGATCTTCTGGCCGGTCACCACGAGGTGGTCGCCGTCGATCACCGCACGCGTCTGCAGGCTCGCCAGATCGGAGCCCGCGTTCGGCTCGGAGAAGCCCTGGCACCACACCACCTCGCCGGCCAGGATCTTCGGCAGGTGGAAGGCCTTTTGCGCGTCGGTGCCGCAGGCGATCAGCGTGGGGCCGGCGTGCTTCAGCCCGACGAAGCCGGTGTTGATCTCGGGCGCGCCCACCCGCGCGTACTCCTCGTACCAGATGAGCTGCTCCATCAGCGTGGCGCCGCGTCCGCCGTACTCGCGCGGCCAGTTGATGCCCGCCCACCCCGCCTCGAACATGCGGCGCTGCCATGCCATGTCGTACTCGCGCCGGCCGCGGATGTCGGCGATCTCGGGTCGCTTCTCGCGCGGCACGTTGGCTTCGAGCCAGCGGCGCGCGGCGCTGCGGAACGCTTCCTCTTCGGCGCTGAATCGAAGCTCCACGCCGGGAGTCAATACGACGAGCGGCTTCGCTGCAAGCGCGCGCAACCACGCCGTCACGGTTTGACTGCACCCCGCCCGTGTATTAACCGCGCACGATCGGGTCCCCGTCGTCTAGCCCGGCCTAGGACACCGGCCTTTCACGCCGGTAACACCGGTTCGAATCCGGTCGGGGACGCTCCTCTGTTCGGCAGCCGCGCGCGCGATCACACGCGCAGCGGCAGCGCCTCGACGCCGCGGAGAAACGTGAGCCGCCGCCAGCGGGGCTCCGCGCCGGCGAGCCGCATGTGCGGGAAGCGACGCGCGAGCTCGCGCAGCGCGACCTGGCCCTCCAGCCGGGCGAGCTGCGCGCCCAGGCAGAAGTGGATGCCGTAGCCGAAGGAGACGTGCTCGGTCGGCTCGCGGCCGATGTCGAGCACGTCGGGACGCTCGAAGGCGGCCGGATCGCGATTGGCGGAGCCCAGCACCACGACCACCGCCTGGTGCGGCTCGAGCCGCACGCCGGCCAGCTCGACGGGCTCGAGCGGAATGCGCATGGTGAGCTGCACCGGCGAGTCCCATCGCAGCAGTTCCTCCACGGCCCGGTCGGCGATGCCCGGCTCCTCGTGCAGGCGCGCAAGCTGGTCCGGATGCCGCAGCAGCGCCAGCACGCCGTTGCCGATGAGATTCGTGGTGGTCTCGTTGCCCGCCGCGAGCAGCAGTGCGATCGTGCCCTGCAGCTCCTGCGGCGAAAGGCGATCGCCCTGCTCCTCCGCCTGGACCAGCGCCGACAGCAGGTCGTCGGTGGGCTCGCGCCGGCGCGCGTCGGCCAGCCGCATCATGTACGCATCGAACTCCTCGACGGTGGCGCGCAGCACCTCGGGCCCGGGGGACGCCAGCGGATCCAGGAAGCCGACCAGATGATCCGACCAGCGCTTGAAGGTGACGAAGTCGGCCGACGGGATGCCGAGCATCTCCGCGATGATGGTCACCGGCAGCGGGACCGCGAAGTCGTGAATGAGGTCGACCGTCCCCCGGCGCGCGAGTCCGTCGAGCAGCTCCTCGGTGAGCGTCTCGACGCGCGGCCGGAGCCGCTCGACGGCCCGCGGCGTGAACGCTTTGCTCACGAGCCGGCGAAGCCGCGTGTGGTCCGGGGGATCGCGCCGCAGCATCGGCGGCTCGTCCGGTTCATTCGGATCGGCGAGACCGTCGGCGATCTCCCAGGCCCGCTGCCGGGCGTAGCCCACGAAGTTGCGGTCGTCGGCCGAGAACCGCGAATCGCGCAGGACGGCCAGGCAGTCCGCGTAGCGGAAGAGGAACCAGCCGGGGATGGCGCGGCTGCGGTGGACGGGATCGTGCTCCCGCAGCCGCCGGTAGAGCGGATACGGCCACTCGCGGACGCTGCGCACGAGCGGATGGAAGAGCGGGTTGAAGACGTACCCGGTCTCCCAACGCTCCCCCACCATCGCGACCCCCATCCGCAGTACTTCGCGGCCGACACGCAACGCGCGGGCCATCCTCCCCATGACCCGGCGCTATACCGAGACATCCGGCGGGATGCCAAATGGCGGTGAGGCGGCGACCGCGTCCACGACGAACCAGCATGTCGATGTCGAGGCCAGCCGCCTCACGGGCCGGTCGTGTCGACACACTCGAGCAGCACTTCCTTGTCGGTGGTCAGCCAGTCGGTGCAGAAGCACCCGTAGAGCTGCCCGCCGCGCTGGATCTTGAGCTTCGCGTTGGGCGCCGTGATGGCCGCCTCCACGATCGAGTTCTGCGAGAGGCGAACGCGCACACCGCCGACGTTCAGGATGAGCGGCAAGTCGTTGACAGTGGGCGGCGTCCACAACTTTGTGCCCGCGCCGACGCTGATGTCCCCCACGACCTGGATCGTGGTGCGGCCGCTGGACTCGACCAGCGCTCCGCGTCCGATCCGCACGCTGCAGAAGTCGTACACGGCATTCGGATCGAGCGTGAGCGTAGCGCCGTTGCCCACCACGAGCGCTCCATACGAGCCGGGCGGGAGCACCAGTGTGTTGTAGTCGGCGACCTGTACGTCGTTGCCGATCGTACAGGTGAATTCCGGCAGCGTGCAGAAGGGCTGGCGGAGCGGCAGCGAAACCAGATCGAACGCCCCGCGAACCACGGCGGTCGGCGTCCGGAACAGCGTGACGGCAGCGATGTCGTAGGCGCTGCTGCCGTCGCCGAGGCGGATCTCCTGAGCCGCCGCCGTCGTGTTATCGGTCATGAACGCCCGCTTGCCGAAGCGCAGACGTCCGGCCATCGGCGCGTTCACGCCGAGATTGCCGTCGACCACGCCGTCGTTGTTCACCTTGGCATTCTGGTTGACAAGGAACCCGAAGCCGTCGCACCCGCACTCGCCCGGCGGCAGGGAGGTCGAGGTGGTGGAGGACGTCGAGGTGCTGGAGCTGCTCGAGGTCGAGGTGCTGGTGCTCGTCGTGGACGAGGTGCTCGTGCTGGTCGAGGAGGTGCTGCTGGTGCTGCTGGACGAGCTGGTGGTGGAGGACGTGGAGCTGCTCGACGACGTGGAGGTGGTCGACGACGTGGAGGTACTGGACGACGTGCTCGTGGTCGAAGACGTGCTGGTGGTGGACGACGTCGAGGTCGAGCTGGTGGAGGTCGTCGACGACGTGGTGCTCGTGGACGAGGTCGAGGTCGTCGACGACGTGCTGGTCGTGGACGACGTCGACGTGGAGGTCGAGCTCGAGGTGGTCGATGAGGTGGACGTAGTCGAGGACGTCGAAGTGGTCGACGACGTGGACGTGGTCGAGGAGGTGCTCGTGGACGACGACGTGCTGGTCGTGGACGACGTCGAGGTGGAGGTCGAGCTCGAGGTGGTCGATGAGGTGGACGTAGTCGAGGACGTCGAAGTGGTCGACGACGTGGACGTGGTCGAGGAGGTGCTCGTGGACGACGACGTGGTGGTGGAAGTCGTCGAGGTGGACGTCGTCGTCGACGACGACGTCGTGGTCGTCGGCGTCGGGACCAGGAGGTTGGTGATCTGGACTTCCTTGCGGCATTTCGCCCCGGTGCCGGGGACGGCGTCGTCGACGCCGGCGCAGAACGTTCCCGCGTTGTTGTCCCAGCTCACGACCGTGCCGACGTCGACAAAGCCGTCGTCGTCGCTGTCGTTGCACGATATGGTCAACACCCCGAGATCCTTGTAGTTCACCTCGGCGTTCTGGATGTCACCGCAGGCGTCGCCATCGATGTCGCGATACGGACCGCTGCCGCTCGTCAGATTCGGTACGCCGGTCGTCAGCGACGGACCGAGGAAGTCGTGATGGCAGGATCCCGTGAGCGCGTCGCCGCCGTCGAGCGCCACGAAGATGCCGATGTCGTAGCGGGTGGGCGACGCCGCGGTCACCCGCGCCTGGAGCTGCACCGTCGCGGTGTCCAGCTCGGAGGTGCACCCATCGATGATGCCGCCCGGCGTGACGATCAACGTCGTGATGCTGACGTCGTTCGCCGTGCACTGGTTCGTGTTTCCCGTGACGTCGTTGACGCATGTCTGTGCAGTCGCCGTCGTGGGCGCGAGCGCCACGACGCCGAGCAGAATGGCGGCGAACCGCCTCGCACTGTCTGCCTTTATACAGTGAGAGATAGAGCGCATCCGGGGTGTCTCATGCCACAAACGCGGCAGCGAAGTCACGCGCCAAAACCACTGTGTTGGTGCGTCGAGGGCGCCAAGATCTTGGCGAGCTGCTACGCTGCGTCCCCGCGCGCATGCCCCCCGCCACCCCGAAACTGCCCGCGACCGGCCAAGAGGTCTTGCTCCAGATCGGTAAGCAGCGGATTCGGCTCACGAATCTCGACAAGCTCTTCTGGCCCGAAGACGGCATCCGCAAGCGCGACCTGCTGCAGTACTACCTCGCCGTCGCTCCCTACCTCCTCCCGCATCTTCGGGATCGTCCCATGGTGCTGCGCCGTCATCCCGGCGGCGCCGCCGATCCCGGGTTCTTCATGAAGAACGCGCCCGAGTTGCGCCCGCCGTGGGTGGAGACCCATCCCATCCGGCACGAGCGCCGGGTGATCAACTTCGTGCTGGTGCAGGACCTCGCCACGCTGCTCTGGGTCGTGAACCTCGGCTGCATCGACTTGAACCCCTGGTACGCGCGCCGGGACGCCCCCGAGCAGCCGGACTTCCTGATGCTCGATCTCGATCCCGGCGTGGAGGCGCCTTTTGCCGCGGTGTGCGAGGGGGCGCTCGTGCTGCGCGACGCGCTGGCGAGCCTCGGCATGACCGCCTACGCCAAGACGACCGGCTCGCGCGGCATCCACGTGGCGGTCGCCATCCGGCGCGGGCCGACGCAGGACCGCGTCTGGCAGTTCGCGAAGGCGCTCGCCCACGAGCTCGCCAGTCGGCATCGGACGCTGTTCACCGTCGAGTACTCCAAGGCCCGCCGTCCGGCAAACCGCGTGCTGCTCGACTACAACCAGATGGCCTACGGGCAGACGCTGGCCTCGATCTACTCGGTCCGCCCGCGCCCGCGCGCGCCCGTCTCGACGCCGCTCACCTGGGCCGAGATCGGCCGCGGCGTCGCCATCGAAGACTATCGTTTCGACAACGTGCCGGCGCGGCTCGCCCGGCGCGGCGACTTGTGGAGGCCGCTGCTCTCGCCGCGCGGCCGCTTCGACCTCGGTCGCCTCGTCTGAGCTCGTCAGCGCCCGGTCCAGACCGGCGGCCGCTTCTCCTTGAACGCCTGGATGCCTTCCTTGGCGTCCTGGCTCATGAAGACCGCCGCCGAATGCTTCATCTCGTTCTCGAGCGCCTCTTTCAGCGGCAGAAACGTGCTCTCCTTGGCAGACTGCTTGCAGGTACGCACCGCGAGCGGTCCGTTGAGACAGATGGTGTCGGCGAGCGCGCGCGCTTCGGCGAGCACGCGGTCGCGCGGCACGACGCGGTTCACGAGCCCCATCTCGTAGGCGCGCTGCGGCGTGATGCGCTCGGCCAGCAGCAGCACCTCCATCGCGTTGCACCAGGAGAGCTGCCGCGCGCTGTGCACGGTGGAGCCGCCGCCGGGAAAGAGCCCGCGGCGCGGCTCGGAGAGCTGGAACCAGGCGTCGTCGGCCACCACCCGCAGATCGGTGTTCCACATCATCTCGAGCCCGCCGGCGGCGCAGATGCCGTTGATGGCCGCGATCACCGGCTTGTACAGCTTGAACTCCGTGCCATCGGGCAGCGTGGCGCCGTCGCGCAGGACCGCGATCAACGAGTGGGCGAAAGTGTAGCGGGAGCCGGCGACCTGCTGCGTCGAGCCGCCCGCCGCCAGCTCCGCCGCCTGTTCGGTCACCTGCTTGACGAAGCTTTTCAAATCCGCGCCCACGCAGTACACGTCGCCGACGCCGGTGAGGATGGCGACGTAGGCGTCGTCGTCGTCCCTGAACCGGATCCAGGCGTCGGCGAGCTGTCCGAAGTGCTCGAGGTCGAGCGCATTGCGCGCCTCGGGCCGATCGATGGTGATGGTGACAACGTGTCCGTCCTTCGCGTAGTGGATCGCCATGGGCCGACGCGTCTACCACTGCGTCGCCCGCGCGGCCAAACGCTCGCTCGCGCTGCGCTCCCCTGCTACAAGGCGAGGCAGATGGCCCGCATCCACGTGGTCTACGAGAGCGGGGAGCCCGCGCGGACCATCGAGTTCGATCCGCGCGAAGCGCCCTTCCAGCACGACGGCAGGCCGGCGTCGATCCTGGACGTGCTGCTCGGCCACGGCGTGCCGCTCGAGCACGCCTGCGGGGGGAGCTGCGCGTGTACGACGTGCCACGTGGTAGTCACCCGCGGCGCCGAGTTCCTCTCGCCCGCCGAGGAGAACGAGGAGGACATGCTCGACCGCGCCCCCGGGCTCACGCCGACGTCGCGCCTCGGTTGCCAGGCCGTGATCACCGACCCGAACGCCGAGGTGCACGTGCGCGTGCCGCGACACACCGTGAACTTGATCTCCGGCCATGGCAGTTGAGCACACCGCCCGGGTCGAGGACATCGTCGAGTACGGCCCCGAGACGCGCGGCCTGTGGCTTCGGCTCGCAACACCGCTCGCGTTCCTTCCGGGGCAGTTCCTCTCGTGTCTCCTTCCGGTGGGCGGCACGACGCTGACGCGCCCCTACTCCATTGCCTCCGATCCGGAATCGACCGAGCGGGTGGAGATCGTGGTCGACCTGGTGCCCAACGGCCCGGGCTCGCACCATCTCTTCTCGCTCGTCGCCGGCGACACGGTGCGCTACACGGGGCCGTGGGGCACCTTTGCGCTCGAAGAGGCGCCGTCCAGCGAAACCATCTTCATCGCCGACGGCACGGGGATCGCGCCCATCCGGCCCATGCTGCGTCGCGCGCTGGCGACCGCCGTGCGTCCGGTGACGCTCCTCTACGGCCACCGCGCGGGCGCGCCGCTCTTGTTCGCCGACGAGCTGGCGGCGCCGCATCCCGGCTACACGATGCACGTCGTGCCCTCGGCCGCTCTCCTGGAGGAGACGCGGCGGCGCTGGGTCGACGGCGACACCGACCGCACGCGCCACTTCTTCATCTGCGGCGTGGGAGCGATCGTGCACGAGCTGCGCGACCTGCTCCGCGGCGCCGGCTACGCTCGCCAGGCGGTGCGCTACGAGAAGTGGTGAGCCGATCGCCTCTTGTCGCTTCGGCGGCCCTGTGCGATGAGGCGCGCGATGCGGCTCGCCGCGAGCCTCCCCGTCCCCCCCGATCTGCCGGCGTGCCAGCGGTTCGCCGCCCGCGCCGAGGCGCTCGGCTACGAGAGCCTGTGGATCGCCGACACCGGCGCCGGGCCGGACGCCTTCGTGGTAGCGGCCGCCGTCGCGCAGGTGACGCGCACGATCCGGCTCGGCACGGCCGTGATCCCCGTCTACACCCGCACCCCGTCGGTCATGGCG
The DNA here is from genome assembly GCA_035559675.1 of Candidatus Limnocylindria bacterium. Lineage (GTDB taxonomy): Bacteria > Desulfobacterota > Binatia > DP-6 > DP-6 > DATMAZ01. Next base: position 12,297 of record DATMAZ010000075.1, read on the forward strand.
GCGGGCGCCGGGTCGGTGGCCCAGCTCGCCCCCGGACGCTTCGTGCTCGGCATCGGCGCCTCCAGCGAGACCATCGTCGACCGCTGGGGCGGCGTGCCGTTCCGGCGGCCGCTCACGCGCATGCGCGAGACGACCCAGGTGCTGCGCGCCATGCTGGCGGGCGAGCGCGTGAGCTTCGAGGGCCGCACGATCCGCACGAACGGCTTCCGGCTCGTGTCCCCGCCGCCGAAGCCGGTGCCGCTGTATCTCGCCGCCCTCATGCCGCCCATGCTCGAGCTCGCCGGCGAGATCGCCGACGGCGTCATCCTCAACATGATGCCGGTGGACGCCGTGCCGCGCATGCTGGAGCACGTTCGCCGCGGCGCCGCCCGCGCCGGCCGTGACGGCGCCGGCATCGAGGTCGTGGCGCGTTTTCAGACTATCGTCACCGACGACCCGACCAGCGCGCGGAACGCCGTACGCCACATGTTGGGCCCGTACTTCGCCACCTCCGTCTACAATCGGTTTGCCGCCTGGTGCGGCTTTCCCGACGAGGCCGCGGCCATCCTGCGCGCCTGGAACGCCAAGGATCGAGCTGCCAATCTCGCCGCCGTGACCGACACCATGATCGATCGCATCGCCATCATCGGCACCCCGGACGAGTGCCGCGCGCGGCTGGCGGAGTTCGTGCAAGCGGGCATCACCACCCCGATGGTGCACCCGTTCCTCTTCGACGAGGCGGCGATCGCGCGGGTGCTCGAGTCGCTCGCGCCGCGACGGTGAGCGGAGCGCACGTGCGGCGCCGGAAGTTCTGGGGCTGGGGCTGGGAGGACGCGGGGCCGAGCCCCGAGCACGCCCACGGCATCGCGCGCGTGCTTGCCGAGCGCTTCGGCATCCCGCCGCCCGTGCTGCGCACGCCGCCGCGGCTCGACGCCCTGGCGCTGCGGCCCCCGCGCGTGACGCTCCCCGACGCCCTACAGCCGCTCGCCGCCGTCGATCCGGCAACCCGCGCCGGACACACCTATGGCAAGTCGTTCCGGGACGTCGTGCGCGGCGCAGCGGGCGACTTCACCCCGGCGCCGGACGCGGTGCTGTTTCCGCGCGACGAGCGCGACGTCGCAGCCGTGCTCGACTGGGCCGCGGGCGCGCGCACGGCCGTGATCCCGTACGGCGGCGGCTCGAGCGTCGTCGGCGGCGTCGAGCCCGCGGTGGACGAGCGCTACGCCGCCGCGGTGTCCGTCGACCTCTCCCGCCTCGACCGCGTGCTCGAGGTCGATCCAACCTCGCGCGCGGCGCGCATCGAAGCCGGAGTGTTCGGCCCGGCGCTCGAAGAGCAGCTCCGGCCGCACGGCTTCACGCTGCGACACTTCCCGCAGTCGTTCGAGTTCTCGACGCTGGGCGGCTGGATCGCGACCCGCTCGGGCGGGCACTACGCGACGCTCTACACCCACATCGACGACTTCGTAGAGTCGCTGCGCGTGGTGACGCCGCGCGGGACGCTCGAGACGCGGCGGCTTCCCGGCTCCGGCGCCGGCCCGAGCCCCGACCGGCTCTTCATCGGCTCGGAAGGCACGCTCGGCGTCATCACCGAGGCGTGGATGCGGGTGCAGCAGCGGCCCGTCTTCCGCGCCTCGGCGTCGGTCACGTTCGACGACTTCCTGGCCGGCGCCCGCGCCGCCCGCGCGATCGCGCAGGCGGGGTTGTTCCCGGCCAACTGCCGGCTCCTCGACCCCGGCGAGGCGGAGCTGGCCGGCGTGGGGGGTGGGACGTCGGTGCTGCTGCTTGCCTTCGAGTCGGCCGACCACCCGCTCGACGCCTGGATGGCGCGCGCCCTCGAGTGCGCGCGCGACCACGGCGGCCGGGTGCCGGACGGCGCGGGTCGCACGCAGCGGGCAGACGAAGGCGCGCGTGACGGAGCCGCCGGCAACTGGCGGCGGGCGTTCCTCGACGCCCCGTATCTCCGCGACACGCTGGTGCTGCTCAACATGGTGAGCGAGACCTTCGAGACCGCCGTCACCTGGGACCGCTTCGAGGCCCTGCACGGCGGCGTGCTGGCTGCCACCGAGGAGGCCATCCGGCGGGTGTGCGGCGCCGGACGCGTCTCGTGCCGCTTCACGCACGTCTATCCCGACGGGCCGGCGCCCTACTACACCGTGATCGCGCCGGGACGGCCGGAGGCGCTGCTCGAGCAGTGGGCGGAGATCAAGCACGCGGCGTCCGAGGCGCTGCTCCGTCTCGGCGGGACGATCACGCACCACCACGCCGTCGGCCGCGATCACCGGCCGTGGTACGACCGCCAGCGGCCCGACGCCTTCGCCGCGGCGCTGCGCGCCGCCAAGGGCGCGCTCGACCCGGCCGGGGTTCTCAACCCGGGCGTGCTGATCGACCCGTAGCGCGCGCCGTCAGGCCGGCGCGGGCTCGAGGCGAATCAGCCGGCACGCAGCGAGCAGGCGGAGCATCCAGTACGTCGGATCGATCTCGAACTTCCGCACCGCGAAGTTGAGGCGGCCGGAGAAGTGGTGGTGGTTGTTCTGGAAGAGCTCGCCGCCGGTGAGGAAGTCGAGCGGCAGCGTGTTGCGCGAGGCGTCGTTGGTGCGGAAGTTCCGGTAGCCGTACCGGTGACCGCACCAGTTGACGATCGCCCCCTGCGCGGGGCCGATCAGGAAGTGCACCGGCAGCAGGAGAAAGCACCACCAGGCCGACGCGAGCCACAGGTAGAGCGCCAGGTAGACGCCCATCCACGCGATGCGCGTGGGCCAGGCCGACGCGAGCCGGTCGAAGACCGGCCAGTCCGGATAGTCGCCCAAAAACCGCGGCTCGGGCTTGGAGCGGCCCTCGAAGTGCGCCGAGTACCGCTTGGCCGTCTGCCACATCATGCGCACGACGTTGCCCGCGTGCCACGGCGAGTGCGGATCGCGCTCCGTGTCGCTGAACGCGTGGTGCTCCCGGTGGAGGATCGCGTAGGCGCGCGCCGACAAGTAGGACGAGCCTTGCGATACGAACGCCAGCACGTGGAAAACGCGCTCCATCACCGGACTCATCGAGAACATGCGGTGGGACGCGTAACGGTGGTGGAAGCTGGACTGCACGAACACCGCCAGCATCCACTGCGACACGAAAAAGGTCAGGATCAGCACCGGCGGAACCTACCAGCGCAACCGGCGATGTCAACAGCGAAGCCCTTTTGCCCGAGACCCGAGCGCGCTATAGGCGCGCCTCATGGCCGACCTGATCCTGCTGCGTCACGGGCAGTCGCAATGGAACCTGGAGAACCGCTTCACGGGCTGGATCGACGTTCCCCTCTCCGAGCGCGGCATCGCGGAAGCCCGCGCAGCGGGCGCGAAGCTCCGCGGGCGCCGCATCGACCGCGTCTACACGTCGGTGCTGCAGCGCGCGATCGAGACGGCGCGCCTCGCCCTCGAGGAGGCCGGGTTGTCCGACGTGCCGACGGTGCGCGACGCGGCGTTGAACGAGCGCATGTACGGCGACCTCCAGGGCAAGAACAAGGACGAAGCGCGCCGGCAGTTCGGCGACGAGCAGGTGAAGCTCTGGCGGCGGAGCTACGACGTGCGGCCGCCCGGCGGCGAGAGCCTGGCCGATACCGCGGCGCGCGTCCTCCCGTACTGGGAGTCCACCATCCGCCCCGAGCTGCAGGCGGGCCGCAACGTGCTGGTGGCGGCGCACGGCAACTCGCTGCGCGCGCTCGTCATGCACCTCGAAGGGCTCACGCGCGAGCAGGTGCTCGCCCTCGAGATTCCCACCGGCGAGCCGATCCTCTACGACATCGGGCCGGACGGGCGCATGCGCGGCAAGGAGGTGCTCTGATCATGCAGCTCGCCGGCAAGCGCATCATCGTCACCGGCGGCGCGAGCGGCATCGGCGCTGCCGCCGTCCGTGCCTACGCGCGCGAAGGGGCGCGCGTGGCGATCCTGGACATCGACACCGACGGCGGCGCGCGGGTCGCCACCGAGAGCGGCGCCACGTTCCACCGCTGCGACATCGCGCGCCGGGCCGACGTCGACCGCGTGGTCGACGCGGCCGTGGCCGCCATGGGCGGGCTCGACGTGTTCGCCAACGTGGCCGGCGTCGAGCGCGGCGCGCCGGCCGAGTCGATCCCCGACGACGAGTGGGACCTCGTCTTCGCGGTGAACGTGAAGGGCACGCTCTACACCAACCAGGCCGCCTTCCGGCATCTGAAGGCGCGCGGCGGTCGCATCATCAACTTCGGCTCGGGGGCCGCCATCCGCGGCCAGCGCGGCTCGGCCCACTATTCCGCCTCCAAGGCCGCCGTCATGGCGTGGACGCGCACGGTGGCGCAGGAGTGGGCGCGCTACGGCATCACGGTGAACAGCGTCGTCCCGGCCATCTGGACGCCCATGTACGACCGCCACCGCGCGCGCATGAGCGACGCCGAGCGCGCCATGCACGACATGGCGATGCAGCACGTGATCCCGCTCGGCGGCAAGCTCGGCGATCCCGACCGCGACATGGCGCCGGTCATGGTGTTTCTGGCGAGCGACGCCTCCCGCTTCATGACCGGCCAGGCCATCGTGGTCGACGGCGGCATGATCATGCTGGGCTAGGCGGCCGCCCGGCGGCGGCGTACACGGCCGTCGATCGCGGCCATGTTGGCGACCGCGTCGGCGGGATCGGTCGGCACCGGACGTCCCTCCCGCACGGCCGCGACGAAGGCCCGTAGCTGCATGTCGTAGCTGGGCTCGCCGCGCACGCGGAGCGCGCGGCGGCCGGCCGGGCTCACGACCGACAGGCGATTCACGAACTGCGGGGCCACCGGATTGAAGGCCCGCATCCGCCCCTGCTCGCCCACCGCCTCGAGCCGTATCGCGATCGGCGGAAAGCTCAGCAGCGAGCAGACCAGCCGGCCCGTCACCCCGTCCGCGAACGCCAGATCCGCCCGCATCCAGCGATCGACGCCGCCGCGGGTCCAGCGCGCCGCGCCGAGCACGCCGATCCGCAGCGGCGCCGCGCTCATTCGCCGATCCCCAGCAGCCGAAGCGCGTTGCGCTTCGCCATCTGCTCGACCGCGGCCGGCGGCACGCCCTGGGCCAGCATCTCCGCGATGAACATCCGCATGCCCTCGGCCGGGTGCGGGCTCTTCGCCTGGCCGAAATCGGTCGACATGACCACGCGGGCCGGACCGATGCGCATCATGGCCGCCGCGAAGGTCGCCGGGTCGTGCGTGGCGGCAAAGCCGCCGGGCATGCAGGTAAGGTAGGTGAACTCGATCAGAGCGCCCCGCTCGGCCAGCGCTTCGACATGCCCGAGCGTGTGGTCCGCGCCCACCTGCGTCTCGAGGGCGTGCGTCATCAGCACGCGCACGCCGGCCGTGCGGGCACCGTCGACCACCGCGAACAGCTCCGGCAGGTCGATGTGGCCGGTGGCGACGACCGCATCGTACTGGCGGGCGAGCCGCAGGATCTCCTCCGCCGCCGGGACGAGCCGGCCGCCCTCGTCGATCACCGGGATGCCGGGGCCCTCCAGCCGCAGCTTGCGGCGGTCGACCACCGAGGAGAAGGTCGGCATCCAGACGATCTTGGCACCCGTCCGAAGCGCCACCTCGACCGCCGCCGGGTTGAGACCGCCCACTTCGTGGTCGCAGCAGATGCCCCCGAACACGCGCAGCCGCTCGACCGTCTTCTGCATGAGCAGCGCCACCGGACCCGTCGGGTATGCATGGCTCTTCAGCACGATCGCGCCGAGCCCCATGGCCTCCGCCTCGCGCACCGCCTCGGCCGCATCGACGCTGCGGGCGCGGTGGGGATCCGGCCCGTGATGGCAGTGGAGGTCAACGGCACCAACGACCAGCTCGGCTGCGGTCATGCCCGCTTTTTAGTCCGGCGCGATCTGCGAGCGCCAGTCCGCCGATTCGCGCCACGGCGGCTGCCGGCGCTTCTCCAGGACGAACGGCCCGATCGCGAGCGCGTCCATCTCGGTACGCATGAAGCAGGTGTACGCCTGCTCGGGCGTGCACACGATCGGCTCGCCGCGCACGTTGAAGCTGGTGTTGACCAGCACCGGCACACCGGTGCGGGCGAAGAAGCGCTCGAGCAGCGCGTGGAAGAGCGGGTTCGTCTCCCGGTGCACCGTCTGGATGCGGGCCGAGTAGTCGACGTGGGTCACGGCGGGGATCTCGGAGCGCGGGACGTTCAGCAGGTCGATGCCGAAGCGCCCGCGCTGCTCCTCGGTGAGCGCCACGCGGCGCTCCGGGCGCACCGGGGCCACGAGCAGCATGTACGGCGAGTCGGTGTCGAGCTCGAACCACTCCGCGACGCGCTCGCGCAGCACCGCGGGCGCAAACGGCCGGAAGCTCTCGCGGTACTTGATCTTCAGATTCATCACCGACTGCATGCGGGGCGAGCGCGCGTCGCCGATGATGCTGCGTGCGCCGAGCGCGCGCGGGCCGAACTCCATGCGACCCTGGAACCAGCCGACGACCTGCTCGGTGGCGAGCAGCTCGGTGACCCGGTCGAGGAACGCGGGCTCGCCCAGCCGCTCGTAGACGGCGCCGAAGCCGTCGAGCGCCCGGCGGATGGCGGCCTCGTCGTAGCTGGGCCCGAGGTACGCCCCCTGCATCGAGTCGGACGGCGCGACGCGACGTGCGTTCCCGAGCACGCGGTGGTGCACCAGCAGCGCCGCGCCGAGCGCGCCACCGGCGTCCCCGGCCGCGGGCTGGATCCAGATGCGCTCGAAGGGTCCCTCGCGCAGGATGCGCCCGTTGCCCACGCAGTTGAGCGCCACGCCGCCGGCGAGGCAAAGATTGCGCGCGCCCGTCTCGCGGTGCACGTGGCGCGCCATCCGCAGCATGACCTCTTCGGTTACGGCCTGCACGGAGGCGGCCAGGTCCATCTCCCGCTGGGTCACGGGGCTCTCCGGCGCGCGGGGCGGCCCGCCGAACAGCCGCGCGAACTCGCCGTTCGTCATGGTGAGGCCGGTGAGATACCCGAAGTAGCGCATGTTGAGCTTGAAGGAGCCGTCTTCCTTCAGGTCCATCAGCTCCGAGAGAATGCGGTCGGCGTACCGCGGCACGCCGTAGGGCGCGAGCCCCATCACCTTGTACTCGCCCGAGTTCACCTTGAACCCGGTGTAGTAGGTGAAGGCCGAGTACAGCATGCCGAGCGAATGTGGGTAGTGCAGCTCGCCCAGCAGCTCGACGTCGTTGCCGCGGCCGATGCCGTAGGACGACGTGGCCCACTCGCCCACCCCGTCCATCGTGAGCACCGCCGCCTCCTCGAACGGCGACGGGTAAAAAGCGCTCGCCGCGTGGGATTCGTGATGCTCGCCGAACAGGAACTCCCCGCGAAAGCCGTCGAGGGAGCGGCGGAGCAGATCGCGGGTAAAGAGCTTCTCCTTCATCCACACGGGCATGGCGGCGAGGAACGAGCGGAGCCCGCGCGGGGCCACGCCGAGGTAGCTCTCGAGCAGCCGCTCGAACTTCCTGAGCGGCTTGTCGTAGAACACCACGTAGTCGAGGTCGGTGGTGTCGATCCCCCCGGCCTCCAGGCAGTACGCCACCGCGTGCGCCGGAAAGCCGGCGTCGTGCCGCTTGCGCGTAAACCGCTCCTCCTGCGCGGCTGCGACGATCGCCCCCTCGCGCACCAGGCAGGCCGCCGAGTCGTGATAGAACGCCGAGATCCCGAGGATGGTCGCCATGCTCAGAACTGCTTGCGATAGCTCTCGGGGTCGACCGGGTGCCGCTCCCGCGGCACCCAGTGTGACGACCGGCCGCTGCCGAGCGTGCGGTCGAGCGGGTCGCCCCCGAGCCGCCGCATGAGCCCGATGGGCGTCACCACCACCACGTAGACCAGCGTGAGGATGATGCGCGTGTTGATCGCGCCCAGCACCAGCGCAAAGCGCATCCAGGCGCGCTCGACGGGACCGAGCACGACGGGCGCCACCAGGGCGGGCCCCACGAGCAGCACGCCGGCGGCGCCCAGCACCAGCGGCGGGACCTCGTGACCGCGCCACCAGCTGACGGCCGCCAGCAGCAGGAACACGCCGCCCACCGTCCAGCCGAATCGGCGCAGCTCTGCCGGCGTACGAATCGGCGCTGGGGGAGACGCGGCCACCCTAGAAGATCGTGTAGATGAACGGCGCCACGGCCGACCCCTGCGTGAACACGATGAGGGCACCGAACAGGGCCAGCACGATCACGATGGGGGCGAGCCACCACTTCTTGCGCTGCCGCAGGAAGTCCCAGAACTCGGCAGCGAGCGAGGCGACTTCGCGTCCGGACGCCATTGCGCACGCACTGTACCGTCCGCTGCGCCGGCTGGCAACGCTCGCGTGCGGGGGTGACAGTCGGCCGGCGAGTGCGCTAGGGGGGACCTGTGAAATGGACGTCGTGGGTGACGGCGCTGGTCCTCGCCGGCATCGTCGCGGTGGTCGTCCTCTCCAGCCTGTCGATCGGCTCGGTGCGCTGCGAGGTGTGCATGGAGTTCCGCGGCCGGCGCGTCTGTCGCGCGGTTGACGGCAACGACGAGCACGAGGCACGCAGCGCCGCCATCACCAATGCGTGTGCGCTGCTGGCATCGGGCGTGACAGACACCATCGCCTGCCAAAACACCCCGCCGAGCGAGGTGCGGTGCGGCGGATCGTGACCTCGATTGCGGCCTCCTACTCCGAGCAGGACGCGCCCCGGGTGCTGGCGCGACGCATCCGTGCGGCGGCGTTGATCGCGCTCGTGGCCCTGCCCGTTTTTGGGCTGGCCGACGCCTGGACCCCGAACCACCACCCGCTCGGGCTCCTGGCCACCAAGCTCTGCCAGCTCGTTCTCGTCCTCTGGACGATCGTCGCCGCCCGGCGCGCGACCACCCACGCCCGGGTGCAGTCGGTGGCGCTCCGCTTCGTCGCCGGCCTTGTCCTCACCTCGGCCGCCGCTGCCATGGCCCGCAGGAGCGTGGAGGCGCTGCCGCTCATTCTGGTAATCGCCGTCATTGCGCCGCCCGTGCTGATCGCCTGGGGCGCGCGCAAGCAGGCGTTCCTGGCCGCCGTGGCGGTGCTTGCCGCCACCGTCGTCTATGCCGCCGGGCCGGGGCTCGCGTCCGCGTTCCCGTTTCCGGCGCTGCCGCTCGCGGTGGCGCTCGCGACTTCGCTCTATGCGGCCGCCGAGGCCGATCGCCATCAGCGCGCCCGCGAGGCCATGGAGATGGCGCGGCGAGAGAGCGAGGACCGCTTCCGCGTGCTGGCCGAGACCGCGCCCGTGCTCATCTGGATGACCAACGACGCCGGCGAGTGCACCTATCTCAATCCGGAGTGGGAGCGCTTTCTCGGGCACGCGACCTCCCCACGCGAGAGCGAGCGCCTCTGGAACGATGTCCATCCCGACGACCGCGAAGCCGCCCGCACTGCGATGCTGAGCGCGACCGGCTGCCGCGACCCGTGGGAAGTGGAGTACCGCATCCGCGCCAAAGGCGGCCGCTATCGCTGGCTGCTCACGCGCGGCACGCCGCGCTTTACCCCCGACGGCCACTTCGAAGGCTACGTCGGCTCGGCCACCGATATCACGGCGCGCAAGGAGGAGGCCGAGCTGGCCGCCGCCGCGCGCAACGCCGCGGTCGAGGCGGCGCGTCTCAAATCGGACTTCCTGGCGACGCTCAGCCACGAGATCCGCACGCCGATGCACGGCATCTTCGGCATGACCGAGCTGGCCCTCGACACGCCGGACGAGGCGGAGCGCCGGACGTTTCTCGAGCGCGCGCGGTCGTGCGCCGAGACCCTGATGCGTCTCCTCGACGACATTCTCGACTTCTCGCGCATCGAGGCCGGGCGCCTCGAGCTCAGCGACGAGCCCCTCGACGTGCGCGAGGTGGTACGTCAGGCAGTGGACACGCTCTCGCTCGCCGCCGCACGCAAAGGCCTTGCGCTCACCACCGACGTCGAGCCGTCGGTGCCGGTCGGGCTGCGCGGCGATCCGAGCCGGCTGCGGCAGATCCTCGTCAACCTCGTCGGCAATGCCATCAAGTTCACCGAAGAGGGCTCCGTCGAGGTGAGCGTCACCAGCTCGCCCCACCCCCGCACGCCGGGCACCGTGCTCCTGTCGTGCGTCGTCCGCGACACCGGCATCGGTATCCCGCCGGACCGCCTCTCCAGCATCTTCGACGCCTTCACGCAGGTCGACGCGTCGATCTCGCGCAAGTACGGCGGCACGGGCCTCGGGCTCGCGATCACGCACCGCCTGGTCGATCTTCTGGGCGGCACCATCGCCGTCAAAAGCACCGAGGCCCTCGGCAGCACGTTCTGCTTCACCATCCCACTTGCCCTCGACCAGGAAGCGACGCTCCGTGTCTCGCGGTCGTCGTGATGCGGCTTCCGCCATGCTCCCCGCCGCAGCGCCCGCGATTCTCCTCCGCCCGCTCTTCTGCTAGCATGCCGGCCGCGTCGGGTTGGTGGAGGGGAGAATGCATTACCACCTCGTCACAACGGACGGCGACGGGCGCCTGCCCGCCGTGCGGACCGTGGGCACTCCGAGCGAGGCCGAGCGTGAGGCGTTGCGGCTGGCAATGGCATGGGGCGACTGGGCGCCCAAGCGTTACCCCGGGCGGAGCTGGAAGCGCGGTGAGGTCGCGGTCTACCTCGACCGCACCAGCAGCGCACACCAGGCGCCCATCCTGCGCGAGGTCTCGGTCGTGCGCTGCCCGGCGAGCTCCGACGAGGCGCCCGACTGCCTGCTGCGCGCCATGGGCATTCCGGCGCTCAATCTCGAGCCCGCCCGGCCGGTCGAGAGCGCACCCGAGCCCGTCGTCCCCCGGGGACAGCGCGCCGGCTAGCGCTTCTCGCGCGCCACTGCCTCGCACGAGGCGGGGCCGGAATCGCGGCAGCGCCGCAAGACGGCGCGCTCGCAGTACGGGCGCATGTCGCCCATCGCGGGACCGAACACGCTCGTGCACCGATTGATCAGCTCCTGGCACACGGCCCGGCACTGCTCGTCGCCCGGCGCCGGCGCCGCCGCCGGCGGCGCCGGGCGTGGCGCGTCGGTCGCACAGGCGGTCGTCGCGCCGATCGCGGCCGCCATCACCATCGCCGCCAGCCAGCCGGAACGCCCCCGCATGCGCACGGCATACTGATGGCTCGCGCGGCGGTCAAGCGCGGAGCGCCGCGAACGAGTCGATCACGGCGAACGGACGGACGAGCGGCGCGATCGCCTCCCCCACCTGCACGATCTGCGCAACGTCGGCGTGGCCGAGAAACGTGCCGGCGCGCCGGAGGTAGTCGATGCGCGCCGGCTCGAGCTCCATGAGCCGCGCGCAGGTCGCATCCACCGCCACCCAGTCGGTCCCGAACACCAGCACGCCCATCGGCTTCGCACTGCCCTGGATGGGCCCGTTGCCCTCCATGCCGACGATGCCGTCGACCACCGCCAGCCGCGGCATGGTGAGCGCCGCATTGATGTCGAGGATGCTGTTCTCGATGCCCTGCCAGTGCAGCACGTTCTTCGGCCAGCCGTAGACCGCCCCCGGCACGATGCCGAACATGTTCTTCATCGACAGCGTGACGCCGGCCCAGTGATGCGTCTTCAGCTTCGGCAGCGAGACCAGCAGATCGGCGTCGAGGACCGTCGCAGGCAGCTGCAGCGGTCCGAGCCCGGTGTACCACGAGCGCAGCGGCACCGGCCGGACCGCGTCCACGTTCAGGTCCACGTAACGGGCCTGCACGTCGCGCAGCACCGCGAGCAGGCCCGACGCGTCGAGCAGGTACTCCGTGTCGCGCCGGTGCCCGGGCCCCTCGGCCACGATCACCTCGCGGGCACCGAGCCGTCTGAGCGCGACCACCGTGGCGGCGATCACCGCCGGATGCGTGTTGATGACCCCGGCCGGATCGAACTCCACCAGATTCGGCTTCACCACCACCCGCCGCCCGGCGACTTCCGCGCCGGCGAGCGCGATGCCGTCGCGAATGATGGCCTCGAGCGGGCGGTCGTAGGCCTCGGCGCGCAGCACGGCGACGCGCGAGCTGGCCGGACGCGGAAACGCGGCCGGGTCGTGCCGCGCCTCGTCTTGTGCCGGCCGGCTGCAGCCGTGGGCGGAGACGGCCACCAGGCCGCCGAGCGCGCCCTTCAAGAAGGCGCGGCGCTCAAGCACGGCCGGGCTCCCCGAACGGCTTCGCCGCCGCGTTGCTCGCGAGCACCGCCCAGGCGAGGGCCCGGCTGTCGCCGGCGAAGCCGGTAGCCTCGAAGCGTGCTTGCAGCCGCTCGCGCAGCGCGTGCACGTCGCGGCCGTGCGCGGCCAGCGCGAGCACGCCGAGCGCGGTGGCGAGGCCCGAGTGGTTCCGCGTAAGCATGCTCTCGAGGCACGCCAGCGCCCGGTCCGTGATCCCACGGTCGGCGCGGCGGCCGAGCGCGAGCACGGCGAGCGCCGTGGTGTCGGGATAACTCCACAGGTCCTCGCCAAGCACGCGTCGGTTGCCGTAGTTCCAGCCGCCGTCCCGACACACGCGATCGAGAAGCAACCGCTCGCCCTCCGCGATGCGCGCCGTGGCACCGGCTGGTGGGGGGCTTACGGCGCGCAGCGCGAGCAGCGCATACGCCGTGGGCTCAACCCAGCTGAAAGTCCCGTCCACCCATGGCCAGCCGACCAGCGTGCCATCGAGCTCGTTCGTCGGCGTCGCGCCGAACAGCCGCCCGAGCAGCCCGCCCCGCGTGTCGATGGTCTTGCCGCGCGAGGAGGTGAGCCAAGCGGCGCCCCGCTCGGCCAGAGGGGCGTCCTCCGGGTAGCGAGCCAGCGCCAGCACGGCGAGCGCGGTCGTCCAGCTCGGCTCTTGCAGCCCCGCCATGACGGGCCAGGCGTGCTCCGGCGTTTGCCGGGCGCGCAGCCAGGCGCGGAGCGGCAACGTGTCCGGCTGATCGGGTTCGAACGACAGCGCCAGCACGGCCAGCGCCGTGGGCTCGGTCGCGCTCGGCAATCCGGGGCGCGCACCCAGGCCGCCATCAGGGTTCTGCCGCGCCAGGAGAGCCGCTCGCATCATCGCTTCACATCTGGATCTGCGCGCCCAGCTCGACGACGTCGTTCGGCGGGATGCCGTAGAACTCGGCAGGCGACCGCGCATTTCTCACCATGAACATAAACAGCCGCTTTCTCCAGCGCGCCATCCGGCAGCGCCCGCCCGGCACGAAGGTCTCCCGACCGAGAAAGAAGCTGCGGCGCCCCGTCGTCGCCAGGCCCGCGTCGGCGGCGAGCCGCAGGATTTCCGGTACGTTCGGCGTCTCCATGAAGCCGTAGCGACCGATCAGCCGCCAAAAGCCCTGGCTCAGCCTCGTGAGCTGCACGCGGTCGCGCGGCGCCACCTCCGGCTCGTTCACCGTCTTGAAGGTGAGGATCACGACGTGGTCATGCAACACCTGATTGTGCTTGAGCTGGTGCAGCAGCGCCGGCGGCGTGCCTTCGGGATCCTGTGTCATGAAAATGGCCGTCCCACGCACGCGCTGCGGTGGATCGACCTGCAGTCCGAGGAGAAAGTCTTCGAGGGGAACGCGCTGCTTGGCGAACTCGCGCGCCCGCCAGCGGCCACCGTCCCGCCAGGTCCACATGAGCGTGAAAACGCCCAACCCGGCGATCATCGGGAACCAGCCGCCCTGCGCGAACTTCACGATGTTGGCGGTGAAAAACGCCAGGTCGACCGTGAGAAACGCGCCTGCGAGCGCTGTCGCGGCGAGAAGCGACCAGCCCCATCGCTGGCGCGCGACCGCAAAGAACAGCACGGAGGTGATGCTCATTGCGCCGGTGACTGCGATGCCGTAGGCCGCTGCCAGCCGGCTCGAGCTGCCCGCGATCAGCACAACCGCGATGCAGCCCACCATCAGCGCCCAGTTGACCACCGGGACGTAAATCTGTCCTTGGGTGGCGGCGGACGTGTGGCGAATCTGGACCCGTGGTACGTAGCCGAGCTGCACCGCCTGCTGTGTGAGCGAGAAGGCACCAGAGATCATCGCCTGCGACGCCACCACGGTGGCGGCGGCGGCCACCATCACCATTGGGTAGAGCAACACCGGAGGCACCAGCGCGTAGAACGGGTTCTGGAGCGCGAGCCGGCAGGCGTCGCCGTCGACGTCGGCCCCACACCGCTCCAGCAGGAGCGCACCCTGCCCGAAGTAGCTGAGCACCAGCGCCGGAAACACGACGACATACCACGCCACCCGAATCGGCGTGCGGCCAAAATGACCCATGTCCGCGTACAGCGCCTCGCCGCCGGTGATGCAGAGTACCACCGAGCCGAGGACGAAGAACGCATGACGGTCGTGGTGCAGGAAGAAATCCACGGCGCGCAGCGGATTCACCGCGGCGAGCACGGAGGGCACCGCCAGGACCGAGGGGAGCGCGAGCAGCGCGATGCTGACGAACCACACCAGCGTGATAGGGCCGAAGACGCTGGCGACATTCGCGGTTCCCCGTTGCTGGGCCACAAACAGCGCGGTGAGGATGGCGACGGTGAGCGGCACGACCCACGGTGCGAACACGGGCGTGGCGACGTTCAACCCCTCCATCGCGCTCAACACCGAGATTGCCGGTGTGATGACGCCATCCCCGTAGAGCAGCGCGGCGCCGAAGATCGCGAGCGCCGCGAACACCGACGCACTACCGCGACCCCGCAGCTGCGCCAGCAGGGCGAGAATGCCGCCTTCGCCGCGATTGTCGGCCCGCATGATGAACGTCAGGTACTTCACCACGATCACCAGCGTGAGCGACCAGAAAACGAGGGACAAAATGCCCAGGACATCGCGGGCGACCGGCTGAAGCCCGAGGTGCGGGTGGAAGCACTCCTTGACGGCGTAGAGCGGCGAGGTGCCGATGTCGCCGTAGACGACGCCAAGCGCGCCGAGGGCCAGCAGCGCCAAGCCGTTCTCGTGATGGTGGCCGCCCGGACGCGAAGCAGGAGACTCGTCCGGCTCCAACGGCGTCGGGCTCGATGCGGGGTGCTCGGCAGGACTGTCCGCCGCGTGACTCATCACCAGGGCCGTCCGCCTATAGCCTGAATCCGGCAGCGATTCACGCCACGGGACCGTACCGAACCGAGGCGGCTTCTCACCCCTGAGACCGGCGGCAAGCGGCGTCCCCATGCATGCGAGGCCGGGCGACCCGACACGACGCTCGCACGCCCCGTGCGGGCGGCACGGAATCTGCTTGCGAAGGGCAGCATGCGCGCCGCCTCCGCGTTGCTTCCCGCCTCCGAGCGCCGATGGGTCATGATCGACGGCAACGAGGCGGCCGCCACGGTCGCGTATCTCGCGAGCGAGGTGATCGCCATCTACCCCATCACGCCGTCCTCGCCGATGGGCGAGTTGGCCGACGCCTGGGCCGCCTCCGGCTGCCCGAATCTCTGGGGGCAGGTGCCGCGCGTGGTCGAGATGCAGAGCGAGGGCGGCGCCGCCGGCGTGCTCCACGGAGCACTCACCGCGGGCGCCCTCGGCACCACGTTTACCGCCTCACAGGGCCTGCTGCTGATGATTCCCGATCTCTACAGAATCGCCGGGGAGCTCAGCCCCATGGTGATGCACGTGGCCGCCCGCGCGCTCGCCGCCCAGGCGCTCTCCATCTTCGGCGACCATAGCGACGTCATGGCCGCGCGCGCCACCGGCGTCGCCATGGTGGCCTCGGCCTCCGTCCAGGAAGCGATGGACCTTGCGCTGGTGGCCCATGCGGCGACGCTCGCGAGCCGCGTGCCGTTCGTCCACTTCTTCGACGGCTTTCGCACCTCCCACGAGGTCGCCAGGATCCAGACGCTCGCCCTCGACGACGTGCAGGCACTGATCGACGACCAGCTCGTGCGCGGGGCACGCGCGCGGGCGCTGGCCCCCGAGCACCCGACGCTGCGCGGGACGGCGCAGAACTCTGATGTGTACTTTCAGGCCCGCGAGGCGGCCAACCCGTTTTATCTGGCTACGCCCACGCTGGTTCAGCAGACGATGGACGCGCTCGCTGCCCGCGTCGGCCGTCGCTATCGCCTCTTCGACTACGACGGGGCGCCGGACGCCGAGCGCGTGGTGATCGCCATGGGCTCGGGCGCCCGGACCGTTCGCGCCACCGCCGCCCGGCTCGTGGCCGCCGGCGAGCGGGTCGGGTGTCTCACGGTGCGCCTTTTCCGGCCGTTCTCGGTGCACCACTTCCTCGCGGCGCTGCCGCCGAGCGTGCGCGCCGTGGCGGTGCTGGACCGCACCAAGGAGCCCGGCAGCGCAGGCGAGCCGCTCTACCTCGACGTGGTGGCGGCGCTGGCCGAGGGCGAGCGCTCCATCCGGGCGATCGGGGGCCGCTATGGGCTCTCGTCGAAGGAGTTCACGCCCGCGATGGCGAAAGCGGTGTTCGATGCGCTCGCCGCCGAGCGCCCGAAGAACCACTTCACGGTCGGCATCGTGGACGACGTCACGCACACGAGCCTGCCGGTCGCCCGAGACTTCGACCTCGAGGAGCCCGATACCGTCCGCGCCGTATTCTACGGACTCGGCGCCGACGGCACCGTCGGCGCCAACAAGAGCACCATCAAGATCATCGGCGAGCACACCGACCGTGCCGCGCAGGCCTACTTCGTCTACGACTCGAAGAAGGCCGGCTCGCTCACCGTCTCGCACCTTCGCTTCGGCCGTCGACCGATCGAGGCGCCCTATCTCATCGAGCATGCCTCGTTCGTCGCCTGCCATCAGTTCGCGTTCCTCGAGTGCGTGGACGTGCTCAAGGTGGCGGAGTCCGGGGCCACCGTGCTGCTGAACAGCCCCTACGGGCCCGACGAGGTCTGGAGTCACCTCCCACGTCCGGTGCAGGAAGCGCTGCTGGCGAAGCAGCTCCGGCTCTACGTCATCGACGCCGACCGCGTGGCCCGCGAGGCCGGCATGGGCAGCCGCATCAACACCGTCATGCAGACGTGCTTTTTTGCGCTCGCCGGCGTGCTGCCGCGCGACGAGGCGATCGCGGCCATCAAGCGGTCGATCGAAAAGGCCTACGGAACACGCGGGCACTCGCTCGTGGAGAAGAACTGGGCTGCGGTCGATCGTGCGCTCGACGCCCTCGCTCCCGTATCGCTTCCGGCAGAGGTGTCGTCGACGGTCGGGATGCGGGAGACGATCCCGGACACCGCGCCCACGTTCGTCCGCACGGTCACGCGTGAGCTGCTCGCCGGGCGCGGCGACGAGCTGCCGGTGAGCGCGCTCCCACCCGACGGCGCCTTCCCGACCGGCACCGCGCGCTGGGAGAAGCGTCGGATCGCCGATGCGATCCCGGTCTGGGATGCCGACCTCTGCATCCAGTGCGGCAAGTGCGTGCTGGTCTGCCCGCACGCCGTCATCCGCGCGAAGGTCGTCAGCCCGGCCGACGAGGCTGGCGCGCCAGCAGGCTGGCGCTCCGTGCCGGCGCGCTGGCGCGACATGCCGGGCCAGCGCTACGTGCTGCAGGTGGCGCCCGACGACTGCACGGGCTGCGCGCTCTGCGTCGAGATCTGCCCGGTAAAAAACAAGGCCGAGACGCGTCTCAAAGCCATCAACATGCAGCCGGCCCTGCCGCTGCGGGAGACCGAGGCCGCGAAATGGGACTTTTTCCTCGGCCTGCCCGACCCCGCGCGACCGCCGCTGCATCTCCACCAGGTGAAGGACGTACAGCTCCTGCCGCCGCTCTTCGAATTCTCGGGCGCGTGCGCGGGCTGCGGCGAGACGCCGTACTTGAAGCTTGTCTCGCAGCTCTTCGGGGACCGCGCGCTGATCGCCAACGCCACCGGCTGCTCGTCGATCTACGGCGGCAACCTCCCGACCACGCCCTGGACCACGAATGCGCAGGGCCACGGGCCTGCCTGGTCCAACTCGCTGTTCGAAGACAACGCGGAGTTTGGCCTCGGCATGCGGCTCGCCCGCGACCATCAGCGCGACTACGCGCGGGCGCTGCTCGAACGGCTGGCGGACCGGCTGGGCGAGCCTCTCGTGCGCGAGCTGCTGGCAGCCGATCAGACGACCGATGCCGGCGTGGCCGCCCAGCGCGCCCGGGTGGCCGCCTTGCGCGAGCGGCTCGCGCTGATCGACGACCCCGCGGCCGCCGAGCTCGCCGCCGTCGCCGACGCGCTGGTGCGGGTCTCGGTGTGGATCGTGGGCGGCGACGGCTGGGCCTACGACATCGGGTACGGGGGCCTCGATCACGTGCTCGCCTCGGGCGCCGACGTCAACGTGCTCGTGCTCGACACCGAGGTGTACTCGAACACAGGCGGGCAAATGTCGAAGGCGACGCCGCGCGGCGCCGTCGCCAAGTTCGCCGCCGGCGGCAAGCCGGTGGCCAAGAAGGACCTGGCGCTGCTCATGACGACGTACGGCACCGTCTACGTCGCCACGGTCGCCATGGGCGCAAACGACATGCAGACGCTGCGCGCCATCCGCGAGGCCGAGTCCTACGACGGTCCCTCGCTGGTGGTGGCCTACAGCCACTGCATCGCCCACGGCTACGACCTCGTGCACGGGCTGCGGCAGCAGGCGGGTGTGGTCGCCTCGGGCGCCTGGCCGCTTTTCCGCTTCGATCCTCGCCGCGCCCGCGAGGGCAAGAATCCGTTCCAGCTCGACTCGGAGCCACCCTCGCTGCCGTTCAAGCAGTACGCCTACAACGAGACCCGCTACACCATCCTCGCCAGCGCCGACCCGGCAGCCGCCAAGGCGGCGCTGGCCGCCGCCGAGGCGGACATCCGGCGGCGGTGGCAGATGGTCGAGCAGCTCGCGGGCCGGACCGGAGGAGCCGCATGATCGATCTGTCCACCCGTTACCTGGGCTTCACGCTGCCGACGCCCCTCGTGCTCTCCTCTTCGCCACTCACCGAGGACCTCGATACCGTTCGGCGCGGGGTCGACGCCGGCGCCGGCGCGGTCGTGCTGCCGTCGCTGTTCGAAGAGCAGTTCGAGATCGAGGGCCATGACCTCGACCATCACCTCACCCGACATGCCCACAGCCACGCCGAGGCGGTCACCTACTTTCCGGATCCCGCCGACTACGCGCTCGGCCCGGACGCCTACCTCGAGCATGTCCGCCGCGTGAAGGCCGCAGTGCACGTCCCGGTCGTCGCCAGTCTCAACGGCGTGTCGTCGGGCGGATGGATCGAGTTCGCGCGCTCGCTGGAGCAGGCCGGCGCCGACGCGCTCGAGCTGAACGTCTACCATCTGCCGAGCGATCCGCTGCGCACGGGCGCCGAGGTCGAAGGCCGCTATCTCGAGGTGGTCCGCGACGTGCGCCGCCACGTCTCCATCCCGCTCGCCGTGAAGCTGCCGCACTTTTTCAGCGCCATCGGCAATGTGGCGCTCGAGCTCACTCGCGCCGGCGCGCAGGGGCTCGTCTTGTTCAATCGCTTCTACCAGCCCGACATCGACCTCGAGCGGCTCGAGGTCGTGCCAAACCTCACGCTGAGCTCGCCGGCGGAGCTGCGGCTGCGGCTCCGCTGGGTCGCCATCCTGTTTGGCCGCGTGCCCGCGGACCTGGCGGTCACGGGCGGCGTGCATGCGGCCACCGACGTGCTGAAAGCCGTCATGACGGGTGCCGCCTGCGCGATGACCGCCTCGGCGGTGCTTCAGCACGGCGTCGAACACCTCGGCACCGTGCTCGGGGAGCTCCGCCGGTGGATGGAGGAGCACGAATACCAATCGATCCGGCAGATGCAGGGCAGCATGAGCCAGCAGCGCGTGGCGGATCCGTCGGCCTTCGAACGCGCCAACTATCTGAAGGTGCTGCGGTCCTATGCGGTCCAGCCGCGGCCACCAGTGATCGCGCGACCATGACCTCGAGGGTTTCCAACGCTCGCTGGAATTTGTGCCGGACCTGCACAAGCTGGCGACCGCCGTCGACCACGAGAGGCCGCGCTCGAGGCAGCCGGCCCCGTCAGCAGCCGAGGTCGAGGCGTGCAGCGGCGCCGAGCCGGCGCTGCGCCAGCCGCCGTTGCATGACGTTCAGCGGCCAGTACGCCCAGCGCTGGATCCAGCCGAACTGCGGCCCGGTGGTGTAGCGCCGCCACATCGACCGCCAGGAGTAGAAGCGCTCGGCCGCGCGCATCCAGCCCTCGCGGAGCCGCTCGCCGGAGAACTGCTTCGGCACGAAGTGCGGCCCGTCCTCGTCGTGGTACTCGCGCAGCCACCACGTGGGATCGGGCAGCCGGCCCTCGGCGGCGAGCCGCTTGTAGAGCGCGGTTCCGGGATACGGACACAGCATGGCGAAGCTCGCTGCCGTGAGCCGCATCTCGACCGCGAAGTCGGTGCGGTCGAACACCTCCGGGTCGTCGGTGTCGAAGCCGAACACGAAGCTGCCCCACACCGAAATGCCGTGCTCGTGCAGCATCGCGATGGTGTCCTTGTACTCGGACGGTCGATTCTGGCGCTTGCCCGTAAAGCGCGTAGTCTCCTCGTCGATGCTCTCGAAGCCGACGAACAGGGCCTTGCAGCCGCTCTGCGCCATCAGCTCCACGTTCTCGATGCGCCGGATGGCCGCGAGCGAGCATTGCCCGATCCAGTGCTTGCCGAGCGGCGCCATGCGCGTGAACAGGTCGCGCGAGTAGCCGCGGTGGATCATGACGTTGTCGTCGGCGAACATGACGAGCTTGCCCATGCCGGCGAGTTCGCCCAGCACGTCGTCGGCTGGACGAAAGCGCATGGTGGTACCGTTGGCGGTCGACACACTGCAGAACTCGCACGGGTACGGGCAGCCGCGCATGGTCTGGGTGACCTCGAACGGCACGTAGCGACGCGACCGCTTAAAGATCGACCGCCGCGGCAGCGGCAGACTGTCGAGATCTGGCAGCGGCGGCCGATAAATCGGGGCCAGCTGCCGCCGTTTGGCATCGGCCACCACCTTGGACCAGATCCGGTCGGCCTCGCCGACCACGATGGCGTCGGCGTGCTGCATCGCCTCGTCCGGACACGCCGTGGGATGAATGCCTCCCAGCACGACGGGCACGCCGCGCCGGCGGTAGGCCGCGGCGATGTCGTAGCTCCGGCGCGCGGTCTTCGTATCGACGCTGATCGCGACCAGGTCGACGTCCTTCACGTCCCGCTCGAGGTCGAACGGCTCGACGACCTCGTCGGTGTAGATGACCTCGTCTTCGGCAGGCGTGAGCGCCGCGAGAATGCCGAGCCCGAGCCGCGGCAACGCCGCGGACGCCGTGCTGACGGGCGCGATCATCTCGATCTGCATCGTCGCTCGCCTTCCTGTGTCGCAGATCGAGCCGGGCTGCAACCGCTTACGGTGCGCAGCTGACGCTACCGCCCGCACATCCGGCCCCGCGGCGAGGAACGCCGCGCGTGCCGCCGCGGGACCCGCGCACGCCGCTGGGTCGTCGAACGCGTGACCTCGTGGTTCGACCGGTGTCGCGAGCTGCCCATCCGCTGGGAGAAGAAGGCCCAGAACTCGCCTGGTCGCCGTACAGCACGGTCTCCTCCCCGTGCCGCAGGGCGGGCAGCTGCGTGCGGCGTTCTTCGTCGAGCTGGGCGCTGCGATGACCGTGGCATCGGCCTGCGGCTAGTGCGGGGCGATCAACCCGAGCAGCCGCGCCCACGGGATCACCGCGTCCATCTCGGCCCAAAACCGCTCGCCCGCGTCCCCCGGCCCTTCCGCGTCCACGACGCTCCTTGAGGACGCGGCCGAGGACATCTTGGCGCATCGCCACTTCCCGGAGGAGCATCGGGCACGGCTACACAGCACGAATCCGCTGGAACGGCTGAACAAGGAGATCAAGCGACGCTCGGCTGTCGTGGGGATCGTCCCCAATCGAGCTTCGCTGCTCCGTCTCGTCGGGGCAGTGCTCGCGGAACAGGACGACGAGTGGGCGGTGTGTGATCGGCGCTACTTCAGCGCGGAGTCGATGAAGGGACTGCAGAAAACGACCGCGATCGCGACACAGGAGGACCTACTGGCAGCGATCGCTTAGCCCGGCGCACGGGAAGATGCGGACCGGAAAGTCCACCACTTGACGGGAGACTACCAGATTCCCTAGTGCGCCCAGGCTGATTCGAACAGCCGACCTTCTGATTCGTAGTCAGACGCTCTATCCAACTGAGCTATGGGCGCGACATTCGGGACCAAGGCTGGCTCTCGTACATCAGAGTGTCGGATTGCGTCAAGTATGTGAACCGCCCCGGCTTTTCCGGAGGCCCCCCAACCGTGAGAGGAGGGAGGCATGGGACGACCGAGCAAGTTTCCGACGGAGGTGCGGGAGCGCGCGGTGCGGCTGGTGCTGGAGAATCCGAAGCCGGGTCGGCAGATCACTGAGGGAACTCTCTGGGCGCGGCGTGCGTCATCGACAAGGGAGAACAGTCTCTCTACGAAGGGACCTCCCGACACCACAGCAGATGTCAAGGACCTCAGCCGTGTCGGTTTTCACGACCATTCCCCCCGGCGTGATCACAAGCATTCCCCCCGGGCGTAGGGTCGCGTGACGGTATCGCCAACGCCTCAAGCCCGGCCGCGACCGGGCCCAGCCCACGGAGGAACACCGGCCGACGAAGAAACACTCGCCGTCGAGGACGAGGTCGTAGGCGTTGCTGGTGAAGCGGTCAATAGCCGACTGGGCCCGCATCGGATCGGCGAAGGTGGCGAGCCACTCGTCGGGACCGCGGTTCGAGGTGACGATGATCGAGCCGGCGCGATGGCGCTCGAGGAAGAGCTCGTAGATGTCGCGGCTCTCCGTCGGGTCCATGGCGTCGAGGCCGAAATCATCGAGGACGAGGAGTTCGACGCCGATGAGGCGGCGCATCTCCTGTTCGACGGTGTGATCGAGGCGGGCGTGCTTGAGGGTCTTGAGGAGCCGATCGGTGCGGACGGCGCGCACGGTGGCGCCGCAGGCGCAGGCGAGGTGGCCGAGCGCGTGGGCGAGGAAGGTCGTGCCGACGCCGACGGGGCCGATGATGGCGACGTGTTCGTGCTGGTCGAGAAAGCGCAGGGTCGCGAGCTCGCGCAGCAGCCCGTGTCGACTTGGACTTCCTCGCCAGGGCCGCAGTCGGCGATCGGCACGGTCGGCGCCGTGCGCCCGAAGCCGAGCACCGCGATCGCAAAGCGGCGCAGCGTCGGGTACGGCAGCTCGACGCCCTGGCGCCGCAAGAGC
>DATMAZ010000076.1:0-8693 GCA_035559675.1 Candidatus Limnocylindria bacterium
CGAGCCGGTGCGCGTGCGCGGCGCCGGGCGCACGGACGCCGGCGTGCACGCGAGCGGGCAGGTGGCGGCGGTGCGCGTGGCGCGGCCGCCCGACGACCTCGATCGGCTGCGCGCGAGTCTGAACGCGCTGCTGCCGACGTCGATCGTGGTGGCCGAGGTGGCGCTCGCCGACGACGCCTTCGATCCGCGCCGCGCGGCCGTCCGCCGCTGCTACGAGTACCGGATCTGGCGCGCGCCGGCGCCGTCGCCCTTCTGGCGCCGGTACGCCTGGCACGTCTGGGGACCGCTCGACATGGGCGCCATGGACGCCGCGGGGAGGATGGTCGTCGGCCAGCACGACTTCCGCGCCTTTCGCGCGAGCGATGCCGACCCGGTGCGGACGACCGTGCGGCGAGTCTTCGAGAGCCGGTTCGAGACGCGCGACGCGCTGCTCGTCTACCGCATCGAGGCGAACGCTTTCTTGAAGCACATGGTGCGCACGCTGGTCGGGACGCTGGTCGAGATCGGCCGCGGGCAGCGCGCGGTCGAGTCGATGGCGGAGCTGCTCGCGGGTGCGCCCCGCGGCGCGGCCGGACCGACCGCGCCGCCACACGGGCTCGTGCTGAAGCACGTTCGGTACGACGAGCCGGCGACCGAGCCGTCAACCCCGTGACCGCGCGTACAGGATCGTACGCGGCGGGCGTGTGCGGCCCGCCTGGCGGCGCGCTCGCCGTGGCATGGGCCTTGCTCGGTAGGCCTGCGTGCGCCGCGACCGGTCAGCTGCGGGAGCGTTTCGCGCGCCAGCGCTCGAGCCGCTCCCGGATCGTCTGCTCGAAGCCGCGATCGCTGGGCTCGTAGAAGCGTCGGCCGGCCAGCCGCTCCGGGAGGTAGTCCTGCGTGCCGACAGCGTCGGGCGCGTCGTGCGGATACTGATACTCGCGGCCGTAGCCCAGGTCCTTCATGAGCGGCGTCGGCGCGTTGCGGAGATGCAGCGGCACGGGCAACGCCCCGCTCGCGCGCACCTCCTCGCCGGCGGCGAGCATGGCGCGGTAGGACGCGTTCGACTTGGGCGCGGTGGCGAGGAAGGTCGCGGCCTGTGCGAGCGGGATACGGCTTTCCGGCAGGCCCACGAAATGAACGGCATCCTTGGCGGCGACGGCGAGGGAGAGCGCCTCGGGCGCGGCGTTGCCGATGTCCTCGGCGGCGAAGATCACCATGCGCCGCGCGATGAACAGCGGATCCTCGCCGGCCTCCAGCATGCGCATGAGCCAGTAGACCGCAGCGTCGGGATCGCCGCCGCGGAGGCTTTTGATGAAGGCGGAGACCACGTTGTAGTGCTCCTCGCCCGCCTTGTCGTAGCGCGGCGCGCGATGCTGCGCGGCCTCCTCGACGCGCGCGGCGTCGATGGTGCAAGCGCCAGCCGTACGGGCCAGGCGCGCGGCTACCTCCAGCAGGTTGAGGCCGACGCGCGCATCGCCCTGCGCGAAGCCCACCAGCACGCGCCGGCCGTCGGGCGCGAGCGTGAGCCCGAGCCGGCCGAGGCCACGCTCCGGATCCGTGAGCGCGCGATCGAGCAGCACGTGGATGTCGGCGTCGCTCAGCGGCTCCAGCAGGAGCACCCGCGTGCGCGAGAGCAGCGGTGCCACCAGCTCGAACGACGGGTTCTCCGTGGTGGCGCCGATCAGCACCACCGTGCCGGCCTCGACGTGCGGCAGGAAGGCATCCTGCTGGCTCTTGTTGAAGCGGTGGATCTCGTCGACGAACAGCACCGGCGCGCGCCCGCTCGTCGCCACCTCCTGGCGCGCGTCGGCGATGAGCTCGCGCAGCTCCTTCACCCCCTGCAGCACGGCGGAGAAGTGAAGTGCGCGGCGGCCGCTGGCGCTCGCGAGCAGGCGGGCGAGTGTCGTCTTGCCCGTGCCGGGCGGGCCCCACAGGATGAGCGACTCGAGCGTGCCCGCGCGCAGCAGCTCGTGCAGCAGCCGGCCTTCGCCCAGGAGATGCCGCTGCCCCACGAACTCGTCGATCGAGCGCGGGCGCATGCGCTCCGCCAGCGGTGCATGCGCCGCGGCCTTGGGCGGTGCCGCGGCGCGCGTGAAGAGCTCGGATTGCCGCGCCATGCCGGTGCGGCCACCATAGCGGACGTCGCCTGGCACGGCGACTGGGTCCGTGGTAGCACCGCCGGGGACGTGGCGAGGCGACCGATCCGGACGGTGGGGCTGGTGGTGAAGCGCGATCGGCGGCGCGCGGTGCAGCTGGGCCAGCGGGTGCTGCGCGTGCTGAAGCAGCGCGGCCTCGGCGTCCTGGTCGACGCGGCGGCGCCCATCGGGCGCGCGCCGACCGCTCCCAAGGCCGAGCTGGCGAACCGGGTGGACCTGCTGATCGTGCTCGGCGGCGACGGCACCATGTTGTCCGTCGCCCGCCACGCCGCGGCCACCGTGCCCATCCTCGGGGTGAACCTGGGGGAGCTCGGCTTTCTCACCGAGGTCGCGGAGGACGAGGCGCTCGAGCTGCTCGAGCACGTGCTCGCCGGCCGCTACGAGACCGAGCAGCGCATGACGCTCGACGCCGCGCTCGAGCGCCGGGGCCGCACGCTGCGCCGCTATCGGGCGCTCAACGACGTCGTGGTCTCGAACGGCGCGCTGGCGCGCATCGTGCGACTCACGCTCTCGGTCGACGGCAAACCGTTCACGTCCTACCGGGCCGACGGGGTGATCGTCGCCACGCCGACCGGGTCCACCGCGTACTCCCTGTCGGTCGGCGGGCCCATCGTGGAGCCCAGCCTGGCGTCGCTGCTGGTGTCGCCGATCTCGCCGCACACGCTCTCGAACCGGCCGGTCGTGCTGCGTCCCGACGCCGTGGTGCGCATCACCATCCCGCGCGGCCAGCAGGACGTCGTCCTCACGGTCGACGGCCAGGAGGGGATGCCGCTCATGGGAGGCGACGCCATCGTCGTGCGGCGCGGCCGCCAGCCGATCTCGCTCGTGCGTTCGCCGAAGCGCACGCACTACGACGTGCTGCGCTCCAAGCTCGGCTGGGGTGCGTGGCAGGGGAACGATCATGCTGCGGGCACTACGCGTCTCTGATCTCGCCATCATCGACGAAGTCGAGCTCGTGCTGGAGCCCGGCTTCAACGTGCTCACGGGCGAGACGGGCGCCGGCAAATCGATTCTCCTCGAGGCGCTCGAGCTCGCGCTCGGACAGCGCGCGGACACCGAGCTCGTGCGCAGCGGCGCCGAGGAGGCCGTGGTCGAGGCGCTCTTCACGGAGGTGCCGAAGGCCGTGAACGAGGCCCTGGTGGCGGCGGGGCTGCGGCCGAGCGAGACGGGCGGCGAGCTGGTCGTGCGCCGCGTGCTCTCGACGGCGGGACGCAGCCGCGCCTACGTCAACGGCGCGCTCGCGCCCGCCACGCTGGTGCGCGAGATCGCGCCGTACCTCGTGCGGATTTACGGGCAGGGCGAGGACGAGGCGCTGCGACGGGTCGAGAGCCACCTCGCGCTCATCGACGCCAGCGGCGGCCTCGGCACCAGCGTGACCGAGATGCAGCGCCGCTACGCGCGGCTCGTGGCGGCCCGGGAGGCTCTGGAGCAGCGCCGGCAGGCCAACGCGCACCTCGCCGAGCGGCTCGACCTTTTGCGCTACCAGCTCGACGAGCTCACCAAGGCCAATCTCGCCCCGGGCGAGGACGAGCTGCTGGCGGTGGAGCGCACACGGCTCGCGAGCGCCGACCGCCTGGGACAGTTGGCGAGCGCCGCCGAGCAGGCGATCTACTCCGAGGAAGGAGCGATCGTGGAGCGGCTCGGCCGGGCGCTCACCAACGCGCGCGAGGCCGAGCGGCTCGACAAGGCGCTCGAGCCGATCCGGATGCTGCTCGAGAGCGCGCTCGCCGAGCTCGAAGACGCCGGCCGCGCGCTCGGGCGCTATCTGCACGATCTCGCGCCGGATCCCGCGAAGCTCGCCGCCGTCGAAGACCGCCTGAGCGAGCTCGGGCGGCTCAAGCGCAAGTACGGCGGCAGCCTGGACGAGGTGCTGCGCAAGCGCGACGAGGTGGCCAACGAGCTGGCCGCCTTGGGCGACGGGGACGGCATGCTGGCCCCGCTGCAGGCCGAGGTCGATGCCGCCGAGAAGGACGCGCTCGATTGGGCCAAGCGCCTGGCGGTGGAGCGTCGCCGGGTGGCGAAGCAGCTCGAGCGAGCGCTCACGATGGAGCTCCGCACGCTCGCGATGGACGGCGCCCGCTTCGAGGTGCGCTTCGCCGACGCCGACGCCACGCCGCTCGGGCCGAGCGGCCGCGACGACGTCGAGTTCTTCCTCTCGGCGAACCAGGGCGAGGAGCTGCGATCGCTCGCCCGGGTCGCGTCGGGCGGCGAACGCGCGCGCATCATGCTCGCGCTGAAGGCGCTGGGCGCCGCCGACGAGCACGACGCGACGCTGGTCTTCGACGAGGTCGACACCGGCATCGGCGGTGCGGTCGCCGAGGTGGTGGCGCGCAAGCTGCAGCAGCTCGGGCGCAAGCGCCAGGTGCTGTCGGTGACCCACCTCCCGGTGATCGCAGCGTACGGCGATCACCATCTGGCGGTGACGAAGCGGGTGGTGGACGGCCGCACCGTGTCGCGCGCGCGCGCGCTCGCGGCCACCGAGCGGGTGGCCGAGCTGGCCCGCATGCTGGCCGGCGCCCGGATCACTCCGGAGGCGCGCGAGCACGCCGAGCAGCTGCTCCGCCAGGGCGGATCCAAGCGAGGTCGTGCGGAGGCGCGCACGACTTGAGCCCGGCGCCGACATGGGCTAGCCGTGTCGGGCTCGCGAAGACGCGAGTCGCGGGAGGACGACCATGCTCACGACGGCACGAGAGTTTGTGCGACGGCGCGTCACGCGCCAGCTCGTGTACGGTGCGCTCGCCGGCGCGACGCTGGCGTCGGCCGTCTGCTTCGTGATCGGCGCCACGATCTACGAGCGGCAGGCGAAGGACATGCGCTGGCTGTCCCGGCGGCTGGTGGAGAAGCGCGGTGTGCTGGAGCGGCAAGCGGGACAGCTCGCGGAGATGGTGGCCGCGGTCGATCAGCTCGCGGGCACGCTGGGGGAGGTTGGCGAGCGCCTCCAGGGCGCCCGCAGCCAGTCGGGCGTCGGCGGTCATTCCGGCGACGACGAGCCGCTGCTCGAGCCCGTGGTCGCGGACGAGGCGTTCGAGGTTCACGTTCGGAGCGACGTCGAACGCGCCATCGAGCAACTGGTGTGGATGGAGCGGCAGGCCGACGCGATTGGCGAGAGCGCGGAGATGCTGGCGTCGCTCCTCGACGCGCGCAGGCGGCCTGCGGTCCACCGGGGCGGCGTGCCGTCGATCTGGCCGGTGAGCGGGCGCGTCACCTCGGAGTTTGGCGTTCGCCGCTCGCCCGGGCGCGGCGGCTCGCGGCAGCATCCCGGCATGGACATCGCCGCGCCGCACGGCGCGCGGGTGGAAGCGACGGCGGCCGGCGTGGTGACGTTCGCGGGCGGCAGCAGCGGCTATGGCCGCATGGTGGTGGTGGATCACGGCGGCGAGCTGCAGACGGTGTACGCGCACCTGGCGACGGTCTTCGCGCGCGAAGGACAGCAGGTGCGGCGGGGCGATCTGCTCGGCACGGTCGGGATGACCGGACGCACCACCGGCCCGCATCTGCACTACGAGGTGCGATTCCGCGGCGAGCCGGTCGATCCCATGTGCTACATCGATGGACGCGCGGCGCTCGGCCGTCGCACCCACGCCGGTCTCCGGGGCTGAGCCGGTCCGTCTCGCGTTGACCCTCCTGGGCGCGCCCGATATACCCTCGCGCACGGCCGGTCGCCCGGCCGCTGGGGCCGTAGCTCAGTTGGGAGAGCGCTTGAATGGCATTCAAGAGGTCGAGGGTTCGACTCCCTTCGGCTCCACTCGCATTCCTGTACGTTGAGGCGCCCGTCGTTCGAGTCGTCGGCGGGCAATGAGTCCATGGCGACGGCGGGCTTGTGCTGTCGATTGTGGCGACCGCTCCGGCGGCCGAGACGCCGCCGTAGGTGACCGGCGCGTACGCCACCGACTCGCCGCCGCTGCTGCCGGCCGGCGGCGCGCGGATCTCGATGCGCGACGGCCTGATCCACGTCGAGGGCTGCACGCCGGTCGCGGCGGAGCTGCGCGCGAAAAAGAAGGGCGTGCGCGGCAAGGCGACGTGGGCCGCCGCCCAATGCCCGGGCCTCGGGAAGGTGCGGCTCAAGGGTCGTCTCGACACCGCGTGCACGAGCGGGAAGGGCGTCATGAAGGCCAAGCGGTACCGCTAGCGGTTCGTCGCGGGCGCGGTGTCGCTGGTCCCGCCCCCCACGGTCGAGGTCGATCCGACGATCGAGCCGACCGTGACCGAGCTCGCCGGATTCGACGGCGAGCCCGCGCGGCCCGTGGCCGCGCTCGCGGCATCGCCAGACGACGCTCATCGCAGGGGGTCCCGACGGCTCGGTCATCGACAACCCGTTCCAAGCCATCAGCTTCTTCGCGAAATGGACGAATGCCGAGAGCTGGACGCGGCCGCCCGGCTCGCCGCTGTGGCGCACGTCCGCGGCGATGGAGTACGACCCGGTCCGGCAGGTGACGGTGCTGGCCGGTGGCGACAACGCCTGCCGAACCATGGAGTCGCCCGTCTGTGCGCTGGCCGACACCTGGGAGTGGCGCGACTACGACCCGCCGGCCACTTGCGATCCCCCGCCGCCTTGACGTTCATTACCCGCCACATGCCACGTCGTGGGCAGCTGCCGGGTGTCATCGGTTAGAATGCCGGCTAGAGAAGGGAGGAGACCCATGCGTGCATTCACACTGCTTCTGGTTCTGGCCCTCGTCACCACGGGGAGCACGGCGGCCCGGGCCGCTGACGACATGTACGCCCGCCCCGGCGGCTTCGTCGGCGGCGGGTTCCTCGGTGTCATCAACGACAGCGACATCGACGAGCTCACGGGCGACAGCCTCGGCTTCGAGCTGCGCGGCGGATACCGGTTCCACCGGCACTTCGCGGTCGAAGGGCAGTTCATGTACACGCACAACATCGGCGGCGATTTCGGCATAGCCGACGTCGACCTCGAGACCGTGACCGGCACGGTGAATCTCAAGGGATACGTGCTGCCGGGCCGGATCCAACCTTACGGCGTGGTCGGGATCGGCGGAACCTCGGTGCACGCGGAAGCGGACGTCGCCGGAACCACCGTCGCCGAGGACACCGAAGCGGCCTTCACGTTCCGCGGCGGCGGCGGGGTGGATTTGTATCTCACGCCGCGCGTCCTG
Organism: Candidatus Limnocylindria bacterium; assembly: GCA_035559675.1. Classification (GTDB taxonomy): domain Bacteria; phylum Desulfobacterota; class Binatia; order DP-6; family DP-6; genus DATMAZ01. The sequence continues at coordinate 7,253 of DATMAZ010000076.1, forward strand.
CTCTACACCGAGGCGAGCTACGTGCTGCTCACCGGGGACCTGGACGGCAACGGGGGCGTCCCGATCGTGTTCGGCGCACAGGTGCGCTTCTGACGGCGGGCGAGGCCGCCGGCGCCGCGCATCCTCCGAAGACGCGCGATGCGACGGCGGCGTTGCTCCCGCCGTGCTTCTTCGCCGTGGCGGTCGCCTCGTTCGCCGCCGCCATGCTGGCCGTGCCGCTCGTGCTCGAGCAGCTCGCTGCCTTCTTCTACCAGCCGCGGGTGCTCGCCTTCACGCACGTGCTGACGCTCGGCTGGGTCAGCATGACGATCCAGGGGGTGCTCTACCGCTACGTTCCGGGCCTCACCAAGCAGGCGCTGCCCCGTCCGCGGCTCGCTGTCGTGCAGGGGGCGACGTTCGCGCTCGGCGCGGCGGGCCTGGTTGCCGGGTTCTGGATGCACCGCTGGTGGCCAGTCGTCGGGTCGGCCGGGCTGCTGGCCGTCTCGGGCGGGCTCTTGTGCGCGAACGTCTGGCCGATGCTGCTCGCGAGCCCGCAGCGCGGCGTCGCGGAGATCGGGCTACTCCTCGCCACGGCCTTTCTGGTCCTGGCGGCCGCGCTCGGCATGGTGCTCGGCATCGACAAGAGCTGGGCGGTGCTCCCCGGCACCGTGCTTACCAACCTCGCCGCGCACGCGCATCTGGCCGCACTCGGCTGGGTCGGGACGACCATCGTCGCACTCTCGGTCCGCTTCCTGCCGGCGTTTCTGCTGCCCGCCGTCGACGTCACCCCGATCGCCCGGCGGCTGGTGGTGGCGCTGGCGCTGGCAGTCGCGGTGCTGGCCGGCCTGCTGCTCCGGGGCGCGCACGTGGCGTGGGCCGCCGCCGCCGCGCTCGCCACGCTGCTGCTCGTCTACGTGGCGCTGCTGCTCCGCGTGGTCGCGACCCGGCGGATGCCGATGGACTGGACGGCGTGGCATGCGGTGGCGAGCGCCGGATGGGTCGCGGCGGCGGCGCTCATGGGCGTCGTGCTCGCCGTGATCGGCGGTGACGACGTGCTCGGCGCGCGGCTCGCGGCGGCCTACGGGACGGCCGGGATCCTCGGCTGGATGTCGAACCTGATCATCGGCATCTCCTACAAGCTCTTTCCCGGCTTCGTCGCGGCGGCGCGCGCGCAGCGCGGCTGCCGGGCCGTGCCGCTGGCGATGCTCGGCATGCCGTCGTCGGTGCAGCCGGTGGTCTTCGTTGTGTTCAACGTGGGCACGCTCTTCGTGGTCGGCAGCTGCCTCGGCGGCGACGTGCTCGTGCTGCGCCCGGCGGGCCTCGTGCTCGCGGCGGGCGGGCTGCTCTACGCCGCGGTGGCGGCCCGGACGCTCTCGTTCGCCCTGCGCGACCCGCGCGGCACGGCACCGCCGCTCTCCGTGCTCCCCTGACGGGGCGCGCGGGCCCGCGGCGGGAGCGCGCC
>DATMAZ010000077.1:0-7282 GCA_035559675.1 Candidatus Limnocylindria bacterium
GCGGTGCTGCGAGGCGGGCGATCAGCACGCCCGCGACGCCGGCCGCGAGCCAGCCGATCGCGCGCGCCGCGAGCAGCGGGCAGAGCACCACCGCCCCCACCACCAGCGCGACCGGCAGCCAGCGCGAAGCGCCGGCGCCGCGCCGCCCGATCACGATCTCGAGCCCGGCACCGGCGAGCGCCGCCAGCGGCACATGCAGGATCGAATGCCAGCAGAGCGGCCCGCGAAAGAGCGAGAACGGCGGCACTGCGTTGCCCCACGTGGGGATGGCGAAGCAGGCAAAGGCCAGCATGGCGAGCGCCACGCGGTGCCTGAGCCCCGGCAGGAGGAGACCGATCGCCACGAGCAGCCAGCCGACGGGCGGCGCGTAGAACAAGAGCCCGAGCGCATCCACCCAGCCCCGCAGCCCCGGCTCGAACTGCCCGCGGTCGAAGACCATCCCGAACATGAACTCGTAGTCGCCCGTCGCGCGCACGCTCTCGCGCGCCGTCTCGAGCAGCGCGACCCACTGCACCGCGGTGACCAGCAGCGTGCACACGGCGGCCACCGCGACCGCCAGCACGCCTCGCCGAAGCGCCGCGCCGCCGCGCTCGCGCGCGACGTCCGTCCCCACCAGCGCGAGCAGCACGGCGAGCACGAGCAGCGTGTCGAAGGCGTACTCCGGATAGCCGGCCAGCACCTGCATCGAGACGGCCAGCGCCAGCGCGAGCGCGGCCCCCGCCGACGGGTGGGCGAGCGCTCGCATGCCGCTCGCGAGCACGAAGGGCGTCCAGGCGAAGTTGGAGATCCAGTGCGGCGCGTAGTGTCCGTTCAGCATGAACGGCTGAAACGTCACCACGACGGCGCCGAACACGGCACCGGCTCCGCCGAGCCCGAGCGTACGCAAGCAGACGAAGCTGCCGACCGCGAGCAGCACGTAATGGAGCACCATGAAGGCATGGAGCGCCGGCAGCGGCGGGAGGAGCCCGAAGAGCACCGCACGCGGCGGGTAGAGCACGGCACCCTGCGCCGTGCCGAGCAGCGGCACGCCCGAGAGCTCCGCGGCGTTCCACAGCGGCAGCGCTTCAGCGGCGAGCCGCGCCGAGCCGTGGACGTAGCGCGGCAGGAAGTAGCCGTCGAGATCGATCGCGATGCGGTCCGGTGCCGCGGGCGTCATGGAGGCCACGAACATGGCGCTCCACCAGAGCGGCACCACGATGATGCAGGCGGCGGCGAAGCGACGCAGCGCGCGTCCGTTGCCGGGCTGCAGGTCGGCTGGTAGCATGCCGCGGGCGCGCGGGCTCAGCCGCGATACAGGCCGAGCCGGAGCCTCCACACGTTCAACAAGGAGAGAATGATCTGTTCCCGCGTCATCTTGGTGCGCCCATGACGGCGCTGGGTGAACACGATCGGCACCTCCAGGATCGAGCAACCGCGGCGCGCCAGGCGATACTTCAGCTCCACCAGGAACGAGTAGCCGTTGGTGCGGATGTGCTCGAGGCCGATGCGCGCCAGCGCGTCGGCGCGGATGCACTGGAAGCCGCTCGTGCAGTCGCGCAGCGGCAGCCGGGTGATGGCGCGCACATAGGCGTTGCCCGCGGAGCTGAGCGCCAGCCGCGCGAGCGACCAGTTCACCACGCTGATCCCGTGCAGGTAGCGCGAGCCGACGACCAGGTCGTAGCGGTCGGCGGGCTCCACCAGCGCCGGCAGATACGAGGGGTCGTGCGACCAGTCGGCGTCCATCGTGACCACGCGGTCGTAGCCCTCGGCGAGCGCGCGCTGGAAACCCTGGACGTAGGCGCTGCCGATGCCGAGCCGGGCCGGCCGGTGGAGCACGTGGACGCGCGCGTCGGCGCGCGCCAGCTCGTCGGCCACCGCGCCGGTGCCGTCGGGCGAGGCGTCGTCGACGACCAGCAGCTCGGCGCCCACGGGTTGCGCCAGAATGGCGGCGGCCAGCTCCGGCAGGTTCTCACGCTCGTTCAGCGTGGGCACGATGACCAACAGGCGCGCCATGCCGCGGGCGCTCCCTTACCAGAGCGTGTGCGCCTCCGAAAGCACGTCGCGTGATCCCCAGCTGATGCCAGGCCGCGCCGTGCCACCCTGCGCCGCGTGCGGCGGCGTGCGCTTCCGTCCGCGGTTCGAGAAGCAGGGCTATCGCTTCGTGCGCTGCGCGACCTGCACGCTCGTGCGCCTCGACCCGCTGCCGGAGCAGGAGGCGCTCACGGCGTTCTACGACGAGTCGTACCGCAGCGGGGCCTACGCCACGTTCGCCTCCGCCGAGGCCGTGCGCATGGCCACGGCCACGGCGCGCCTCGCCATGGTGCGGCCGTTCGTCCCTCCGGGTCCCTGGCTCGACGTCGGCTGCTCGACGGGCAGCTCGCTGCGCGCCGCCGCCGCACACGGCATCGACGCCGAGGGAATCGAGCTCTCGAGCGCGGCGGTCGCGGCGGCGCGCGCCGCCGGGCTGCGCGTCGAGCGGATCGCGGCGGAGGACTTTCGTCCCGAGCGCCCGTATGCCTGCGTCACCGCGTTCGACCTTCTCGAGCACCTGCTCGAGCCGGGCGCGCTGCTGGCACGGCTGCGCGACTGGCTCGTGCCGGGCGGGTGTCTCGCGGTGAGCGTCCCCGACACGCGCAGCCTGGCTGCCCGCGCGATGGGGCGGCACTGGTATTTCTACGCCCCGCCCGTCCACGTGCAGTACTTCGACCGCCGGAGCCTCGCCCGGCTGCTCGTGCGCCACGGCTTCGCCGTGCGGCGGATCGTGGCCGCGCCGAAGGTCATCACGCTCGACTACGCGGTCTCGGTGCTGGGCGCGTTCGACGCCCGCCTCCATCGCGTCGCGCGCGTGTTGACCGCGCCGCTGCCGGGGGCGCTCCGGCGCCGGCTGGTCCGGCTCCCGGTGGGCGAGATCATGGCCGTCGCCACGCCGGGCTGAGGCCGGCGGGTCACCCGGTCAGCAGGCGGTCGGCGAGCGCGCGCGCGATCAGCTCCTGGCCCGCGGCGTTCGGGTGCATGATGTCGCGGAAGAGCGGCCCTCGGTCCGCGTGCGCGGCAAACGCCGGGTGGAGGTCCAGGCACTCGAGCCCTGCCCGCGCGCAGAGCGCCGCGAGCTTGCGCTGGGGCGTGAGGTCGGGCTCCGCCACGCCGACCTGGTCGCCGTCCGGGATGATGGCGATCACGAGGCGAATGCCGCGCGCGCGCGTGACGGCGCCGAGCCCGCTGAGCGACTCCTCGAGCACCTGCCAGCGCTCGTCGGTGGGCTCGCGGTAGTAGGCCTTGCGCAGCGCGGACGCGTAGCGATCGAGTTGGTAGAAGGCCCCCTCCGGCGGCCGCCCGAGCACCACCGAGCCGGGCTCGCCGCGCAGCCAGGCCATGGCGCTGCGGGCGAGCCAGCGCAGCACCAGGTAGAACTCGGACCAGTTGGCGGGCGACGCCGGTGACATGCGCTGCGTGCGATCGCTGGTGAGCACGCCAAGTCGGCCGAGCACCGGCGCGTGGTCGAAGTCGTTCAGGTTGAAGCCGACGACCACGATCTCGGGCGCGAGCGCCAGCCCCTGGCGCTCGAGCCAGGCGAGCTCGGCGGCGGTGTTGTAGCCCTCGACCCCCGCGTTCACGACCTCCCACTGCTGCCCGGTGCGCGCATCGAGCTCGCGCTCGAGGACGGCGGGAAACGCCTGCTCGACGGGCAGGCCCTGTCCGAAGGTCGCCGAGTCGCCGAGGGCCAGCACGCGGCGCACGCCGGGCGCGGGCGTGGGCGCGATCTCGGGGCCGCGCAGCCCGAGCGCGTTCACCCGCACCGGTACGCCGCGCACCACGGTCTCCACCCCGGGGCGCATGACGTACGGCAGCCGCGCGTCGTCGCTCGGCATGAACAGCCGGCGCGGGAAGCGATTGAGCCGATCGACGAGATGGAACGTGCGGCTCAGCACCTCGCCGGCCGCGAAGAAGATGCCGCAGGCGACGGCCGCGCCGGCCAGCATCCCGGCGATGCGACGCATCGTGGAGCGGCGCGCCATGGCGCCGCTCACCCGCTCGCGAGCCGTCGCTCGCGGCCCTGCCGCGCCGCGATCGCCTCGTCGATCAGCCGGCCGATTGCCTCGGCGGCGTTGTCCCAGGTGAAGCGCCGCGCCCAGGCGATGGCGCCCGCGGCGAGCCGCTCGCGCAGCGCCGCGTCCTCGAGCACACGGCGGAGCGCGGCGGCGAATGCATCGGCGTCGTCGGCCGGGACCAGCAGCCCGGTCTCGCCGTTGCGAATGGCGTCGCGCAGCCCCGGGACGTCGAACGCGACGGACGGCGTGCCGCAGGCGGCCGCCTCCACCACGGTGAGGCCCCACCCTTCCTTGCGGGACGCGGTGGCCACGACGTGCGCCTCCTGCAGCAGCCGCACCTTTTCCGCCTCGTCGACGAAGCCGAGCAGCTCCACGCGCTCGCCGCACCCGCTCCGCTCGACGTGCGCGCGCAACGCCTCCATTGCCGTGCCGCTTCCCGCCACGACCAGCCGCGCGCCCGGGATGCGCGCCACGGCGTCCACCAGCAGCTCGGTGCGCTTGTAGGGCTCGATCCGGCCGAGCGCCAGCACCATCGGCACGGCGGCGCGCGTGCCGGCGCCGGGGCGATACAGCGTGTGGTCGAGCCCGTTCGGGATCACGTGCACGTCGCCCGCCCGCATGCCGCCGGCCACCAGCTCGTCGCGCGTGCTCGGCGACACGGCGACCACCGGGAGCCCGCGATAGAGGCGCGGCACGAGCTTCTCGGCCGCGAAGGTGGCCGCCGCCAGCGGCCAGGCGACCTGCTGGAACGCCGTGCGGCCGAAGAAATGGTGCACCAGCACCACGATCGGCTCGCGCACCCAGAAGCGCGAGAAGAAGGGGAACTTGTTCAGGTCCTCCACCACCGCGTCGAACGGTGCCACGGCGCGCAGCCGCCGATAGGTTCGCAGCGCCCCCGGATAGTAGCTGACGCGCTCGCCCACCCGCACGACCTCGATCCCCTGCACCCGCTCGCTCGGCGCCGCGCCGGGAAACCCGCAGCTCACCAGCGTCACCGCGTCGCCGCGGGCGGCGAGCCGACGGAAGACCTCGAAGCAGTGCACCTCGGCGCCCCCCGCCTGCGGGTGCAGGAGATCGCGCTCGTTCAGCACGAGGAGCCGGCGGCCGCCCATCACAGGTCGGCCACCAGCACGAGGTCGAGGGCGCGCTCGAGGTCGTGCTCGCTGACGTGGAAGTCGCCGGGTCCGATGTCGGCTGCCGGCGTGGTGGCCGCCAGCCGCCGGCGCACCAGACGCGCCAGCTTCGGAAAGATGCCGCGCACGAGGAAGCCCGGCAGCCGGTGCCGAATGCCCCACGGGTCGAGCCGCAGGATGCGCTGCACCTGCTCGCCGCGGGCCCGCTCCCAGGCGAGCACCCGCTCGGAGCCGTGCATGCCGAGCATGCGCGCCGTCGGCAACACTGGTTGCGCGAGCGCGAGCAGCTCGGGCGCCGTCCACTCGCGCAGGTGGTAGGGGTTCTCGGACACGCTCATCAGCCGGTTGGGCGTGGTGACGAGCACCCGGCCGCCCGGCGCCGTGCAGTGCTTCAAGCCGCCGAGGAAGGCAACCGGATCCGGGACGTGCTCGATCACCTGGAAGCTCACCACCAGGTCGAAGCGCTCCTCGACGGCCGTGAGCCGGCTCAAATCGGTCGAGCGGTAGGCCAGGTTGGGCGCGCGGTAGCGTGCGCTCGCCGCCACCACCGCCTCCGCGCGGTCGAGGCCCACGGCCTGCGCGGCCACCTCCGCCAGCATGGCGGTGCCGTACCCTTCGCCGCAGCCGACGTCGAGCACGGTCTTGCCGTCCGCCTGCTCCATCGCCCAGCGATAGGCAGCGACATGGCGGGCCATGTCGACGGCGAACTCTTCGTCGGTGCCCGGGAGCCGTTCGCCGGTGAACTCGCTGCTCATCCCGTTCCCCCTTGCTGCAATCGTTCGACCGCCCAGGCCGCGGCGGCGCGCACCTCGGCGACGCGGTCGTCGCGGGCGGCGCGCAGTGCGGGCTCGAGCTCCGCAAACCGGCCCGCGCCCGCGATCCAGGCGCACACCTCGCGCTCAAGCGGCTCCTCGCTCTGCAGCCCCGCCTCGAGCGCCCGCGCCACGGCCGGCCGTTCCGCCGCCTGCGTGTCGAGGAGATGGCTCGGAATCAGATTCTGTGTGGCGTGCTCGCGCAGCGCCAGCAGGGCGACCAGCTCGCCTGTCGCGCCCGGGTCGCCGAGCGCCTGCAGGCCCTCGGCCCCCGCCAGGCGGAAGTACGGGTGATCGACCTCTTCGAGCAGCCGCTGGAATCCCGTCGCGGCAGCGGCGTCCCGGCGCGCGGTGAGCACCCAGGCCGCAAACACGCCGAGTTTCATGCGCAGCGAGCGCTGGAGGAGCACGGTGCGCAGGTAGTCGCCGTCTACCTCGCCCATCCGTGGCGGCGGCTCGGCCGTGCGGGCCGCGGCGTCCGGCGACCAGAGGTAGCGGCCGAGCCGATAGTTGAGGGCGATGAAGTTGAGCGCGCCGCCCGCCTCGTTCGCCACGCGCCACGAGCCCGTACGGAACGTCTGCCAGGCCGGCCACACGCCCCGCCCGTCCCCGATCTCGGCGAGATTGCGCATGACGAGGAGCTGCTCGCGGCGGCCAGGCGCGATCGTCTCGAGCGGCACGCCCGCGTCGAGCCGGTCCAGCACCTCGAAGATGGCGACGCGCCGCTGCTCGCGGTCGGGATCGGCGAGCCGCGCGACGAGCCCGCTGGGGAGCGGCGGCGGCACGATCGGCGGCGCGACCACCGGCTCGGCGGGGAGATCGCGCCGCACCAGCACGTCGTAGCGTCCGAAGCGCGCGGCGAGCCGGTAGCGATCGCGCACGTGCCCGCGCAGCAGGAAATAGTAGGCCGGCGACTCGGAGAAGAAGCCGAGGCGGCGGTTGAGGGTCACGATGTAGCGCGGCGGGGCCGCCGCCAGCCGGGCCACGATCTCCGCTTCGTCGCCGTGATCGGGACGGCCGGGAAAGTAGTAGTCGTGCGGCGTGGGCGTGGGCCGCCCGAGCGCGTAGGGAATGAGGCCCAGCGCCGGAAACGCGAAGAGCGGCTCCTTCGGCCCGAGGCGCCGATCGAGGTACTCGAGCGTGGCGCCGAGCGCGCGGAGATCGGTGGCGCGCGTGCGCTCGAGCACCACGGGGAGCCGCGGCCACGGCAGCCGGAAGCCGCCGTCGCGCCAGGCGGCCAGGCGGCCCTCGAGGTGGGGCACCACGGAGGCCACCGCGAGCACACCGCCGGCGGTCACGAACGCGCCGC
>DATMAZ010000078.1:0-7489 GCA_035559675.1 Candidatus Limnocylindria bacterium
GCAGCGGCGCGCGGGCGTCGGGCGCGGCCCCCGCGAGCCGGCCGAGCACGTCGCGGAGCTCGTCCAGCGCCGGGGTGGCGGCCGGGTCGTTCGTGGCCTTGCGGGCCGCGGCGAGCCGGCTCTCGATGGCGTCGAGCGGCAACGTCGTGCGCGCCGCATGGCGGAAGTCGTCGGCCGCCAGGTACTCGAGCGGCGGAGCCAGGGCCACGAGGAGCGCCTCCAGCTCGGCCGGCTGCCCGCTCATGCCGTCGCGGCCACCCTCCGGTGGTAATCCTGCAGGGCCTCGACCCCGAGCCGACCGCGGGCCAGGAGCTCGATCGCTTGCGCGGCCGCGGCGGCCGCCGCGACGGTGGTGAAGTACGGCACGCGGCACTCGAGCGCGGTGCGCCGGATGGGAAACGAGTCGCGGAACGATTCCGCCCCCGAGGGCGTGTTGATGACGAGCGCGACGTCGCCCCGCTGGATGAGGTCGACCGTGTGCGGACTGCCTTCGGCCACCTTGTTCACGTGCTCCGCCGGAAGTCCGGCGGCTCGGAGATGCGCCCCTGTGCCGCGCGTGGCGACGAGCCCGAAGCCGACGCCCGCCAGCCGCCGAGCCACGGGAATGACGGCATCGTAGCACTCGGGCGGCACCGAAATAAAGACACGGCCGGCCGTGGGCAACGCCGTGCCGGCGGCGATCTGCGCCTTGGCGAAGGCGCCGCCGAAGCTCGCGTCGATGCCCATCACCTCGCCCGTCGACTTCATCTCCGGCCCGAGCACGGTGTCGACGCCCGGGAACTTGATGAACGGGAAGACCGCCTCCTTCACGGAGACGTGCGACGGCACCAGCTCCTGCGTGAATCCTTGCGCCGCCAGCGAGCGGCCCACCATGCACCGCACCGCGATCTTGGCGAGCGGCCGCCCGATGGCCTTCGAGACGAACGGCACGGTGCGGCTCGCCCGGGGGTTCACCTCGAGCACGTAGACCACACGGTCCTTCACCGCGAACTGCACGTTCATGAGCCCGACGACGCGCAGCTCGCGCGCCAGCGCCACGGCCTGGCGCCGGATGTCGGCCTGCACCTCCGCGTCGATCGAGTACGGCGGCAGCGAGCAGGCACTGTCGCCCGAGTGCACGCCGGCCCGCTCGATGTGCTCCATGATGCCGCCGATCACCACGTCGGTGCCGTCGCTCACCGCGTCGACGTCGATCTCGATGGCGTCCTCCAGGAAGTGGTCGATCAGCACCGGATGCTCCGGCGACGCCCGCACCGCCATGCGCATGTAGCGGTGCAGGCTGGCGCGGTCGTAGACGATTTCCATGGCGCGGCCGCCGAGGACGTAGGACGGCCGCACCAAAACCGGATAACCGATGCGCTCGGCCACGGTCACCGCCTCGGCCTCCGAGCGGGCGATCCCGTTGGCGGGACGCCGGAGGTCGAGCGCGGTCAGCACCTCGTCGAAGCGCTCCCGATCCTCGGCGCGGTCGATGGCGTCGGGCGTGGTGCCGATGATCGGCACGCCGGCACGCTCGAGCGCCACGGCGAGCCTGAGCGGCGTCTGCCCGCCGAACTGTACGATCACCCCCTCGGGCCGCTCCCGCTCGACGATGGCAAGCACGTCCTCGAGCGTGAGCGGCTCGAAGAAGAGCTTGTCGGAGGTGTCGTAGTCGGTGCTGACGGTCTCCGGGTTGCAGTTGACCATGATGGTCTCGAAGCCGTCCTCGCGGAGCGCGAGCGCGCTGTGCACGCAGCAGTAATCGAACTCGATGCCCTGCCCGATGCGGTTCGGGCCGCCGCCGAGAATGACGATCTTGCGCCGCCCGCTCGGCCGCGCCTCGCAGTCGCCCCGCTCGTACGTCGAGTAGAGGTACGGCGTGAACGCCTCGAACTCGGCGCCGCACGTGTCGACCGTCTTGTAGACCGGCCGTACGCCGAGCTGCTCGCGCCGCGCCCGCACCTGGTCCTCCGTAACGCCGAGGAGCGCCGCCAGCCGCAGATCGGAAAAGCCGTCCTGCTTGAGCGCCCAGAGCGCCTCGGCGTCGAGGCTCGCCAGCGTGCGGCCGGCGAGCGACGCCTCGGTCGCGATGATCTCCTCGACGTGGCGGAGAAACCACGGGTCGATGCGCGTGCGCGCCGCCACCTCCTCCACCGTCATCCCGCGGCGGAAGGCCTCGCCGATGTACCAGAGGCGGTCGGCGTTCGGCACGGCGAGCCGCTCGGCGAGCGTCTCGGGCGACGCGTCGGGTCGCGGCTCGAAGCCGGCGCTGCCGATCTCGAGCGAGCGCATGGCCTTCTGCAGCGACTCCTTCATGGTCCGGCCGATAGCCATGGCCTCGCCCACCGACTTCATCTGCGGGCCGAGCGTATCGCTCGCCTGCGGGAACTTCTCGAACGTGAAGCGTGGAATCTTGGTGACGACGTAGTCGATGGTCGGCTCGAAGCACGCCGGCGTCTCGCGGGTGATGTCGTTGCGGAGCTCGTCCAGCGTGTACCCGACCGCCAGCTTGGCCGCGATCTTGGCGATCGGGAAGCCGGTGGCCTTCGACGCCAGCGCCGAGCTGCGGGAAACGCGCGGGTTCATCTCGATCACCACCATGCGGCCGGTATCGGGATGGACCGCGAACTGGATGTTCGAGCCGCCCGTGTCGACACCGATGGCGCGGATGATCGCCACCGCGGCATCCCGCATCGTCTGATATTCCTTGTCGGTGAGGGTCTGCGCCGGGGCGACCGTGATCGAGTCGCCGGTGTGCACGCCCATCGGGTCGAAATTCTCGATCGAGCACACGATGACGACGTTGTCCTTGCCGTCGCGCATCACCTCGAGCTCGAACTCCTTCCAGCCGGCGATCGACTCCTCGATCAGGATCTCGCCGATCGGCGAGGCCTCGAGCCCCCAGGCAACGTGCGCCCGGAACTCCTCCTCGGTGGTCGCGAAGTTGCCGCCCGTGCCGCCGAGCGTGCGCGAGGCGCGCAGGATCACCGGCAGCCCGATCTCGCACCGGATGGCCTCGGCCTCCTCGAGCGAGTGGGCCACGCCGCTGCGCGGGAGATCGAGGCCGATGGCGCGCATCGTGGCCTTGAAGTTGTCGCGGTCCTCGGCGCGCTTGATGGCATCCACCTTGGCGCCGATCAGCTCGACGCCGTAGCGGTCGAGCACGCCCGCTTCGGCCGCGTCCAGCGCAAGGTTCAGCCCCGTTTGCCCGCCGATGGTCGGCAGCAGCGCCTGCGGGCGCTCGGCGGCGATGATTCGCTCGAGGACGTCCACCGTGAGCGGCTCGACGTACGTGCGGTCGGCCGTCTCGGGGTCGGTCATGATGGTGGCCGGATTCGAGTTCACCAGCACGACCCGGTAGCCTTCCTCGCGCAGCGCCTTGCAGGCCTGCGTGCCCGAGTAGTCGAACTCGCACGCCTGGCCGATCACGATCGGCCCGGAGCCGATCACGAGGATGGTCTGGAGGTCGGGGCGGCGCGGCATCAGGGGCGCTCCATGCGGTCGACGAACCGCCGAAAGAGGTATGCGGCGTCGTGCGGCCCGGGCGACGCCTCGGGATGGTACTGCACGGAGAACGTCGGCTGCCCCTCGACCTCGAGGCCCTCGACCGTGCGGTCGTTCAGGTTGATGTGGGTCACCTTCGCCCGTCCCGCGAGCGACTCGGGATCGACGGCGAAGCCGTGGTTCTGGGCCGTGATCTCGACCTTGTCGGTGAGCAGATCCTTCACCGGCTGGTTGCCGCCGTGGTGTCCGAACTTGAGCTTGTAGGTGCGGCCGCCGAGCGCCAGGCCGAGGATCTGGTGCCCGAGGCAGATACCGAACACCGGCACGTTGCCGAGGAGATCCGCCACGTTCTCGCGCGCGCCCGCGACGGCATCGGGATCGCCCGGACCGTTCGAGAGGAAAACGCCGTCCGGCCGCATGGCGAGCACCGAGCGCGCCGGCGTGTCGGCCGGCACCACGTGCACCGCACAGCCCACCTCGACGAGGTTGCGCAGGATGTTCTGCTTGATGCCGAAGTCGTAGGCGACCACGCGCAGCGGCCGCTTGCCGGTCGCGGCCACGATCTGCTCGAGCGTCTGCGCGCCGCCGGGCCGCCACGGGCCCTCCGTCCAGTCGTAGGGCTCGCGGCACGTCACCTCGCGCACCAGGTCGCGACCGACCAGGCTCGGCGTGTCCTTGGCCTTGCGGACCAGGCGCTCGGCGTCGAGGTCGGCCGTCGAGAGCACCGCCTCCTGCGCGCCGTGGTCGCGGAGGTGGCGGACGAGCGCCCGGGTGTCGATGCCCTCGATGCCGGGGATGCCGTGCGCGGCGAGATAGTCGCCGAGCGGCTGCTCGGCGCGCCAGCTCGACGGCACGTGGCGGTACTCGCGCACGACGAAGCCGCGCACGAACGGCCGCCGCGCCTCGACGTCGTACCGATTGACGCCGACGTTCCCGATCTGCGGGTACGTCATGGCGACGAGCTGCCCCTCGTACGACGGGTCGGTGAGGATCTCCTGGTAGCCCGTCATGCTGGTGTTGAACACCAGCTCGCCGGCCGCTTCGCCGACCGCGCCGAAGGCGCGGCCCCGAAACACCGTCCCGTCCGCGAGCGCCAGGATGGCGGGCCGCGACGTCGTCACGACGCCACCCGCAGCACCGGCTGCGCCGTGACGTCCGTGTAGACGGTGCGGCCGCCGACCAGCACCGTCACGACCTTGCCCGTGAGCTCCCAGCCCGCGTACGGCGTGTTGCGGCTCTTCGAGCGGAACGCCGTCGGGTCGACCACCCACGTTCGCTTGGGATCGAGGAGCGTCACGTCGGCCGCCTCCCCGGGCCGCAGCGTGCCGCCCGGCACGCCGAGCAGCCGCGCGGGCCCCGTGCTCATGCGGTCGACCAGGGTCGAGAGGTCGAGGACGCCCTCGGCGACCAGCTTGAGCCCGAGCGCGAGCGAGGTCTCGAGCCCGACGATGCCGTTGGCGGCGTGCTCGAACTCGACCTCCTTCTCGTCGCGGTGGTGCGGCGCGTGGTCGGTGGCGAGCGCCTCGATCGTGCCGTCGGCGAGCCCGGCGCGGACCGCGTCGACGTCCGCCTGTGTTCGGAGCGGCGGCGCCATCTTGGCGTTGGTGTCGTACTCGCCGACGGCCTCCTCGGTGAGCAGCAGGTGGTGCGGCGTCGCCTCGGCGCTCACCGCCACCCCGCGGGCCTTCGCCGCCCGCACCAGCTCGACGGCCCCCCGCGTGCTGATGTGCGCGATGTGCAGCCGGCCGCCCGTCAGCTCGGCGAGCGCGATGTCGCGGGCCACCATCACCTCCTCGGCCGCCGCCGGAATGCCGCGGAGCCCGAGCCGCACGGCGGTAACGCCCTCGTTCATGACGCCGCCGGCCGCGAGCCCGCAGTCCTCCTCGTGGGCGATCACCAGGAGGTCGAACATGCGCGCGTACTCGAGCGCCCGCCGCATGAGGCCGGCGTCCATCACCGGGCGGCCGTCGTCCGAGACCGCCACGATGCCGGCGCGCCGCATCTCGCCGAACTCCGCGAGCCGCGCGCCTTCGAGGCCCACGCTGAGCGCGCCCACCGGGTAGACGCGCGCCGCCCCGGCCCGCGCCGCCTGCTCGAGGATGAAGCGCGTGACGGCGCCGCTGTCGTTCACCGGGTTGGTGTTCGCCATGCACGCGACGCTGGTGATGCCGCCCGCCACCGCGGCCGCCGTGCCGGTGGCGATCGTCTCCTTGTACTCGTGCCCCGGCTCGCGGAGGTGCACGTGCATGTCGACCAGGCCGGGGAGCACGAGCAATCCGGTGGCGTCGATCACGCGGCCCTCCGCCGGCACGCTGCCGGGCGGCGCGATGCCGGCGATGCGCTCGCCGTCGATCACCAGGTCGCCCGGCCGCGGCGGCCCGCTCGCCGGGTCGACGATGGTGCCCCCGCTCACGATCACCCGCTCGTCGCTCATGCGCGCGCCACCCCCAGCGACGGCTCGCTCGCCGGCTCGATCTCGGCGGGCGCGTCGGCGCGGCTGCGAGCGGCGAGCAGGCAAAGCACCGCCATGCGAACCGCCACCCCGTTGGTCACCTGGTCCATGATGACGGAGTACGGCCCGTCGGCCACCGCCGTCGAGATCTCGATGCCGCGGTTGATCGGGCCCGGGTGCAGGATGATGACCCCGGGGGCGGCCAGCCGGACGGTCTCTTCGGTGAGGCAGAAGTACTGCGAGTACTCCTCGAGGCTCGGGAACAGGTTCGCGCCCTGCCGCTCGCGCTGGATGCGCAGCATCATGATGACGTCCGCCCCGCGCACGCCGGCGGCGAGCTCGTGGTGCAGCTCGGCGCCGAGCGCCGCGAACTCCCGCGGCAGCAGCGTGGGCGGCCCGACGAGCCGCACCCGGGCGCCGAGCGCCAGCAACGCGTAGAGGTTCGAACGCCCGACGCGGCTATGCAGCAGGTCGCCGACGATCGCCACGGTGAGGCCGGCGACGTCGCCACGCCGCTCGCGGATGGTGAGGAGGTCGAGCAGCGCTTGGGTGGGATGCTCGTGGCAGCCGTCGCCCGCGTTCACCACCGCGCAGCTCACGTGGCGTGCCACGAGCTGCGCCGCCCCCGACGACGGGTGGCGCACCACGATGACGTCGGGCCGCATGGCTTCGAGGTTGCGCGCCGTGTCGGCAAGCGTCTCGCCCTTGCCGACGCTCGAGCTCGACGCCGTGATGTTGATGGTGTCGGCGGAGAGGCGCTTGGCCGCGATCTCGAACGAGGTGCGCGTGCGGGTCGAGTTCTCGTAGAAGAGGTTCACGACCGTCTTGCCCCGCAACGTCGGCGCCTTCTTGATGGCGCGCTCGGAAAGCTCCTTGAACGACGCGGCCTGGTCGAGGATGCCGGTGATCTCCTCCGCCGTGAGGCCGCGGAGGCCAACCAGATGACGCTTGGTGTAGGTCATGCGGCCCTCCTCATCCTTCGAGCAGGACCTCGTCGACGCCGTCGGCCTCGGCGAGGTGGACCGATACCTGCTGGTCGGCCCGCGTCGGGATGTTCTTGCCGACGTAGTCGGCGCGGATGGGCAGCTCGCGATGCCCGCGATCGACGAGCACGGCGAGCTGAATCGAGCGGGGCCGGCCGAAGTCGATGAGCGCGTCCATGGCCGCCCGGACGGTCCGACCGGTATAGAGCACGTCGTCGACCAGGAGCACGTGGCGGCCCTCGAGCGGGAAGTCGATGTGAGTCGCCTGCACGAGCGGCATCTGCTCGCCGCGGTCGAGGTCGTCGCGGTACAGCGTGATGTCGACCACCCCGAAGGGAACCTGCTCGGCGCCGGCCTCGATGGTGCGCAGCGCCCGGTGGATGCGCTCGGCGATGTGCACGCCGCGCGAGCGGATGCCCACCAGCGCCAAATCCTTCACCGACTTGTTGCGCTCGACGATCTCGTGGGCGATGCGCACCAGCGCCCGTTGGATCGCCTGGGCGTCCATGACCTGAACGGCACGGGTGCCGTTCGCCGTCATGTACCCGCGCCTCGCGCGGGGAGTGCAGGA
>DATMAZ010000079.1:0-15813 GCA_035559675.1 Candidatus Limnocylindria bacterium
CGGCGGCGAGCCGCTCGCGCACCGCGGCGCGCGCCGCCGGCGGCACGGGCAGCCGCCACGTCGTCGGTCGCGGACCGGTCACGCCGAACGGGGCGCAGAGACGCCGGAACACGTCGACGGTGTGCTCGCTGTCGGTGTAGGCGATGCGGGTCGTATAGAGCCACGCGCGCTGCTGTCCCTCGGTGTTGAGCCCGAGGCGGCGTTCGGCGCGGGTGAGGAAGCCGAAGATGCCCGAGACCTTAAGGAACTGCTCGAAGTCCAGCACGACGTCGTAGCCGCCGCCGCGAAGCTCGCCGAGCAGCCGCAGCACCGAGCGTGCGAAGCGCGGGGTGGTGCTGACGTCGGTGGTGAGCACCCGGCGCACGACGCCGCTCTGCTCGAGCAGCGTGGCGTTGCCGGGCAGCGTGAGCACGTCGATCTCGAGGTCGGGCCAGGTGGCCTGCAGCTCCTGGAGCACCGGCAGGATCATGGCGAGATTGCCCAGCCCGTAGAACTTGATGGCGAGCAGCCGGCGCGGCGGCGCCAGCGGCGTGGGGCCCGGCGGCGTCGTCGCACCGAGCGGCGGCAGCCGCTCACCGCGCAGGCGTGCCGCCCCGTAGAGCAAAGCGCACAGCGGCAGGCCCACCCAGCGGTCGATGTAACGCGCGAGGTGCAGGTTCATGCGGTGCCCGGCGAAACGCTACCACGGGGCCTTCGCGTTGACCAGGCGATCCACATGGACGACAAGACGGACGTGGCGGCGCTGCCGGGGGCACGCGAGCGCGACCTCGCAATCGACATGGCGAAGGGCTGCGCCATCCTCTGGGTGCTCCTCATCCATTCGGACGCGCTCCACGGCAACCTGTTCTTCCGGCAGGTGGTCAACCAGGCCGTGCCGGTATTCGTGGTGCTCTTCGGGCTCAATTCCTCCATCTGGTGGCGGCACCGCGTGCTCCCGGCGGATCTCGGCGCCTGGTACCGCCGCGCGGTTGGCCGCATCATGCTGCCGGTCTGGGCGGCGCTGCCGCTGTGGTGGGCGATGGTGCTGTACTACCGGCCGTTCGGCGTCCGGCTCGCGTGGTGGCTGCCCATCGCGCACGCGCTCGGCTATCTGCTGCACGTCGGCACGGGCTGGTTCGTCACCATGATCGTCCAGCTCGTGGTGCTGTTCCCGGCCTTCGAGGCCGCACGCCGGCGCGTCAGTGTGTGGCCGCTGCTGGTCGTCGGGTTCGCGTCGAGCGCGGTCCTCGCCTGGAACGCGCTGTGGATCGTGGGGTACGTCGGGCTGTTCGGCTTCTGGGTCCTCGGCCCGCGCTTTTTCGCGCACGTGACGTTCGGCATGCTGCTCGCGCACCATCGCGAGCGGGTGGGCGCGTGGGCGGCCGTGCTGGCGGCGGCGGCGCTCGGCGGCTGCGTGGCGGCCGACCTGGCGCAGGTCGGGCCGCCGTGGAAGCAGCTGCTCGAGACGGCCGGTGGGCTGCCGCTCACCGTGCTCTTGCTCGTGGGCCTTCGTCCGCTCGCGTCGGTGCCGCTGCTGGCGCCGTCGCTCGCCTGGCTGGGGCGCAGCTCGTATGGGATTTACATCGGTCAGCTGCTGACCCACAATCTCTTCGTGTACCACTTCGGGCTCCTTGGGCTCCCGCAGCGGGTCGACCCGTGGCTCTACACGCTGATCCTGCTCCTCGGCGGCCTGTTTTTCGTGTGGCTCGGCGAGCAGTTGCTGCGCGTGAGCGCGTCGTTGCGCGCGCGCACGGTTGTCGTGCGGAAAGCGCTTGACACGCCACGACGCCACGGCGGATCCTAAGCCGATGCGCGTCCTGTTCTACTACCGCGGCATCGAGAACCTCGGGGTCGGGTACCTGATGTCGATGCTGAAGGCGCACGGGCACCAGATCGACCTGATCTTCGACCCTGGGCTGGACGACAATCTCTTTCTGAAGGCGCCGCATCTCGCCTGGATGAACCGCCACGAGGCGCTGCTCGAGCGTGCCAAGGCGTTCCGGCCCGACCTGATCGCCATGGGCGTGCTCACCAACCTCTGGCCGTTCGCCCGCAAGATGGCCGAGAAGCTGAAGGAGGCGATCGGCGCGCCGATCATCGTGGGCGGCCACCACGCGCAGGCGCTGCCCGAGTACGTGCTTTCGAACCCGCACGTCGACTACGTGTGCGCGGGCGAAGGCGAGATCGCGCTGCTCGAGCTCGCCAACCGCCTCGAGCGGGGCGAGGACACCACCACGATCCCCACGATCTGGGCCAAGAAGGACGGCGTCATCTACCGCAACGAGCTCGGGCCGCTCGAGAACGACCTCGACAAGTTCCCATTTCCGGAAAAGCAGCTCTGGTGGGACTACGGCTGCTTCAAGGACAACCTCGAGGTGTTCACGGGCCGCGGCTGCCCGTTCAAGTGCACCTTCTGCAACATCCACTACCAGCGCGAGATCTTCGCCGACAAGGGCGACTTCCTCCGCAAGCGCTCGGTGGCGAACGTGATGCAGGAGCTGAAGGAGAATCTCCGGCGCTACGACCCCAAGTTCATCTCGGTGCACGACGACAACTTCACGACCAACCCGCACTGGGTGTACGAGTTCTGCGAAGCGTACCGCAAGGAGGTGAACCTCCCCTGGTACTGCTTCGGCTATCCCACCACGATCAAGCCGAAGCTGGTGCAGGCGATGAAGGCCGCCAACTGCGCCACCATCTTCATGGGCGTCGACGCGGGCGATGCGCAGATCCGCCGCGAGATCATGGAGCGGCCGATGAGCGACGAGCTGATCTATCGCTCCGCGCAGCTCATCAAGGATGCCGGCATCGGGCTGCAGGTGTCCTGCATCTACGGCAACCCCGGCGAGACGCCCGAGCAGATGTTCAAGACGCTCGAGATGGTCGACAAGATCAAGCCCACCCAGTCGTCGTCGTACATCTTCTATCCGTTCCCGAAGACGAAGCTGTACCAGCGCGCGGTGGACATGGGCTACCTCGACGAGGAGGGGCAGGAGAAGGTGCGCCAGGGGATCTCCGGCTACCACCACGAGTCGATCCTGAAGCACCCCCACAAGGAGCTGGCCGAGACGCTCGCCAAGATCACGCCCGTCTACGTGCGCAGCCCCGCGTTCGCCAAGCCGATCATGCGCTGGATCATCGATCACCGCATGAAGCGCCTGGCGCTCTTCCTCTACGTGGCCCTGATCCCGCTCACCTTCCCGTATCTCGGCATCGAAGGCATCAAGGTCACGCTGCGCATGGCCTGGCGTGCGCTCACGGGCCGCGGCGCGCCGCGCTCGCTGCCGGCGCCCGTCGTCACCACGCTCGAAGCCTCGTAGCGCGCGGCCCGATCGGTGACCGCGTTCCGCGAGCGATGGCCGGGCGCCGCCGGCGCGATCGGGCTCGGCTGCCTCGCGCTCGTGCTGCTCCACCTGCTGGAGCCGGCGGGCTCGGCGACCTGGGCCTACGCGCATCTCGACCGCCACCCGGCGCTGCCGTGGCTGGCGGCGGCGAGCGTGGTCGTGCTCCCCGCGGCCGCCGCCTGGGCGTGGCAGCGACCCTGGATACAGGCGCCCGTCGGCCGCTTCGGCGTGGCGCGCGCGGCCGCGGTGGTGGGCGCGGCCACCGTCGCGGTGGCTGGGGTGGGGGCGGCGTGGCCCGTGACGCCCATCTGCATCGACTCCTGGTACTTCGCCACGGCCGTGGGCGACGGCGTCTCGGGCAACCCGCGCTGGTATCTCACGCTGTGGAGCTTCAGCGAGCTTTCGCAGCTTGCGCGCCCGCTCGTCACGCCGCTCGCCTTCGTGCGGCTAATGAACGGCGTGGTCTCCGCCTGGGCGCTGGCGGCGCTCGCCGCTGCCGCCCGCACGCTGGGGCGCACGCGCGGCGAGGCGATCGCCATCGCCGCGCTGTGCTGGACGGCGTTCGGCGTGCTGCAGCTCGCCTTTGGCTACGTCGACGTCTATCCGACCGCGCTCTGCCTGCTGGCGGTCTACCTCTGGCTCGGCAGCGGCGTGCTCGTGGGCAATCGGCATCCCGTCTGGGCCACCGTGGTCGCCGCGATCGCGCCGTTTTTCTACGTGGGCCTCGTGCTGCTCGCGCCGTCGTGCCTCGTGCTGCTCTGGGTATCGGGCCGGCGGCGCGGGTGGCGTGTGGTAGCCGAGGCGGGCGGGGCGGCGCTGCTGGCGGCCGGGGCGGCGACGGTGCCGGGCTACGGGATGCCGTTCGCCTGGGCAGCGCTCGCGCGCGACCTCGCCCCGGCGCTGCAGCCGGGGGCGCCCGTCGACGGCCGCGGTGCGCTGCTGCCGCAGAGCGAGATCGTCAGCGCGCGGCACTGGATCGGCCTCCTCCATCTGCTGCTCCTCACCGACGCGGTCGGGGTGCTGCTGCTGCTCGCCTGCGGCGGCGCCGCGGTGCGACGGCTGCCCAGCGCCGAGAGCCTCTGGCTGGCTGCGCTGCTGGTGCCGAGCCTCGCGTATCTCGCGACCATGGATGCGCTCTTCGGCCTGTATGCCGATTGGGACCTCTTCAGCTATCTCGCCGCGATCACGGCGCTCGCCGGGGCCTACGCCTTCGTCGTCTGGGCGCGCGCTGCGCCGCGGATCGCCGGGCCGCTGCTGGGCCTCGCGCTGGCGGCGGCGACGGTGCATCTCATGGCGCGGCTGAACGGGCTCGACATCGACTTCCACCGCCACCTCGCCGAGACTCCCTTCCGCATCCCGGTGGCCGGCGCCCCGTCGGTCGCGCGCTGACGGACGCGGCGCTGGCGCGGAGCGCCGCCGCCGTGCGGAAGCCGCCTGCGGGCGTGCCGGGCGCTCAGTCGAGCGCTCGCAGCGCATCGAGCCAGAGCGCGTTGCTCGCCACGAAGCCGCCGAAGGTGAGATGCACCTCCGAGGCGTCGAGCGGCAGCCGGATGCGCGCGAAATCCGGGCCGCGGAGCAACCCGGCTGTCGCAAGCCGGGTCGCGAGCGCTTCGACGAAGGCGGCGCGCGCCGGGTGCGTCGTCCAGAACGGGCTCGCGATCAGCACGCGCGCCGGCGCCAGCTTGGCGGCGATGGTGCGGAGGTGGACCACGGTCTCGTCGGGGGTCGCGGCGGCCTCGCGGTACGGGTCGTTGGTGCCGAGCACGACCAGCGCCAGGTCGACGGGCCGCCCGACGAGCGCGGTCACGTGATCGACCAGCGGGGCAGCCGTGGGACAGGCTCGTGCCGCCAGCCGGAGGCCCGCGTGCACCTCGGGGCCCAGCTCCGGCGCCGTCTTGCAGCGCAGCGACGCCACCGCCCACTCGCGCGTGGTGCTGCTCGGGATGCCGAGGTTCACCACCTCGGCCTTTCGCCACCGCGAGGTCGCTGGCAGCAGCGCCGTCATGGCGGCGAGCGGCGTCTCGGTGGCGAGCACGTAGCCGCCCGCGCCGCCGTAGCCGGCCGTCGTCGAGTCGCCGATCAGCACGACGAGCGGCCTCGCCGGGGCGGCGGCCGGCCGTCCGCAGCCGAGCGGGAGGAGCAGCAGGATGAGCGCGGCGAGCGGGCGGAGCCTCATTCGATGTACCCGAGGGCGCGGAGCTTCTCTTCCCGCTCCGGATCCACCGTCGCGTCCGGCGCCGCGGCGGACTCCCGTGCCTCGGCGCGGGCAGCGAACACCGACTCGCCGTGCAGGCGCGCCGCCTGCCAGAGCGCTGGGTCGGCGTCGGTGGACAGCGGCGCCTGCTCGTTGGGATCCCGGGTCAAGTCGAAGCAGCGATCGAGCGAGGCGAGCTCGTAGCTGAAGCACTTGCCGCCGCGCCGCCGGGCCACGAAGTTCCAGGCGTGGCGGCTAAAGGTGGTCGGCGGCGATTCCGCGAAGACCATCTCGCGCCCGAGCGTCGCGGCGGAGCCGTCGAGCAGCGGGACCAGCGAGAGACCGTCGAGGCCGGACGCCGCGAGCCCGGCGAGCTCGAGCAGCGTCGGCGTCACGTCGACGAGCGAGACCAGCTCGTCCACCGTGCGGCCGGCGGGAAAGCGGCCCGTCGCGCGGACGAACAGCGGCACGTGCAGCACCTCCTCGTAGAGCTGGCTGTGGACGAGGCCCTGGTGCTCCCAAAACTCTTCGCCGTGGTCGGCCGTGATGACGAGAACGACTCGTTCCGGCGCCACCAGCGCGTCGAGCCCGGCGACGAGGCGAGCCACGTCGTCGTCGAGCTGGCGGACCTCCTGCTCGTAGGCGAGCCGGCCCACCTGGTCCTCGGGGGCGACCTCTCCGGTTGGGGACTCCAGGAACATCTTGTCGTACGGCGGGCTCGGCAGGTACGGCGCGTGCACGGCGTAGGTGTGGGCGAAGACAAAAAACGGTTGGTCCCGGTGCGCGGCCACCCATGCGAGGGTACGGGCGAACGTGCCGGGCGCGTCGCCGGCTCCGCTGCCGATCTCCGTGTTCTCCCAGTAGGTCGCGAATCCGCGTGCGAAGCCGGCATTGCCGTCGAGCATGGCGTCTTCGGTGAACGCCGCCGTGTCGTAGCCCGCCGCGCGCAGCCGCTCGGCGAGCGTCGGCACGTCCGCGGCCAACCGTCGCGAGCGGCGGATGTCGTGGCGGCGCGGGTAGGTGCCCGTGAGCATGCTGAGATGCGCGCCGTAGGTGTTGGAGAACGTGGTGAAGGCCTGCGTGAAGCGGGTGGCGCTCGTGGCGAACCGTGCGAACCAGGGCGTCGTGTCGCGCTCGGCGCCGTAGACGCTCATGCTGCGGGCGCGCAGCGTGTCGAGCGATACGAGCACGATCGACGGTGGGGACGGCGGCGTCGGCGGGGCGGGAGCGAGCAGCGTCGGGTCGGCCCAGACCGGCAGCTGCGGCCGCCGGTCGCCGGCGACGAGCGGCTGGACCTTGAAGCGGAGCGCCACGGTGCGGCCGCCGACCGCGCGCAGCGAGATGCGCTCGTCGAACCAGCGGCGATCCTCGGGATGCCGGGCCGGATCCAGCGCGCGACGGTAGACCTCGACGTCACCCTCCGGGCCGCGCGCTTCGATGATGAACTGCACGGGCGCGGAATCGACGTACCAGGCGGGCTCCTGGATGCCCACCGCGAAGGTGAGCGCGGCGTCGGGCGGGATCGCGATCCGGCGCGAGGTCACGTCCCAGGCGCCGGCGCTGTGCACCGGCCAGGCGCGGAGCCCTGCCGCCATCCAGTACGGCAGCCGCCGCGGCCCCCAGGCGCCCCGCTCGGCGCGCCGGCGGAGCACGAAGCGCCGCCGGCGGTCGAGGTCGATGCGCCCGTTCAGACGACGGGGCTGGCCGGGCTTGGCCGTCGCCCGCAGCAGCGGCAGCGGCTGCGTCTCGGCGATCAGCGTCTGCACCGGAAGATCCCGTGGCACGCTCACCCGACACAGCCGCTTGGGGCCCGCCGCTGGTGGCGGGCAGACGATGGCGGGCTCGACTTCGGTCGCGGCCGTCACGACGAGTCGCCGCGTGTCGGCGATCGTCTCGACGCCGCGGTGCGTGAGCGGTGGCACGGCCGTCCGGAATCCGTCGTCGAGCAGGCGCCGCACGACGCGGTACTCTTGGCGCGGCGCGGGCGGTGTCGGGGAGCAGCCGGCGAGCGCCGCCAGCGGCGGGAGCGCCAGCCGCAGGATCCGAACGGCGCGCATGCTCAGCCCGGGGTTCCCGTGCCGTCGGCCGTGTGCGCGAGGCTCGCCCGGCGCAGCGCCTCGCGCACCATCGGCCAGACCGCGTACGACATGTGCTGCGCGCCCGTGGCGGCAAAGTGCCCTCCGTAGTCCGCGAACTCGCGCTGCGGCAGGAGCCGGTGCAGATCGACGAACATGCCGCCCGCTCCTTCGACGACCTCGCGCAGCACGTCGAAGCCCTGCTGCATCTTGGCTGGATCGTGCCAGGCGCGCGTGGCGAGCGCCTCATGGGGGATCGGCGTCGCGATCACCATGGCCACTCGGCCCGCCTCCGTCACCACGCGCACCGCCGCCTCCAGCATGCGCACGGTCGGCTGTCGCCGCGAGACGCGCACGTTGTAGCTCGTGAGCGTGTCGCGCATTCTCGGATTGAAAACGCGCGGCGGGCGCGGCGGACCGAGCGCCGCCCAGAACGGCGCCTTGGCGTAGAGCTCACGCAGTCCCTCGGCGCCGAAGAAGATCCGCTTGGGCCCGTCGAAGTTGAGCGCCTGCGCCAGCAGCAGCCGCGCCGGCGACAGCTCGCGCTCGGCGAGCGGCAGCAAGAACGCGCGCGGTAGCTGCGCCGGCGTGATGTACGACGAGAGGTCGTTGTAGCGGAAGATGCGCGCCGAGCCGCGCGGACTGAACGCGGCCAGGTGGGCCACCATGATGACGACGGAGGGATTGAGCCGCTCGATCACGCGTCCCACCGCGAAGTAGTAGATGTACGGGTCGAAGGCGGCCCCGGCGATCACCAGGCTGTCGGCATTTTTGCGGTGGAGCTGGCCGCGCAGGAGCTGTGGATACGACGGACGCTCGCCACCCATGATGGTGGAGTCGCCGAGCCAGACGACCATTGGCCGGGTCGCGCGCGGTGCCGTGTCGCCGAGAATGCGGTCGAAGTACTGCCGGTACTGGTAGAGCTCGATGCCGTCGGCGAGCGCGCGCGGCCCCACGCTCACGGCGAGCGCCCAGCCGGCCAGCGCGAGCGCCAGCAGGAACGAAAGCACGATGCCGAATACCCGAAACACGCCGCCGCTCAGAACTGGAAGTAGATGAAGCCCTCGGTTCGGGGGGAGAAGAAGAAGACGAGCAGGACCATGGCCGCGTAGGCGGTGCCCTGCACCCAGGCGGGCAGCCGCACGAACCACCGCCGCGCGCCCGTGCCGGTGCCGGCGACGTGCAGCAGCACGGCGATCGGCAGCAGGATGAGCGCGAGGCTGGCCGCGCGGCTCGGCGCGTAGCTCATCCCGGACGTCAAGCCGGTGAGGATCCGCTGGACGTCGGGCAGCGACGGCGAGCGGAAGAGAATCCAGCCGAAGCAGACGAGGTGGAAGGTGAGGATGCGCTGGAGCCAGAGCCGCGCGGGCGACGGCGTGCGCCGGGGCGACCCCGGTGCCACGACGTGCTGCACGCTCAGCAGGAGGCCGTGGTAGCCGCCCCAGAGCACGAAGTTCCAGGCCGCGCCGTGCCAGAGCCCGCCAAGCAGCATGGTGAGGAGCAGGTTCACGTGGGTTCGCGGGACCGAGCGTCGGTTGCCGCCGAGCGGAATGTACAGGTAGTCGCGCAACCAGGTCGAGAGCGAGATGTGCCAGCGGCGCCAGAAGTCGCGCGGGCTCGTCGCGAGGTAGGGGCGGTCGAAGTTCTCGGGCAGCGAGAGGCCGAACAGCATCGCGAGCCCGAGCGCGATGTCGGTGTAGCCAGAGAAGTCGAAGTAGATCTGGAAGGCGTAGCTGTAGACCCCGAGCAGCGTGTTGAGCCATCCAACGGGCCGGGCGGTTTCCCAGACGGTGTCGGCGTAGATGCCGAAGGTGTCGGCGAACACCACCTTCTTCACGAGCCCCGTGCCGATGCGCGCGAGCGCGGCTTCGATCACGGCGCCGTCCACGCGTGGCGCGCGGAGCAGCTGGGGCAGGAAGGCGGCCGGACGGACGATCGGACCCGCCACCAAATGGGGGAAGAACGAGAGGAAGAGGGCGAAGTTCAGGAAGTTCCGCGACGCCGGCATGCCCCGGTACACGTCGATCACGTAGCTGAGCGACTCGAACGTGTAGAACGAGATGCCGATCGGGAGCGCGATCTCGAGTGTGGGCGGCGTCACGGGGACGGCGATCGCCGAGAGGAGCGCGGCGCCGTTGGTGAGCAGAAAGTTGCCGTACTTGAAGAAGCAGAGGATGCCGAGGTTGAGGCACACGCTGGCGACGACGCAGAGCCGCCGGCGCCGCGGCGTGGTGGCCTGCTCGATCAGCCGCCCGAGCGTGAAGTCGCACACGGTCGAGGCGAGCAGAATTCCCCCGAAGTAGGGGTTCCAGTTCATGTAGAACAGGTAGCTGGCCACCACCAGCATGAGCTTGCGCGCCGACCAGGCGCGACGCGGGATCGCGCCGTAGTACACGGCCAGCACGAGGAGCAGAAAAACGAGAAATTCCAGGCTGTTGAAAAGCACGCGAAGCCCCTGCTCCTAGACCAGCGCGCGGACAACCTCAACGGGCGGCGGCGTTTGAGGTGCCGTGGCGACTTTGGAACGATGGGCCGAGATGGGGAAGGTGCACTGGCCGGCAGCCGCTGCCCTGTATCTCGGCGCGGCGCTGTTCGCCTTCCGCGTCGTGCTCCCCGATCCGCGCGGCCTGCTGCCGTATTCCGCGCACCTCAGGTCGTACCTCCTCGCGGTGGACCAGACCGACCAGCAGTTCGTCGTGGCCAGCATCTCGCACGCCTCCCGGGCGATGCTGCAGGCGCCGTGGACGCTCTGGGACAACCGCCAGTGCCATCCGATGGCGCGACCCGTCACGCTGGGCGAGCACATGTTCGGCGAAGCGCTGCTCGGCGCGCTGCCCGCGTTGCTCACCGGCGATCCGGTGTTCACCTACAACGCGGTCCTGATCCTGGGCGTGTGGATCGCGGGCCTCACCATGTTCGCGCTCGTGCGCTACTGGACGAGCAGCACGGCGGCGGCACTGGTGGCGGGTCTGCTGTTCGCCATCCAGCCGGGGCGGCTCGGGGATCCGACGCACCCGTTCGTGCACGGCGACCTCTGGAGCCCACTGGTGCTGCTCGCCACCCACGTGTTGTTCGTGCGGCGCACCTGGGGCGCCGCCGCGGCGCTGGCGGTGGCGATCGCGCTGGTCTTGCTGGAGAGCCTCTACGTCATCTTCGCGCTCGTGCTGATCGCGCTCGTCTATGTGCCGTATCTCCTGGTGCGCCACCGCCGCGCGCTCGCCGCGCTCGTGCCGAAGCTCCTCGCGGTCGCGGCGGTGTCCGCGGGCGTGGCCGCTGTCATCTTCACGCCCTACCTGCACACGCGCGACGTGTGGGGCGTGCTGACGGGGCGGCCGGGCCTGCTGTTCCCGCCGGAACAGTTCCTGCCCGGGGCGTTCTACTACCCCGGTACGGTGGTGGTCGTGCTGGCCGCCGTGGCGCTCGCCGACCGGCTCCGCGGCGCGCGCCCGCTCGCACGCGGCGACGATCCGCGCCTCGCCATGTTTGCGGCCGCCGCCCTCGTGTTCTGGACCGTGGTGTGGAGCGTCCCGGTCCCCGGCACCGAGCTCGCGATCCCGTCGCCCTACGCCTGGCTGCAGGCCCGGCTGCCCGGACTGAGCGCGATCCGGGCGGTGCCGGCGGCGCGCACCGGCATGTATCTCTGCCTGATCGTGCTGGCGGGGTACGGCGTGTGGGTGCTGACGCGCCGGCTCGGCCCGCGCGGCCGCGCCGCCACCACCGTCGTGCTGCTGGCGGCGGCGGCGCTCGAGACCTTCGAGCCGAATCTCGCCGACTGGACGCTCGGCGTGAGCCCGGTCCCCATGAAGACCCGGCGGGTGCTGGCGCTCCCGCCGGTGCGCGCGCTCGGCCGCATCCTGCCCGACGGCGCCGTCCTCGACCTGCCGTTTCGCCTCGATGACCTCGGACGCCTGGCGCCCATGACGCATTTCATTTTCCTCGGGGCCTACCACGGCCGGCCGGTGGCGGCGTGCTACAACTCGTTCACCGTGCCGATCCTGGACCAGGTGGGCGCGCTGGCCGCCCGCGTGCCCGAGCCCGCGGCGCTCGCGGCGCTGCACGCGCTGGGGTATCGCGGCATCGTGAGCCACGAGGAGTTCCTCGCGCCGGAGGCGCGGGAGCCGTTTCGCGCCCGGCTGGAGGGCGCCCGCGGCGGCCCGCTGCGCCTGGTGCAGGCCGGCGTCGCCGGCTCGCACCGCGCCTATCGCATCGACGGGACGCAGCCGGTGACCAGCGATCTGGCGGTGCTCTCCGCAGACCCGCCGCCGGGTCCCACCGAGCGGGTGGCGCCGTCGGACACGGGGGCCGTGCGCTTTCGCATCCGCAACGCCGGTGGCGAGACCTTCCGGCTGGCCGCGCCGATCGAGCCGAGCGACCTGCTCGTGCGCTGGCGGGCGCTGCCCGAGGGTCGGGTGGTCACGGCCACCACGCAGGCGCTGCTGCCGATCGCGCTCGCGGCCGGCGAGACGCAGGAGATGGACGTGGTCGTGCAGGCGCCCGGCGAGGCCGGGCGCTACGAGGTCGAGGTGGCTCTCGCCACCGCGCCCGATCGCCCGATCGCGCGCATGCTGGTCGAGGTGGACGCATGAGCAGCGGGCGCGGCGCGGACACGCTGGTGATCATCCCGGCGTACAACGAGGAACGGCACATCGGTCCCGTGGTGCGGGGCGTGCGGGCCGCCTTGCCGCAAGCCGGCGTGCTCGTGATCGACGACGGCTCGCGCGACCGCACGCGGCACGAGGCGCACGCGGCAGGCGCGCGGGTGGTCTCCCACGTCTTCAACCTCGGCTACGGGGCCGCCTTGCAGACCGGGTACAAGTACGCCGACCGCGGCGGCTACCGCTACGTGGTGCAGCTCGACGCCGACGGCCAGCACCCGCCCGACTCGCTGCCGCGGCTGCTCGCGCCGCTGGAAGCGGGCACGGCCGACGTGGTGATCGGCTCGCGCTTCGTGGAAGCGTCGGACTACCGGATGGGCCGCACCCGGACGCTCGGCCGCAAGATTCTCGGCCGCTTGCTGGTCGTGCTCGGCGGCCCGCGCGTCGCCGATCCGACCTCGGGGCTGCAGGCGCTCGCGCGGCCGGCCTTTCGGCTGTGCTGCGGCGACTTCTATCCGACCGACTTTCCCGACATCGACGTCCTGCTCTTCCTGCACCGCGAGGGGCTGCGGCTCACCGAGGTGCCGGTCGCCATGGCGCCGAGCCCGCCGGGCAAGGTCGCGCTCCACGGCGGCCTGCGCGACGTCTACTACATGTACAAGATGCTGCTCTCGACCTTCCGGAGCCGGCTCGGGCCGCGCCCCCGGGGGGGACGGGATGCGGTGGTGGCTCCCTCGAGCCACGAGGAGGTTCCGTCATGAATCCGAATGCGCTCGACCTCGATACGCTGCGGCGGCTCGCCATCGAGCAGCCCGCGGCCGGCGTCACGCGGCTGGTGGCGCTCGCGGTGAGCGCCGTCTTTCTCATCGCGGTGCTCGATCTGGTCCGGCGCGGCCGTCTGAAGGAAGAGTACACGCCGATCTGGGTGGTGGTCGCCACCGGCCTCATGGTGTCCGCGCTCTGGTTCGACGGCGTGCGGCTGATCACGCGGGCGGTGGGCGCCTGGACGCCGAGCTCGACGCTCTTCTTCTTCGGGCTCGTCTTCCTGCTGGTGCTCTGCCTCAACTACGCCGTGCGGCTCTCGGGCATCACCGGCCGCATGACCGCGCTGGCGCAGGAGGTCTCGCTGCTCCGCGAGGAGATCGGACGGCTGCGGGCCGCAGCGGGCGGCCAGTCCGGCGAGTGAGCGGTGGCCGACGACCAGCGCGAGTTCTGGGAGGGCGGCGGCGTCTATCGCCGCAGCGACCACCCGGTGGTCGAGCTGTTCGCGCGCCAGCGTGTGCGCTACCTCGACGACGCCGGCCTGCTGGCCGGCGTCCGCTCGCTTCTCGACGTCGGCGCGGGCAACGGCTTCTCGAGCCGGTACTACGCGCCGGACGTCCACGTGGTCGCCTGCGACTACGCGGCGGGCATGCTCGACGGCAATCCGGTCCGCGACCGCGTCCGGGCGAGCGCGAGCGCGCTGCCGTTTCCCGACGAGGCGTTCGACGTGGTGGCGTGCTGGGAGCTGCTGCACCATCTCGACGACCCCGTGGCGGCGGTCCGCGAGATGCACCGGGTGGCGCGCCGCCGCGTCGTCATGTTCGAGCCGAACCGCATCAACCCCGGGCACATCGTGCTCGGGCTCACCCGCAGCAACGAGCGGCAGTCGCTGCGCTTCTCCCCGGGCCACGTCCGCCGGCTGGTGCGGGCCGCCGACCTGCGCGTGGCGCGCCAGGAGCGCTGCGGGCTGCTCTTCCCGAACATCACGCCGACGCCGATCGCGCGGCTGCTCGTGCGGCTGCCGTACCGGATGCCCGTGATCGGCATCTCGCAGCTCGTCGTGATCGAGAAGGCCCCGAGCGACGCGCCGCCTATGTCGCCGCCGGGCGCGCGCGCTCGGTCGCGCTAGGGGCGAGCGCACGGACCACGGGCGCGGCGAGGTCGAGCAGCCTGAGCGCGGCGCGGCGCTGCGGGCGGTAGGACGGGTCGGCGCCGACGTACCAGTCGTAGGCGGCGTTCATCATGGCGACGTTGTCGAAGGCCGGTTCCCAGCCGAGCACGGCGCGCGCCCGGCTGATGTCGAGGATGAAGTTCGCGTCGGCCAGGAGGTAATGCTCGGGGACGAGCGGCGACCAGCCGAAGACGTCGAGGGTGCGGGCGGCGCCGCGGAGCAGCGCCGCCGGGATGGCGACGATCGGCGAGCGCGAGCCGGCGTGCGCGATCAGCGCGGCCACCTGCTCGCGCACCGTGGGGACGTGCTCGGGGGCGGCGCCGAGGTTCAGCACGGCGCCGCGGCTCTCGGGCCGGGCGGCGGCCAGCAGGCAGGCATCGGCCACGTCCCAGGCGGAGCTCATCTGCACCCGATTGCGCCCGCTGCCGAGGAGATAGACGGGCCGGTGGGTCCGCACCCACTCGAAGAGCAGCGGGAAGACGCCGGTCATGTGCGGTCCGAACAGGCTCATCGGCCGCAGCATGGTGACGTCGAGCCCGCGCGCCACGGCCTCCCGGCAGAGGCGCTCGCCCTCGAGCTTCGAGCGCCCATAGGCGCCGAGCGGGCGCGTCGGGTGGTCTTCCGTGCACGGAACCGTTTGCGGGATGCCGTAGACGCCCGAGCTCGAGATCCACACGACCTTGCGGACGCCGTGGCGCTCGGCTGCGGCCAGCACGTTGCGCACGCCTTCGACGTTCATCGCGAAGATCTCGTCCTCGGAGAGGCCCTGGAACTGCGGCTTCATCCGCTGGGCGGCGGCGAGGTGGTAGATCACTTCCGCGCCGGCCACGGCACAGTCGAGCGCGGCGGCGTCGCGCAGATCGATGGCGAGCGTGTCGGGCCCGCCCGCCACGTCGATTCGCCGCACCGTCTCGCCGCGAGCCAGCAGGCGCTCGACGAGACAGTGGCCGAGAAGCCCCGCGCTGCCCGTCACCACGCACGACACGGCGCGTACGGTTACGAGCGCTCCCGAGCGGAGTCAACCGCGCCGCACGGCTTGAGCGGGCGCGGGGCGCGTGGCAGGTAGCGGGTGCGCGCGATGGAAGCCCCGCGGTGCCTCGTCTGCCAGGATGCCGGCGCGCGGCTGCGCTACCGACTCACGGCGTTCTCCATCTACCGCTGCGGGCGCTGCGGCCTCGTCTTCCTCTGGCCGCTGCCGAGCGAGGAGGCGATCCGCGCCACCTTCGCCGAGCTCTATCAGGGCGGGGCCAGCATGCTGCCCGAGCTGCGCGGCTACTACGACTACTGCTTCGACGACTCGCCGACGAACCCGCTCGTCGTCACCTACGAGCACTGGCTCGACGCCGTCGAACGCCACCACGCGCCGGGCCGGCTGCTCGACGTCGGCTGCGGCACGGGCCTGTTTCTCGCCGTGGCGCGCCGCCGGGGCTGGAGCGTTACTGGCGTCGACGGCTCGGTCGAGGCGACCCGCTACGCCCGGGAACGCTTCGGCCTCGACGTGCAGACCGGAGAGTTCACGACGTTCGCAGCCGGCGGCGATCGCTTCGACGTCATCACCATGTGGGACATCGTGGAGCACGCGCGCGAGCCGGTGCGGCTGCTGGCCGCGGCGCGCGCGGCGCTCGCCCCGGGCGGCGTGGTAGGCCTCTCCACGCCGAACCAGCGCAGCATCCTCGACGTGGTGGCGGGGACG